>JBCBGZ010000007.1:0-79293 GCA_038526245.1 Pseudomonadota bacterium
TGGTGACGGCCATGGGCACAATGCCGATCCGCGTGAAGATGGCGGCATACGTCACAGTGTCGGCCATGGACATTTGCGTCGGGCCGGAGACGTAGCCGCCTGGGCGCAGGTTGTCGTCAGTCACCTTCAGGCGCAGGCAAGCTGTACCGTCCCCTAGAGACATGAAGTCCGGCGGCTCTCCGCCAAACGCTTCGACGAAAAAGGCCTTCAGGTCTTCGATTGTGGGAGACTGGACCATGACAGGGTCGCCTCTTCCATTGATTCAGCGCGATTTCCTGACACTGTATCGAAAGAGCCGCGCCCGCCAAGAGGCGCGCCACAAGGGAGGCGTCGGCAAAGCCGACGAAAAACGATGCTGACTGAAGGCGATGAATACCCGATTCACCAGACGCCAGAACCCGTGGCCTTTGCGGGCTCTGACCGGAACTTCTACGACCGGTTCTTCTTCAATGGCTACAGCCCCGATGGCAGCGTGTTCTTCGCCTGCGCGTTTGGCGTCTATCCCCATCTCAATGTCATGGATGGCGCGGTTTCGATCCTGAAGGACGGGGTGCAAAAGTCTGTCTTCGTCTCTCGCGCCCTGAACATGGAGCGGATGCGCACCGAGGTTGGCCCTTTGTCCATCGAAGTCGTTGAGCCGCTGAAGCGTATCCATGTGCGCCTGAAGAAGGCTGAAGGGCTGAGCCTGGACGTTGAGTTTACCGGCCGGCATTTTCCAATTGAAGAGCCCCGCTTCACCCACCGCCAGGGCCCGCGGATGTTGATAGACTGCACGCGGATGACCCAGAATGGGCATTGGACTGGCACGGTCTCTGCCGATGGCGAGACCCATGACGTGAAGGCCTGGCCCGGCACGCGCGACCGCAGTTGGGGCGTGCGGCCGATTGGGGAGCGAGATCCCCAGCCCTTGGTCCCGATGCAGCTGCCGCAATTCTACTGGCTCTGGGCGCCCGTAAGTTTCCCCAATCTGTCGCTGTTCTTCCATGTGAACGAAGATGCCCAGGGCGGGGCCTGGAACACGCGCTCCGTGCTGGCCATGGATGGGGCAGGCCGCGAAGGACTTGCCCATCTCAATCGGCCGAAAATGGATGTGACCTGGGCGCAGAATACGCGCCGGGTCGGCGAGGCGACACTGCATGTGGAAGACGGACAGGGCCGGCCCCACACGGTGACCTATGAGCCGCTTTCCACCTTTCAGATGAAAGGCATCGGCTACGGCCATCCAACGATGGCCCACGGGACCTGGCGCGGGGATGGCGTGGTCACGCGCGAAGATTACCGCCCGGGCGAACTGTCCTGGCAGCAGCCCGACAATCTCCACATCCAGGCCATTGTCAAAACGGTGCACCACGGCCCGGACGGGCTGGCCAGCGAGGGCATTGGCATTCTTGAACAGCTCTGTATCGGGCCCCACGCGCCCAGCGGCTGGATGGATGTGCTGGATGCCTGATCCGCTCCAATATCCCGATCTCGCAGAGCAGTTTGCGGCATACTACAGTGCCCGCCTTGCCGATGGTGCGCCGACGACGGTGAACGCGATCACGCGTATCCCCGGCGGGGCAAGCCGGGAGACGTATTCCATTGACATCGAAGTCGGCGGCGCGGCGCGTGGGCTTATCCTGCGGCGAGATCCGGCAGCCAGCCTGATCGATACGGACCGCGCCGTGGAGTTTGCTGCCATACAGTCCGTCCATGGCCATGCTGGCCTGCCTGTGCCGGAGGCCCTTGCACTGGAGACCGATGCTGCGCCCCTCGGCGCACCATTTTTTCTAATGGAGCGGATTGATGGCGGGGAAGCGCTCAACCCCTTCAAGATCGATGCAGTTGAGCCCCACAGGCATGCGATAGGGGAACAGTTCTTCCGCCACCTCGGCGCCATCGCCGCAGCCCCTGTTGAGGACAGCCCATTGGCGCGTGTCGCCGAGGTCCCTGCCCATGCCAATGCCTGTTGGCAAAAGGAGCTGGCCCACTGGATGGACGAGATCAGGAAGGACCAGGCAAAACCCGAACCAATTCTGGAGGCGGCCATCCGTTGGTTGCGCGGTAATCCGCCGCCACCGGCCCAGCGGCTTTCGATTGTCCATGGCGATTATCGCAGCGGGAATTTCCTGCACGATGGTGCGGGCACCCTCACTGCCATCCTAGACTGGGAGATGGCCCATATAGGTGATCCCTACGAGGACCTTGCCTGGGCCACCGATCCGCTCTGGTGCGGCGGTGACAAGGCCCGCGCTGCGGGCTTCCTGCCCTGGCCGAAGGCGATTGCGATCTGGCAGGAGGCATCGGGCTGCACCTTTGATCCCGCCGCCTTCGAATGGTGGTCCATCTTTGCCAGTGTGAAGGCCATGGGCATTTGGGTCAGCTCGGCGCGCACCTTTGCCGATGGGGAAAATGACGATCCGATCCTGGCCTGGTCGGGTTGGTTTACCCATGCCGCACACGAGCTGATCCTCGCCTCGCGGCTGGCTCCGAAATTCGGCGTGGAGGTACCCCAATGAGCGATATTGGCATGATCCTGGACCGGATTGGACGCACGCTCGTCACGGAGGTTGGTCCGGCCCTGGAGGGACATTATGCGGGCGGCAAGGCGGGTTTGTCGGGCTTGATGGCCGTTATGGCGGGCGAGGCCTGGGATGGCGCAGCTGACCGCCTTTGCCGCGAAATTGATGGCATGAAGGCACTGCTCGCGGCGGGGGGTGACGCAGAAGCGACAGAGATCTCGCCCGACAGCTACAAGATCAGTGACCTGAGCCTGGCGCGTAATGAGCTCGCTGAGCGCCTGATTGCTATGCAAGCGGCCATCGAGACCGATGAAAGCGCGGAGGCTGCCGCCCTGAATACGCAGATCTGGGGCTTCCTGCTCGCCACTGCCGCCGAGCGCATGCCCAGCCCTCCGGAGTTCCCGGACATCGAAGACTGATCTGGCCAGATCGAACGGCACTCCAGGCCGTCCACCGAGATAGGTGAAATTCAACAAACTCTTGGCGCGCGGTCTTAACCTTGTTTTGCTGTTGTGGAATTTGACCACCAGCCAGAAGGCGGACCCATTTCCATGGCGGGCACTAACGCCACATTTCTGCTGCGCGAAGACGCTGGCCGCCGTGTCCTTGAGGTTTCGGGCGACTGGACGGTGATGACCATCGACCAACTGGGCGATGGCTATCATGATCTCCTGTCCAAGGTGGATGTCATCGATGTAGCCGGGCTCGGGGCGGTGGACACGGCGGGAGCCTTGATGCTCACCCGCGTTTGTAAGGATGCCACCCAGCCAGAGATTGAGGGCGCCCATGCCAGCGCAGGGGACCTGATCCAGCTGATCGCACAATCCGAAGTGGACTGTGATCCACCCCGCCAACCCGGCGGCTCTTTCATTGATCTTCTGGAACGGGCCGGGCGCGGCAGCATTCATCTCTACAGGGAAGGGATCGCCACGCTCGCTTTTCTCGGAGAGGCCCTTGCCACAAGCCTGAGTGTTCTGCTTCGCCCCAGGCGGCTGAGACTGACGCCGACCGTGGCGATCATGGAAGAAGCTGGTCTTGATGCCCTGCCCATCGTGGCATTCTTGTCCTTCTTCGTGGGGATGGTGGTGGCGTTCATCGGCGCGTCCTCGCTGGCCGATCTTGGTGCTACGATCTTTGCTGTGGAACTGGTTGGCATTGCCATGATGCGAGAGCTCGGCGTGATGTTGACGGGCATCATTCTCGCCGGGCGCACTAATTCAGCTTTTACCGCGCAGATCGGCGCGATGCGGATGCGCCAGGAAGTCGACGCTATGACCACGCTGGGCCTCAGCCCGATGGAAGTGCTGGTGGTGCCGCGCATCCTGGCGATGGTGATCATGACGCCTGTCCTGGCATTTGTGGCGATGATCGCGGGTATTGCAGGCGGCCTCGTCGTGGGGTGGCTGGCCCTCGATATCAATCCGGTGGTGTTTGCCCAGCGGATTCAGGATTTCGTTCCGACCGCCAATTTCTGGGTTGGTCTATCCAAGGCACCACTCTTTGGCCTCGTGGTGGCGCTCATTGGCTGCCGCCAGGGGCTTTTAGTGGGGGGCAGCGTCCAATCGCTTGGGAGCCACACCACGACATCGGTTGTCCAGGCCATCTTCTCCATCATCGTGATCGACGCGATTTTCGCCATCTTCTACATGGAGCTGGGCGTATGACCCGCGAGCGTCTTGCCATCCGGGTGCGCGGCCTAAAAACCGCTTATGGGTCCCATGTTGTGCATGAGAACCTCGACCTGGACGTGCGCGCTGGCGAGGTGATGGGCATCATTGGCGGGTCCGGCACCGGCAAGTCCGTTCTTCTGCGTGCGATCGTGGGCTTGAAGCCGCCATCAGCCGGGTCGGTTGAGGTATTCGGACGCGACATCACCCGGCTTGAGGGCCAGGAGCGTGATGAGATGGAGCGCCAATGGGGGCTGATGTTCCAGGATGGGGCGCTGTTTTCCAATCTCACCGTGCGGGAGAATGTGCTTGTGCCCCTGCGCGAGCACACGAAACTGCCGCCGGATATGGCGCGTGACGTAGCAGAAATGAAAATCCGTTTGTCGGGGCTGGATGCATCGGCGGCGAACAAATATCCATCCGATCTGTCCGGTGGAATGCGCAAGCGTGCGGCCCTTGCGCGGTCGCTTGCGCTTGATCCTGCGCTCCTTTTTCTGGACGAACCGACAGCCGGGCTGGACCCGATCACGGCTGGGAAATTCGACCAGTTGATCCGTGACCTGCAACAGAGTCTCGGCCTGACAGTTTTCCTCGTGACCCATGATTTGGACACATTGGGTGCGATCTGTGACCGCATCAGCGTCCTGTCCGAGAAGCGCGTTATCGCCACTGGCACGATTGCTGAACTGCGGGAGTTGGATCACCCGTGGATCAACGAGTATTTCAATGGGCCGCGCGGGCGCGCGGCTGTGGCCTGAACAAGGAGGGCCGGACATGGAACCGCGTGCAAACTATGCCCTGATCGGCGCCTTCGTGATTTTCGCGGCGGTGGCTCTGATGGGCTTTGTCCTGTGGCTCGGCACCAGCCAGTTCCGCGAGACCTTTGATGAGTATGACATCGTCTTTGAGGGCCCCGTCACGCTCGATGATGGCGCGTCGGTGCGATACATCGGCATCAAGGTGGGCGAGGTGCGCTGGGTACGGATTGATCGATCAGATCCCTCCAAGGTGCGCACCCGCATTCGGATCGACAGTGAAACCCCGATCAAGACGGATTCCACGGCGAATATCGATTTTGCGGGCATTACCGGCGTGACCTTTGTGCAGATCAATGCCGGCACGGTGGAGGCGCCCGCGCTGGTTCGCCAGCCGGGTCAGCCCGTGCCCGTCATTCCGTCGGCGCGGACCGATCTGGAGGAATTGCTCAGTTCCAGTGCCAGTATTCTGGGTCAGGCAAATGTGACGGCAGATCAGGTCAACAAGCTTCTCTCCGATGAGAATATCGCTTCCGTGAGCCGAACACTGGGGAACCTTGAGCGCATTTCGCAACGTCTCGCCGACGATGAGGACCTGATTGCCAATGCCAATGCCGCGCTCATCTCCGTGCAGGAGGCCGGCGACCGATTCAACTCCGTCGGTCGCAGTCTCGAGGCCGTTGGTGCTGAGGCTGACCGCCGGATTGCCCAGCTTGGTGACGCGATCAACAGCCTGACGAGCGACGCCACCACCGCGCTACAAAGCTTCACCGGTGCATCGGAAGAGGCCGAACGCGCCGCCACCCAGATTGCCGATGCGGTGGATGGCGATGGAACCGCCGCCGTGGTCGATGCTCGCCTGGCGGCCCAGGACTTCCGCCGCCTGATGGCCCGGCTCGACGACTTTATCCGGGATCTGGAACAAAACCCCCAATCCCTGGTGGCGGGCGACGCCCAACCCTATGAAGGAGGCAACTGATGGGTAAATCCCTCGCTGCTCTAGCCGCAACGACGTGCTTCTTTCTCGCGGGATGTGTCTCGGTTTTGCCGGAACAGGCTGTTCCGAACGCGCTTTATCGCCTGGATGCGATCACGGTGAACGATGACCTGACGCGGAATGTGGTGGTGCGAGAGCCGACATCTGTGCGTGTCTTTGGCGGACAAGGCATGGTGGTCGAAGGCCGTGATGGCGGTCTGCGTTTGATCGAGAATGTGGAGTGGGCAGGACGCCTGACCCGCTTGATGCAAAAGGGTCTGGTCGATGCCCTGTCGGGGGCGGGTAAGGGCGTTGCTGTCACCGAGCTCTCGGGGGTGCCGGGCGATCTCGAAGTCAGTTGGCACATTGCCGATATGACGATCATTGGAGACGCTGCGGTCTGTGACCTCGATCTCACTGTGTTGGACGGGCGCACACGAGAACCGTTGGCCGTTGGCGCTGTGCGCGAGAGCGTTGCTTTGGACGCAGACAGCTCTGCCGGACGAGCGCAGGCCCTGTCTTCTGTCGGAAGCGCCTGCGTAGAGACCGCCGCATCCTTCGTCGCGAGTGTCACGGAGTAGGACTACTCTGCGGCGGGCATGATGTCCTTTGAACGGGTGCCAGTGCCGAGCCCGTCTATCGGCAAGTAGATCGATACGCGCGTACCCTTGCCCACTTCCGATGCGATGCCGAGGCGCCCACCATGCATGCCCGCATAGGACTTGGTGAGAGCCAGTCCCAGGCCAGTGCCCTCGAAGTTCCGGTCCTTTGTGTCCGAGATCTGTTCGAAGGGGCGGCCCAGCCGGGCAATTTCGTCACGCGGAATGCCAATGCCTGTATCGACGACGCTGATACGAATTTGGTCGTCTTGTTTGCGAATGGCGACCGTAATCCGCCCGCCAGCGTCGGTGAACTTAGCCGCGTTGGAGATGAGATTGAGGACCATTTGGCGAATGGCGCGGTGGTCCGCCTCAATCTCAGGGAGGTCCGTGGGCGCGTCCAGGATCAGGGAAATGTCCTTGGCTTCAACCTTCTGGCGGATCATGCGCACTGCTGCGTCGACTGGCTCGATCGGATCCAGCGGCGCGAGCGTTACGGTCATCTTGCCCGCCTCGATCTTTGCCATATCGAGAATATCGTTGATCAAATCCAGCAGGTGCTGGCCCGATGCGAGAATGTCGGCGGCATATGACTTGTAACGTTCATCCCCAAGGGGCCCGTACAGTTCTTCGATCAGGATCTCCGAGAAGCCATTGATGGCATTCAACGGCGTGCGGAGTTCGTGACTCATATTGGCCAGAAAGGCACTTTTGGTGTTGGCCGCGTGCTCGGCCTTTTTCTTTTCCTGCTCGTATTTCTTGGCCAGCTCGCTCGCCTGGCCCTCTGAGCGTTCGAGCTTTGTGACGACGGTCTTCAGCTTGCGACGTTGTTCCTTGAGCTGATTTTCGTTGCGCCGATTCTCGGTCACATCGATCGCCAGTGTGATCATCCCATTGTCGCTGGTGGAGCGCTCGACCACTTTCAGCCAGCGTTCGGAATGCAGCTCCACATATTGGGTATTGTGGTCGTCATCGTCTTTCTGGACCCGGCGGATCGAGCTGGCCTTCGCCAATTCGACGGTGTCGTGGCTGATGCCGGGGCGCAGAATGTCTTCGAGGCCGAACATGGTCGAAAAAGATCGGTTCCAGTAGAGCAGCCTGCGGCGCTCGTCCCAGAGGGCAAATGGGCCTGCAAAACCTTCAATGGCGTTGCGCAAGCGCCGTTCGGCGGCTCGCAGCCGAATGTCACTTTTTCGATGCCCGGTCACATCCATCACGATGCCGCGGAGGGTGTTCGGGTCACTGTCTTCGTGGGCGCTCGCGCGCATTTCGACATACGTCTGGTCTTCGTCATCCAGCGTGCTGAAAGAGACCTGAATGTATTGCTTGGCGTTTGCGTCCTCGAGCCCGTCGCGCACGGCGTCGCGGTCTTTCTCGGCAACGAGAGACAGGAGTGTTTCCATCGGCTGGGCGCCTTGCGCGCTAAAGCCGAGAAGCTCCGCGGCCATGGGGCTAAGGTCTGCCGTATTCGTCTCGGTGTTCCACATCCACGACCCGGCTCGCGCGCCGGACATGACAAGATCCAGACGTGCCTGGGCGCTCTGGGCTTCAGAACTGGCGTCATCGCGCTCGCGGCGACTTTCAGAGATCATGTTGATCAGGCCGAGAATGGCCAGGAGCGGCGCGGCAAGCAGCAGCCCGTAAGTAATAAGGCGCAGGATTTCGTCAGGCGTGAAGAGGGGCGACGGCCGGGTCACACAGGCATGGAGCCCGGTCCCCGAGAGCGGCGCGCACGCCGTTGCCGATCGCACCATGCCTTCGCCATTCTGGATGCGCGGTTCGTTCAGGCTGGCACTGCTCGCCTGAGCCTCGAGGGACGGGTCACCAACACCCAGTCGGTAATCGCCTACCAGAGTGTGTCGCCGCCCGGTTGTTGCCGCGGGCAGCCAAGCATCGGCGCGTGCATAGGCAATGGCCGTGGGAAAGCCTGTCCCTTCAACCACGAAGATTATATCGCCATTGCCGCTGAGGCCGATTTTCTCTCCGGCAGCGATAGCAGAAATGGCCGCGTCAGCGCCGGATTTCAGGCGAGAGCCCTCGGGCGAGGCGGCTGCGTCGCGCAGGCTGAGAACCACATCAATATCATTCAGGGCAGATACGACCAATTCGCGCGCGGCTCCTGATCGTTGGCCCATCGACACTGTCGAGACGACGCTTTCGGCCTCGCTGGTGATGCGTTGGGACAGGCCGTGGGCTTCGCGTTGCAGGCTTTCGAGGCCGCGCAGATCCGACGTCTGGCGCTCTTCCCAAGCCTTTATGCCAAGGGCGGCGCCCTCCAGAACCAAGAGCGCACCAATGGCCAGCCCAAGACGGCCGCGGAGTGGGCCTTTCTTCTTGGTGACGGCTTTCCTGGAAGCGTCCTTCTGAACCACGACCGCACTCGTTTAACAGTGCATGCAAGCACCCTGACTCGCTCCTCTTGGGGTGTAAGTCTTGACTGAATGTTAACGTGGTTAACCCGCCTTAAGCATTCTCCCCGCCATGGGCGAGCGCGCGGGAGACAATGTCGCGGGCATTCTTGGAAAGATCGCTTTCACCAAGACGCTGCAACGTGGCTTCTGCTTGACCGCGCGCGACGGGTTCCAGGCTGCGCCATTGTTCAAATGCGGTCAGCAGTCTCGCCGCCACAGCAGGGTTGGATTTGTCTACGCGCGAAACGATGTCTTCGACTAGACGGTAGCCCGACCCATCCGGCGCGTGGAAGGCGGCTAGGTTCTGCATTGCGAAGACACCTGCGATGGACCGCACTCGGTTCGGGTTCGCAAGCGTGAAGTCCGGATGGGCGAGAAACGGCTTTAGATCCGCAGCCGAGTCCGCACTCATGGCTGCGACCTGGAACCATTTATCGATGACGAGGGGCTGGTCTTTGTATTCGTCATAGAAATTATCAAACCACACCGAACTCGCGCCCTGGGCTTCGCCAAGGGCACGCAGGCAGGCAAGCGTTTCGGTGAAGTTCGTTGCGGCTTCGAAGGCGTCTTCAAGCGCCTGGAGGCTATGTTGCTCAGGACTTACCGCAAGCAGGGAGATGGCCGCGGCGCGCAACGCACGTTTTCCGGCTTGTTCGGCAGACGGCTCAAACGGACTCGGGATCGGTTCGTCCAAGACATCATGGGCGAAGCGCATCAAATCCGGCAGCGCGATCAGGCTTTCGCGAACGGACTTGCGCGCGTTGGCCAGGGCGACGGGATCGGCAGGCGTTCGGGCCTGGAACAATTCGGTCAAGCCGGGCAGCCCGAGCAACAGTGCGGCGAAGGCCGGATCTTCCTTGGCTGTACTCCGGGAGGCCTTAGCCATGGCCTCGATGATCTCGGCGTTCGGCGCGGCCGTGTCGCCATATGCCAGCGAGAGGATTTCCCGCTGCAGGAGTGATTGCAGCGCATCCCAGCGATTGAACGGGTCAGTGTCGACCGTAACGAGGCGAAGGCGCTCCTCATCTGTGAGGTCACTTTGGAGGTGGATTGGCGCTGAAAAGCCCCGATTCAAGCTGATAAGGGGCCGTTGTTGACCGGGTTCGGCCTTGTAGGTCAGCGTGGCTGAGCTGGTCTCTAAGACAAAGAGTTGATCGTCTTTACCGTCCTCGGGCAGGGCCCAGAGGAGCGGGATTGGCAGCGGCGTGGGATTGGGCTCCACACTGGTGACCGGATTGGTCTGCGTCAGTTCAATGCGGCCTTCGCCCGTGGCTGGGTCGAAGCTGTGGGCGGCCGTAACGGTTGGCGTCCCAGGCTGGCGATACCAGGTCAGAAAATGCGAAAGGTCCTGCCCGCTCGCCTCAGCAAAACAGCTATAAAAGTCTTCGATCGTGGCCGCTTTGCCATCGAAGCGGTCGAAATAGAGATCCATGCCCTTGGCAAACGCGTCATTGCCAATCAGCGTTTTCAACATGCGGATCAGTTCGGCGCCCTTCTCGTACACGGTTGCTGTGTAGAGGTTGTCGACACTGGCATATTGATCTGGCCGCACGGCGTGGGCGAGCGGGCCGCCATCTTCAGCGAACTGCCGGGCCCGCAGGCGGATCACGTCCTTTATGCGCTGCACCGGGCGGGCACGCATATCGGCTGAGAATTCCTGGTCTCGAAAGACTGTAAGCCCTTCTTTCAGGCAAAGCTGGAACCAGTCCCGGCAGGTGATCCGGTTGCCTGTCCAGTTGTGGAAATACTCATGGGCGACGATGGATTCGATGGCTTCGAAGTCGCCATCGGTCGCGGTCGCTTCATCGGCCAGCACATAGGCGGAATTGAAGATATTGAGGCCCTTGTTTTCCATCGCGCCGAAATTGAAGTCGCGCACGGCAACGATGTTGAACACGCCCAGATCGTACTCGCGGCCAAATACGTCCTCGTCCCACTTCATGGAGCGTTTCAGGCTATCCATGGCGTAGGCGGCGCGATCGGCGTCTCCCTTGTCCACATGGATAGCCAGGTCGACGGCGCGGCCACTGCGCGTGGTGAAACTGTCTTTGAAGACGTCATAGTCGCCCGCGCACAGCGCGAACAGATAGCTCGGCTTGGGGTGGGGGTCGTCCCACTCGGCGAAGTGGCGGCCTTCGCCAAGTTCGCCTGCCGCGCCGGGTGTGCCGTTGGCCAGCAGGAAAGGAAAGTCCGCCTTCGCGCCCTCGAGGCGGACGTGGAATCGGCTCATCACATCGGGGCGGTCTGGCCAGTAGGTGATCCGGCGAAAGCCATCCGCTTCGCATTGGGTGCACAACCGCCCACCGGACACGTAGAGCCCTGACAGCGCCGTGTTCTTTCGAGGCTGATTTTCCACTGTGATCGCCAGGTCAAACGCGTCGGGCATGTCGCGGAGAGTCAGCGTTTCGTCGCCCAGCGAATAGCCCTCCTCGCTCAGGGCCGTCCCGTTCACCGCAACCGACTTCAGCGCCAAGCCTACACCGTCAAGAACCATATCTCCGGCGCCGACCCGTTTAACGCGAAGCACGCTCTCAACCTGCGTCGTATCAAAGCCTAATCTGAAGCAGATCGACACGGACTCGATTTCGAAAGGATAGGGCGCATAGGCAGAGAGCTTGACGGGGACGGGCGTATCAGTGCGCATGTGGGGCCTTCAGTGAGACGATCTGTGAGCCCCACACTTGGGGTGGGAAGGCATGTTTTGGCAAGGCCGCTAAAAGCGCAGACGACATGGCGAGATGGCGCAGCCTGGGCGACGCTTGGCGCCTATGCGTTGGTGCTGGTGTTCCTGGCGCTGAAGCCTCCGTCGGGCAATGCGGGTTTTGAAGGCCAGGACAAGATACTGCACGCGGGTGCGTTTGCAGTGCTGTTCGTTTTGGCGTGGCTCGCCATGCGGGGTCGTTATCCGGTCCGGGGCGTCGCAGGCTGCATGGCCTTTGGCGCGGCCATAGAGCTTGCCCAGGGGGCGATGCCGTTCGGCCGCGAGCCCAGTATCGCAGACATGCTTGCCAACAGTCTCGGGATTGGACTGGGCGCAGGTGCTATTATTGTGCTGAAGCGAGTGACCGCCCGGCGTTGATTATTCCGCAGCGACGGCAGCGGTTTCTTTTTCGCTTGGCGGGACCTGGTAGACGTCGCGGACGATGGCTGCACAGTGCTTTGCGACCCGCAGTACGTCATCGGGCAGGTCGTGGGGGTTCTCAGATGCAAACTTCACGAACTTGCGGATCTGGCGCAGCATATGGGGCGAGTTAGCGATGAGGCGCGCCTGGTGCTCAATTTTGCCGGGGTCGCGGTCGTATTCAGAGCCGGGAACGCGCCAGCCGCCCCAGTCATTCTCGTCCGTCATAACAACAGGGAATGTGCCGGGATAGGGATGGTGTCCGGTGTCTTCGCCAACGCCCTGCCAGCGGTTCTTCATCCGGAAGATGCGCCAGTCATCAGCTTCGATATCGTCAGATGCCAGGCCGTTGCGCTCGTTGAGCTTCGACTCCGAGACCAACTCTCCGCCAGTAAACTCGCGGCCAAGTCCGACATCATAGGTCACGCGCAGGGGCTCTGGCACATCCTTAACCCAATGGGGGATGACCTGTTCAACAAGGGCATAGGTGCCGACGGGCTTCACAAACACACGTTGGTTCTTGTGGAACAGGGCCTTGGCCATGGGGTTCTCCTGCGGGACTAACCCTGAAGTCATCGCACATCCGGCTTGAAGTTTGGTGAACAGGCCACGGCAAATTTCCGCGATTGGAGACCCGCAGCGCCCACCAATCGAACTTATCCTTGCGTGAAGGGTTTCCGTGCGCGTCAAGGAGAGTATCCTGAGTAAAACAAGACTTCGTGGGAGTGAGACGACAAGCGATGAATTTCGACTTTTCAGAAGACCAGAAATTCCTGCGCGATGAAGCGCGCAAATTCCTGTCGGCCGAGTGTCCCAGCACAGCCGTTCGCCAGGTGCTCGACAATGCTGACGTCAGCCATGATGCCGCGCTTTGGACAAAGATCGGCGAAATGGGATGGCTCGGTGCCGCGATACCCGAAGAACATGGCGGATTGGGGCTCGGCATGCTGGAAATGTGCGTCATCGCTGAGGAGCTCGGCCGTGTGCTCGCGCCGGTCCCGTTTGCCTCTACCGCATACCTGTTGGTCGAGGCGCTCAAATTGGCCGGCAGCGATGCCCAAAAATCTGCCGTTCTGCCAAAGATCGCCGCAGGAGACGTCGTCGGCGCGCTTGCCCTCTCTGAAGGACCGGGTGAGCCGGATCCGTCGCGTTTGTCCTGCCGGTTTGAAGGCGGTGCGCTTACGGGAAAGAAAATCCCGGTGACCGATGGAGACATCGCCACACATGCGATTGTTTTGGCCGGCGAAGGCTCTGGCGCCAGCCTCGTGCTTGTGGACCTGACCGGGGACGGCGTCTCGCGGTCGGTCGTGAAGACGCTTGATCCAACGCGAAGTCACGCAGAAATTGTGTTTGACGGCGCACCAGCGGAGCGTTTGGGCAATGCTGGAGAGGGGGCAGATCTGCTCGACAAGCTGCTTGAGCGTGCCGCGGTTCTCTTTGCTTTCGAACAACTCGGGGGCGCGTCCCGGTGCCAGGAAATGGCAACCGAGTACGCCAAGGAGCGTTACGCTTTTGGCCGGCCCATCGGCGGAAACCAGGCGATCAAACACAAGCTCGCCGAGATGTATGTGAAAAACGAGGTTGCCCGTTCCAACTGTTATTATGGCGCGTGGGCGCTCTCGACCGATGCGCCGGAACTGCCCGAAGCCGCTGCTGCTGCGCGCGTGGCGGCAAGTGAAGCCTTCTGGTTTGCCAGCAAGGAAAACATTCAGACCCATGGCGGCATGGGGTTCACCTGGGAAGTGGACTGCCACTTGTTCTATCGGCGCGCCAAACTGCTCGCCGTCCAGATCGGCGCGCCGAAAACCTGGAAAGAGAAGCTCGTTCGCGCCCTGGAAATGAAGAACGCCGCCTGATGGCAAATACGTCGCACGGCCTGCCGTAGCGGTAATTTGATATATCTCGTGAGATACGAAACGTTTGGGAGTCGCCACCATGGATTTCAACGACACACCGGAAGAAGCCGAATTCCGCGCTGAAGCGCGCGCCTTTCTGGACCAACACCTTGAGCCGAAGGGTGCGAAACCCCTGCGCCAGCGCGTTTCGGGCGAAGAGTTCATGCAGCGGGCCAAGGCCTGGCAAGCCCAGAAGGCCGATGGCGGCTATGCCCAGATCACCTGGCCAAAGGAGATTGGCGGGCGCGGTGGCACGCCCATGCAGCAGGTCATCTGGAATCAAGAGGAGGGCAAGTTCGACGCGCCGACCGGGCCGTTCACCATCGGCCTTGGCATGTGCATCCCTACTGTGATCGCGTTCGGGTCCAACGACCACAAGAAGCGCTATGTTGGCAAGGCCCTGCGCGGCGAGGAAATCTGGTGCCAGCTCTTCTCCGAGCCAGCAGCGGGCTCTGACGTGGCCGGCGTAAAGACCCGCGCGATCAAGGATGGTGATGAGTGGGTCATTAACGGCCAGAAGGTCTGGACCTCCGGCGCCCACTATTCCGATTATGGCATCCTGCTCGTGCGCACAGACCCAAGCGCGCCCAAGCATAAGGGCCTGACCATGTTCATCGTGGACATGAAACAGGCCGGCGTCGAAGCGCGCCCGATCCATCAGGCGTCGGGCGGACGTGAGTTCAACGAGGTCTATTTCACAGATGTGCGCATCCCGGATTCCGACCGTCTCGGCGAAGTGGGGCAGGGCTGGAAAGTCGCCATCGTCACCTTGATGAATGAGCGCCTCGCCGTGGGCGGATCACCGGGTCCGGACTGGGCCGAGATCATGGAGTATGCCCGCAAGGCCGGTACGCTCAGCGAAAGTGACTTCCGACAGACGCTAGCCGATTGGTATGTTGCCGCCCAGGGCTACAAGCTGACGAAATTCCGCACGCAAACAGCGCTCTCCAAGGGCGAGACGCCGGGGCCGGAAAGCTCTATCGGGAAAATCATCACCGCCAACCAGCTGCAGGACATCTGCAACTCGGCCATTGAGATGCAAGGCCACTATGGCCTGATGACCGATGAGGAGGAGATGCCCGCCGATGCGCTGTTCCAACAGAGCTTCATGTGGGCACCGGGCCTGCGCATTGCGGGCGGCACCGACGAGATCTTGAAGAACATCATTGCGGAGCGTGTGCTTGGCCTGCCCGGCGATGTTCGCGTCGACAAGGACGTGCCCTTCGATGAGCTCAAGCAAGGCTAGCCGCCCGATCTGGAATCTCACCGCTAATCGAACCGGTTGCAGCATGTCGAACACTTGATCGACAAAAATACGACGTTGGGTTGACCGACAAGTAAATGCTCGCTAACACTGCGCTCGGGGCGTAGATTTGGCTGGTTATGCGGGTACGATATTCAAATTCGGTTTTGTACACTTTCCTGTGTCTCGGTGGCATATTGTTGGTCGCCGGAACCGTTTTGACGTTTTTGTCCGGTGGTATTCAGCTGAGCAGTCTGAGCGGCGCTCTACTGGTCGGGTTTGTCGTCTTGGGCGCAAACCGCCTGCTTCTTGTGCTTGAAGGAAACGAGTTGCAGGCACGCAACGTCCTTGGGATGACGCTTCGGCGCCATCCTGTGTCCGAGCTTCAGGTTGAAGCGGATAGCAAGGGAAATCGCCGTCTTGTTCGCGTGAGGTCCCACGGTCGGCCTCGGCCCATTCTCAGGGCAAAGACCCTGTTCCTCGACCGCGCCGATACGGAAGACTTGATCAACCTGTTTTCCGCGCGGGCATTTTCAGAATAGCCGCGCTGAGCTGCTCAGGTCTCTTCCGTTGGCTCCCAGCCGCCAGGACGCCGACCCATGGCATCGGCATAGGGCGCTCTGATTTTTGCGATGTCGGACTCGAAGTCACCGGTCGTTTCAACGGGTCCACTGACAGTAATCGTGTGCGTCTTATAGTCCAGAACGGACATGAGCACGGGCACACCTGCGGTGTGGGCGATATGGTAGAACCCTGATTTCCACCCCGCTGTGTAGCTTCGGGTGCCCTCGGGCGCGACAGCCAGGATCATGGTGTCCACGTCGTCAAACGCCCGCGCAGCCTGTCCCACCATGTCTTTTCCTCCGGACCGATCCACAGGCACCAAGCCAGCGCGGCGTGCAATCCATCCCAATGGGCCTTTGCCGAGGGAATCCTTGCCCATCCAACGGAGTTTGATGCGGTAGTGCGCTGCTGCGGCGAGCATGTGAAATCCGTCCCAATTGGACGTGTGAGGCGCCGCAACAAGAACCGCTTTGTCGATGGTGGGCCAGTCACCCCGTATCCGCCAGCCAAATGCCCGCAGCCAGGTATGACCAACAAATCGAATGATCTCAGGGCCAAAGCCGCGATACGGCGCCGGTTTGCCGGCAAAGCGTGGGGTGGCCATGGCGCAGGATCCTCAGAAACGGATGACCTACGCTAGAGGCGTTTCCCTGCCGTGCGAAGCGAGAATTGTGTCAGCTTGCGAGGCGATACTGGCTTTTCACACCGGGCGTAGCATCCGACGTGGTCACGTGGCCATCCTTCACCAATTGCATCATATGCCCCAATACCGAGTGGCAGGCCGCAGGATGGAGCTTCTTGTCGACCGCAGCGTAGATGGTTTTGACCATGTCCGGGATGGTTTTATCACCGGCAGCGAGTCTGGCGATAATCGCCGTTTCGCGGGCCTTGCGATGATCGATATAGGCCTGGATGAAGCCGCTGGGATTGTCGGTCACAGGCGGGCCATGGGTTGGCCAAATGGTGGAAAAGCCGCGATCGCGCACTTTTTCGAGGCTGGCGATATAGTCGCCCATGTCGCCATCGGGCGGAGAGATAACCGTTGTAGACCAGCCCATGATATGATCGCCGGAGAACAGGGCGTTCTCCTCACGCAGCGCGTAGCAAACATGGTTTGACGTGTGGCCCGGGGTCTCGATCGCTTCCAGCGTCCAGTCGGGGCCCTGCGCCGTCCAGCCATCGCCAATGGTCTCGTCTGGGCGGAAGCTAAGATCATCCCCAGCCTCCATGCGCACCTCGGATTCGGTGGGGATGGCGGGGCCCTTCGCATACACTTTGCAACCGGCCCATTCCGCCAGGGGGTGCGCCAGCGGGGAGTGGTCCATGTGGGAATGGGTGACCACGACATGGGAAATCGTCTCGCCGTCCAGCGCAGCTTTGAGCGCGTCAAAGTGATCGTCTTGAAGCGGGCCCGGGTCGATCACGGCGACAGTGCCGCGGCCAATGATGTATACACCCGTCCCTGTGTAGGTGAATGCGCCGGGATTGTTCGCAATCACGCGGCGAACCATAGGCGAGACCTGATCCACGCGCCCGTATTCGACGTCGATTTCTTTTACAAAAGGTATGGCCATAGGGGCGTTGTCTCGTCCGTTAATGATTAGCGCCGGCGCGGTGACAGGCGGGCGGCAAACGCCCGCGCCATGCGACGGGTGGACTTCAACTTGTCGCCAAGTTTCAGTGCCACAGGCGGTCCCATATCGGTCTTGTTTGCATCAACCACATAGAGGCGCCCCGATGCTCGATCCCGTAGGACGTCGACACCGCCCCAGTCCAGCCCGATTTCCTCACAAAAGGCCTCGATCACGGCAATTTCATCGCTCGTGTAGCAATTGGTCGGCTGGTCCAGGATGACTTCGGCGTTTTCGTTCAGGAAACGGCGCGCGAGTGGGCGACGTTTGCGAAATGTGACTGTGGGCTTTCCGCCAACGATGCAGCAGCGCAGGTCTTCCACCAGGCCGCCTTCGATCTCGTTGTCGATCAATCTCTGATAGGATTTCCCGGGCAGGGGCTCCATCGGGCCTTCAATGATCCGGCCGTCATGGGAGGCGTTTTTCTCCGCCTTCTCGACCAAGGGGCCCTCATGGGTGCGTGGGTCGACCGCCAGATCGTAGCCTGCAGCCTTGCCCCAGGCCTCAGCCACCCGTGTTTTCGACACGTCATCGCAGGCAAAATTGACCAGTGTCGCGCCGGGTTTGGTGGCCGGTGGCTCGATCTCGCAAAGGGTGGCGTCTTCGAACTGGAAAACAATGTCGGCCTGGCCCGTGTCTTCGATCAGTTTCGCACCTGCAACATGCATAACGGGCCAGATAAAGTACCAGGGGCGCGGCTTGTCTGGATAGAACGCGATTGTCGGGCGGCGATGGCCTGTCAGAAACCGCCAGCTCCGCCAGGTTTGCGCGAAAAAGTAAAATGATAGCCATGTGAAGACGTCATGGGCCAGCCCGAGGCTTGCGGGCACCCGATGTCCTGTTTTCTTGATCAGAATCGAGCCGTCCTGGTACTCGAAATCATTTATCCAAAAACGGTTCCACATGGAGAGTCTCCTTGGCCTTTCGGGGCCGTTGGCCGTGAGGCTCGCGCGTCATTTGCATGATGCGCTGGTGTGTTCAACCTTTCGAGTGTGTCGAAATTGCGGCTTCGTGAGCGATCGATCACAATAGGTGTTTGATACTGGACAGGTCATATCCTGCTGCACCTGCAGCATTTACGATTTCTTCCCCGGTCCCCTGGCCGGAATGCACCAGCGCCCAGGCCGTTATGGAGCGGGTGCCCGTGCGGCAATAGGCCAGGATCGGCGTGGCTGCTTCTGACAGGATATGGCCAGTGCGCTCCACAATCTCGGGGGTCGGCGCGCCGGAAAAGGGCAGGGCGACGAAGGTCAGACCGGCCGCTTCCGCCTTGGCCCGAATCTGGCCCATCCGCGGCTGGTCCAGTCCGCCCTCGCCATCGGGACGATTCGCAATGATCGTTTTGAAGCCGGCGGCCACAATGGCATCGATATCTTCGGGCGTGATCTGCGGGGACACGGCAAAACTGTCTGTTACGTTTCGAATGTCAGCCATATTGGGTTCCGTTCTGAGCCTAAACATTGACAAGGCTTTACGGTTTCGAAAGCTAAGGGCGCAAGCGATGTCTGCCAAGCTCGGCTGACTTAAGAAATCCGTGAGAAAAGAGTGATCGCGACCTTTATATGCTGAATCGTATCTTTGCGCGCATCCCGCTTGGTTATGTTCTGCGCAGGCTTCTCATCGCGATCCCAACGATGCTGGCCATTATCACAGTCGCATTTTTCATGATGCGCGCTGCGCCCGGCGGGCCTTTTTCGGCTGACCGGAAACTGCCTGTGGAAACAGAGCGCGCGATCGCAGCGAAGTATGGCCTCGATGACCCCATCCTCGTGCAGTACGGCAAATATCTCGGCGACGTGGTCCAGGGCGATTTCGGCCCGAGCTTCAAGATCAAGGACAAGGATGTCAGCGAACTGATCGCTGATGGCTTGCCGATCAGCCTGACGATCGGTGGTCTGTCCATGCTGCTGGCGATCATTGTCGGCGGCGGACTGGGCATATTGGCGGGGCTGAGACAGAACACCGCCGCTGACTATGGCGTGATGGGCGTTGCCATGGCGGGCATTTCTATCCCGACCTTTGTGAGCGGGCCGCTGTTGATACTGGGGCTGGCGCTCGGGGCGGGCTTGTTCTCTGCGGGGGGGCTTGGGTTTCCGCCGAGCCTTGGTTTCCACAATCTCACTTTGCCCGTCATTACCCTGGCGTTGCCGCAAATCGCGATCATCTCCCGCCTGATGCGCGCCTCCATGATCGAGACAATGCGAATGCCGCATATCCGTACAGCGCGCTCCAAAGGCCTGACAGAGCGCGAGGTGATTACGCGCCACGCCCTGCCTTCGGCGATTTTGCCCTTGGTGTCCTATGTTGGCCCTGCAACCGCGGGTGTTATGACCGGCTCGGTGGTGGTTGAACGGGTCTTCTCTCTCCCCGGCATGGGCAGCTATTTCGTAGATGGCGCAATCAACCGTGATTACACGCTCGTGATGGGCGCAATTATTATCTATGCGGGCCTGATCATCGTGCTGAACCTGATCGCCGACATCCTGTACGCCGTTCTCGATCCGAAGGTGAAATACGACTGATGGGCGACCCACTTCGCGATCCAAACAATATCGAACCGGCTGTGACCGAGGCCATCGTCTCCGGTCGGTCGTTGTGGGATGATGCCCGCGCGCGTCTCTTGCGCAATCGCGCCGCTGTCGTCTCAATGTGGGTGCTTGGCGCGCTTGTTCTGGTTGCCGCGTTCGGCCCCATGCTCTGGGTGCATGACTCCGAGACCCAATCCTCGCTGATCAAGATCGCGCCCACTCTGGAAAACTGGCATCTGCTTGGAACCGATTATCTTGGAAGGGATTATCTGGCGCGGCTGATGATCGCCCTGCGCATTTCCCTGCTGGTTGGCGTCATTGCCACGCTGGTTTCCCTGGTGATCGGCGTGACCTGGGGGGCGACGGCGGGATTTATCGGCGGGCGGCTCGACAACATCATGATGCGCATCGTGGACGTGCTCTACGCATTGCCGTTCATTTTCTTCGTGATTCTCCTGATCACCGTGTTCGGTCAGAATATCTTCCTGATCTTCGCGGCCATCGGCGCGATTGAATGGCTCACCATGGCGCGCATCGTGCGCGGCCAGACGCTGGCAATTAAAAGCCGGGAATTCATTGAAGCAGCCCGGGCGGCAGGCGTCAGCCAGGTCGCCATGATCCGCAGGCACGTGCTGCCAAATGTGATCGGGCCCGTGGCAGTCTATGTCACGCTCACCATTCCGGTTGTAATTTTGGCGGAGAGCTTTCTCTCCTTCCTGGGGCTCGGCGTGAATGAGCCACTCACCTCCCTCGGTGTGTTGATCAGCCAGGGAGCGAATGAGATGCGAGACCGGGCCTGGATGCTTCTCATCCCCGCCGGCACCATGGCAGTGACACTGCTCGCGCTGAACTTCCTGGGTGATGGCCTGCGCGACGCCCTGGACCCGAAAGAACGCTAGCCTTTACTGGATGCGTTTGACGCGGAAGGCCCGTCCGCCGTCGAGCTTCATCTTGAAGCTGCCCAGCGCGGCGCGCCTGATCTCCGCTTCTTCGATGCCGCGTAGAGAGAAGCGTCCGCCTTCGGTCTGGCGCCAGATCTGGCCATTTTCGAGCGTTACGACGACATAATCATAGCTGTTGCGGCGGATGTCTGTGACCCGAGAAGTGATGGTGTCGAGCTGGCCGTCATTGTCGGGGTCTCCTCCAAACCTCGGCATGGCGATAGCGGGCAAGGAGGGCAAGGACAGTCCGAAGGTGTCACGCTGGACGTTTTCGACCTCCTCGCGCGTAATGGTGGTGATTTCGCCTGCTTCCTCTGCGGCTTTCAATCGCCCAACGGCGGCATCGTAGCAGGCGAGTCTAGCCGCATCATCGCTGGTGTCCGCGCAGGCATAGATTGCCGCGGTTGAGGCTTCATCGGTCTCCGCCTGGGCGATCCCTGCCAGAAGGAGCGGCGCGATGGCGGTAAGGAGTGTCTTGCGTCTTATGTTCATTTCCTGCTCATCTTCACCGGTCTTGAAGTAACGATCGGCATACCCTCACAAAGGTGTGCCTTGGAAACCAGAGCCAATCACCAGATAAGTTTCACCTGGTGAGCGGTCAGATTGAGGGAAATCATATGGTGTCTTTTGGCAGGTGGAAACTGGCTTTGGCAGGTGCGGCGTCCGCCCTGTTGGTGGCGTGTGGCGGCGGCGGAGACAGCTCCCAATACGGCGAGATGCTGCGCCGGGGCATTTCAGCGAACCCGGACACGCTTGATCCGCACAAGTCATCAGCCCAATGGGAAAACATCATCATTGGCGACATGTTCAACGGCCTGTTTGTGACATCTGCAGATGGACGTCCGGTGTTGGGTGTGGCGGAAAGCTACGAGATTGACGACACGCAGACCGTCTGGACGTTCAAACTGAAAGAGACGCTCTGGTCAGATGGGACGCCGCTTACGGCGAACGATTTTGTCTTCGCGTTCCAGCGCCTGCAGGACCCCACCACCGCGGGTCAGTATGCCTCGCTGCTCTGGCTGGTGAAGAATGCGGCCGAGCTCAATCGCGGCGAGGTCGCGCCGGAAGATCTCGGTATTCGCGCGCTGGACGATTACACGCTTGAAATCACGCTGGAGTATCCCGCGCCCTATTTGCCGGGTCTGCTGACGCATTACACAACCTATCCCGTGCCCCGGCACATTGTCGAAGAGCATGGCGATCGCTGGATCCGCCCTGAGAATATCGCCGTCAACGGGCCCTATAAGCTGATCGACTGGACGGTTGGCTCGTCCCTCATCGCGGTGAAAAATGATAATTGGTACGGCACTGAAGAGCTCTGCTTCGATAGCGTGGCGTACTTCCCGATTTCCGATCTCAATGCCGTTGAGCGCATGATCGAGGCTGGTGAGCTGGATGTGAACAATGCGTTCGAAGGTCCGCGCAAGGATGAGATCGAACGCCGCCTGCCCGGTTGGGTGCGTGCCGACCCGTCGTTGACGGTGACCTACTGGGCGTTCAATCAAGAGGTCGAGCCGTTTGACGATGTGCGGGTGCGCAAGGCGCTCGCCATGGCCCTTGACCGGGAGTTCATGACGGAAAACGTGCTCACGCCGGGCTTCCTGCCGGCCTATAACTTCGTGCCGCCGGGCATCGACAACTATGTTGATGGAGACGGCGCGCCGCGAGTCGACTGGGCCGACATGCCTCGCGCCGAGCGGCTCCTGGAGGCCAGGCGCCTTCTGGAAGAAGCCGGTTTCGGACCAGACAATCCGCTAGAGTTCACCTACATGTATCGCAATACCGGCGATAACATGAAGCCACCGCCGGTTGCCCAGCAGAACTGGAAACAGATCGCCGACTGGGTCGAACCCGAGCTCCTCCTGCAAGACACGAAAGTCCTCTATGCGCGTCTGCGCGAAGGTGACTTCGAGTTCTCCGATGCAGGCTGGGTCGCGGATTTCAACGATCCGCACAATTTCCTGTACTTGCTCGACTCGCAGACCGGGCAACTCAATTACGGCAACTTCTCCAATCCTGAGTTCGATGCCTTGCTCGCCCAGTCCAATCTGGAGCTGGACCTGGATCGCCGCGCGGATCTCCTGGCCCAGGCTGAGCAAATCATGCTCGACGAGGTGCCCCTGACACCCATGTGGTTTGCTGTGAACCAAAACCTTGTCGACCCGACCCTAACGGGGTGGGAAGACAATGTGGTCGATATTCACAGATCGAAATATCTCTGCCGCGCCGAATAGCCGGGGGAAAATTATTTGCCGCGCGCTTGGATTGGTCTGGGCGCGCGGCTTTTTTTTGCACAGAATTTGACCAACCGGGCACCATTCCCCCCGAATTTGTGGGGCGCGCACCAAACTGCTGTCACAAACTGAGACGTTTTTGACACACCCACGGCGTTTTTGCGACAGCAATGCGACACTGCGTTGACGCGGGCGCTTTCCCACCTTTAGCAGTGATGTCAGGCCGGGCGGAGAGCCGGCTTTGTCAATATCGGCAGTTCCCAATCGGAGGTTCCACAAGTGAACGGCTTTACCTTTAAATCACGCTTGCTCGCGTCGTCTGTCTTTGCAGGTGCAGCGTTCGGCATGGTCAGCATGCCAGCAGTGGCGCAAGAAACAGACGAAGAAGCAGTACAGGAAACGGTCACAGTTACCGGTTCGCGCATCCAGCGCCTCGACTTCGTTTCAAATAGCCCAATCTCGACCGTTGGCGCCGAGCAGTTTGAACTGACAGGTACTGTAAACACAGAGAGCCTTCTCAACACGCTGCCACAAACCATTCCTGGTTTCGACCGAACGTCCAACAACCCGGGTAACGGTACAGCAACCGTTGACCTTCGTGGTCTCGGCTCGAACCGTACGCTGGTTCTCGTTGACGGCCGTCGGATGGTTCCTACGACCCAGGGGGGCGTTGTCGACATCAACAACATCCCGGCGGCGCTGATTGAACGCGTCGAAGTAGTGACAGGCGGTGCATCGGCCGTCTATGGCTCCGATGCTGTGTCAGGCGTTGTAAACTTCATCCTCAAAGACGATTTTGAGGGCGTCGAAGCGTCAGCCGGCTATGAAGTGACTCAGGAAGGCGATGCAGCGATTTGGTCTGCTGCACTGACCCTCGGCGGCAACTTCGCAGACGACCGTGGTAATGCTGTGCTGAGCCTTGGCTACACCAATCGCGAAGAACTCTTCCAGGGCGATCGCGATTTTGCTTCGGTCGACAATGATGAAGACGGCATGGGTGGTTTTGTCGCCGGCGGCTCATCTGGTATTCCAGAAGGCCGTTTGACGGGCCCGTTTGATTTTCCCGATGGAACAAGCGGTGCTGCCTTCTTCAATCCGGATGGAACAATCCGGCGTTTCACAGGCGACGATCTGTTTAACTTTAACCCGACCAATTACCTCCAATTGCCGCAGGAGCGCTTCCAGCTGACTGGCCTCGCTGATTTCGCGATCAACGATACGACCGAAGTCTACGCCAGCGCTATTTTTGCTAACAACGAGGTGCCTCAGCAGCTTGCGCCAACGCCTATTTTTGAGCCGCGTTCGGGCACGATTGACTTCACGCTCGATGGTAATCCCTTTATCGCCCCTTCTGCTCAGCAGATCATATCTGATGCGATTGGTAACGGTGTTGATACTGACGGCGACGGCATCGACGATTTGGCGACAGAAGGTGCCTTTGGTATCCGTCGCCGTCTATTGGAGGTCGGCGCACGTCGCTCTGAAGACGAATTCAATGCTTTTCAATTCGCTTTTGGTGTTCGTGGCGACCTCGTCGGGAGCTGGAACTACGACATCTATTTCCAAGAAGGCAGAGTCAAAAATACTCTTAGCCAGCTCGGTAACATCAACGTCGATCGTTTTGTTCAGGCCCTTAACTTGGCAACTGACGCGAATGGTGACGTGATCCTCGACGCTGCTGGGAATCCGACGTGCTCTGACACGACTGGCGGATGTGCTCCAATCAACATCTTTGGCCTCGGAAACATCTCTCCGGAAGCTGCTGACTTCATTAGTACGCGGGTCGTTGCTGACACCGACTATGAAGTAACTAACCTTGTGGCGAACATTTCCGGCGATACTTCTGGTCTGTTTGAACTTCCAGGCGGACCAATCGGCCTCGCATTCGGTGCTGAGTATCGCGAGGAGTTTAGCGACTTCCGTCCTTCTCAGGACCTTGCCACAGGAACGATCTCTGGCTTCAACGCCGCTCCACCTGTGCAGGGCAGCTTTGACGTCTACGGTATTTATGGTGAGGCGTATCTGCCAATCCTGAGCGACGTTCAGTTTGCCGATATTCTTGCCCTAGAGCTTGCTTACCGGACTGAAGACTACACAACGGCTGGAACTGTTGAGTCGTACAAGATCGCTGGTGAATGGGCGCCCGTCGAACAGCTTCGCTTCCGGGCTTCCTACAACACCGCGGTTCGTGCGCCCTCAATTTTTGAGTTGTTTGCACCTCAAGGAGAAGGCTTCCCAGGGTCCTCTGACCCCTGTGCGAGCGACTTTACCGGTGATGCCGCTCTGCGCGCGCTGTGTGAAGCGACAGGGGTGCCATCGGCTGCAGTAGGATCGACAGGCATTGACTTGCCGTCGGGCCAAGTCCGTCAGCTTTCAGGTGGTAACCCTGACCTGCAAGCTGAAGAGGCTGAAACGCTTACCGTTGGTTTCGTTGCGAGCCCCGAATTCGTGCCGGGTCTGACATTCTCGGTCGATTACTTCGATATTGAAATCACCGACGTAATCAGTGCTTTCGGTGGTGGCGCGAACAACGTGATCAACACCTGCTACGGTGTTGGCGATGCGGAAGCTGCAGGTGTTGGCTCGCCGTTCTGTAACGCAATCACACGTGGTCAAAGCGGCTTGATTACAGAAGTGTCTGTGACCTCACAAAACGTTGCTTCTCTAGATGTATCAGGCGTTGATATTCTCGCTGATTATGATTTCGATATCGGCGAATACGGGATGATCAACATCGGGTACAACGCTACCTTCACCGACGAAAACACACTTCTTCCGTTCGAGGGCGGTGTGCCGATCACATGTGCCGGCGAATTCGGTGATGACTGTGACGATCCGATCCCAGAATACAAGCACCGTGTGACAACACGCTGGTCAAACGGACCATTCACGGCTCAATTGCTCTGGCGTTACATTGGCAGTACCCAAGACGATGACGAGGGTACCGTGTTTGCTGTCGAAGAAATCGATGGGTTCAACTACTTCGACTTGTCGGGTTCTTACCGGGTGAACGATACGCTTACGCTAACCGGTGGTATCGATAACCTGCTTGACGAAGAGCCAGCAATCCTTGGTGAAAACCAGGAGCAGGCCAACACCTACCCGGCGACCTATGACGTGTTTGGACGTACGTTCTTCGTGCGCGCGACGGCACGCTTCTAGTCGGCTGACTGGATTTGAAACTGGAAACGGCGGGCCTCGGCCCGCCGTTTTTGTTTGTCGATTTGTGCGAAAACTGAACTGGACGTTCTTGCGCGCTGTATCTGGCCTGAGGCCTGTGTCCGGGACGAGCGCAGGTCTAGTCCGCCCACCACCGCGCATAGAGGGCTGTCGGCAATAGCCGGTCGGAGCCTTGTTGCGGGATGGCCATTTCGCCCGCTTCCATTTCGCCGCCAAGGCCTTCCAAACGATCAGCAAGGGTTTGCGCCAGGGCCAGGTAAGACAGGCGCACTGCATAGGCCGTCGCGATGACGAACAGGGGTTGATCGGACAAGAGCGTGCGCACTCCGTCCAGCAAGGCGGGAAGACTCTCTTCGAACCGCCAGGTTTCATTTTTGGGACCGCGCCCAAACTTCGGCGGATCCAGAACAATGCCATCATATGTGTTACCGCGCCGGATCTCGCGCGCCACGAACTTCATTGCATCGTCGGCAATCCACCGGATCGATCGCTCTTCAAGGCCAGACAGGGTCTGGTTCTCCTTGCCATATCCATTCGATTTCGGGCTTGCGTCCAGGTGAACCACGTCCGCGCCTGCGGCCGCGCAGGCAAGCGACATCATTCCCGTATAGCCGAACAGATTGAGCACCCGCACGGGCTGGCCCGCCGCGCGAATTCGGTCCCGGGCAAAGCGCCAGTGCACCGAATGCTCTTGAAAGACGCCCAGGTGGCGGAATGGCGTCCGCCGCACCTGAAATGTCAGATCGTCCCACGCCATTGTCCATGTGTCTGGCGCGGATGCGGACGCGACACGCCAGGCGCCGCGGTCATCGTCGCTCGCCTTCGCGTCAAACAGAGCATCCGCCTGCCAGCTGTCGGGCGGGGATGAAGGTGTCCAGAACGCCTGCGGATCGGGCCGCGAGACCGTCTGGTTGCCGAACCGCTCCAGCTTCCGGCCCGCTCCGGAGTCCAGAAGAGCATAATCGCGCCAGTCATCGGCCACCAGAAGCCGCGTCTGCATTTTCATCCTGCCGCGCCCTCATAGTCCGCCTGGCGCCAGGCCTCATAGGTCAGAATGGCCGTTGCCTGGGCCAGATTCAGGCTGTCCGCACCGCCGCGCATGGGTATCCGGGCCAGTATATCGCACTGTTGTTCAACGTCTCCGGGCAGGCCCGATTGCTCATTTCCCATGAGGATCACCACACGCCCGCCAAGGGGCGCTTCATCGTGGCGTACGGTTCCGTTCATGCTGGCGGCGACCATGGTCAGGGCATTGTCAGACCGCCATGACGAAACTGCCCCGAAGTCTGATTGCGCCAGACGGATATCAAACACCGAGCCCATGGAAGCGCGCACGGCCTCAAGGCTGAACGGATCACAGCAAGTCTCGACCAGGACGATGCCTGAGACGCCGGCACAGTCAGCTGTGCGGATGATGGTGCCGAGATTGCCGGGATCACGCACCTGGTAGAGTGCGATCCAGATGCCGCTTCCGGAATGCGTAATGGTATCGAGATCGCTGAGCTGCTGGGCAAATGCGCCAACGACGGCGTTTGGATTGTCCTTTCGGGCAATTTTTGACATCACCCGTTCGGGTGCGGAGAAGACGTATGCGCCAGCGTTTCGGGCCGCAGTCACCAGTTCCGCCACGTGTGGGCGGTCCAGGGTGTCATCGGCCACGGCGAGTGTATCCAGCCGCCACCCTCGCTCCAGACCCTGTTGTACGAGGCGGGGCCCTTCGGCGAGAAAAAGGCCCGTTTCGGCGCGATTTTTCTTGCGTTCAAGCCCTCGCAACGCTTTCACCCGCGCATTTGCGGGGCTGGTGATTTGCTCGATCGCAACAGAAGTTACCAAAGTGTATGCACTCCCTTGAAGCGCCTGCCTGATTAGGGCATGCGTTTCGCTCTGACTGGCGCGTAGCAGGAAAGCGAGGGCCCCAGATGAGGCTGTTTGATACATTGCTCGCCATCCTGGGGGCGCTCGGGCTTCTGGCCCTTGGCGCATGGTCATATCTGGACTTCCCCGAGCGCGCAAAGGCCTATGAGACCACACTAGGCGAGGCTGTCACTCAAAGGCTTGAAAGCCAGGGCATTGATTGGGTCACGGTCGAAATGGATGGCCAGACGGCGCGTTTGTCCGGTGCATCCGGCGGCGAAGAGAATGAGGCCCGCGCCATTGCAACGGCTTTGTCGACATTGGGGGAAGGCGGTCCTGTGTTTGGCGCTGTCACATCGGTGGAAACCGACTTCGATGCGGTGGAAACGGTATCTCCCTTTACATGGCGCGCAACGCGAAATGCCGGGGGCGAAGTGATCCTGGATGGTTACGTGCCCGGTGAAGTGGCGCAAGCCGCGCTTGTCGCGGCCGCGGAAACGGCGGGTGCAAGCTCAGTAGAGGACCGTGCAAGGATCGCTCGTGGCGCGCCTGATGGCGCCTGGACAGAAGCGGCCACCGTTGCCGTGGCCAGTGTGGCTGAGCTCGACGCCGGCAGTGCCGTTCTGGAGGATACAGAGCTGCGTGTTTCCGGGATCGCCATGGACAACACCCGCCGGGCGCGCCTTTCGGCGGAAGTGGCAAACGTGCCCGCGCCGTTCATCGGGAAGCCGGACATTCGCGGACCGAGCAAATGGTCGGCGCGCCATGCCGATGGCGCATTGGTGCTCGAAGGTGAGGTGGCCTCGGAATCCGAGCGCCAGGAGGTCTTCGACATCGCCGAGACCCATTTCTCAGGCACTGTGGTCGACGAAATGCGCGTTGCGGGCGAGACCTATGCGGGGTGGCTGGATGGTGTGCGCCTTGGCTTGCCACAGTTTGCGAAATTCACGTCTGGTTTCATGGGGTTTGATCCGGAGGGCGTCGGTTTCGTCTTTGCGGGCGAAGCGCCCGGTAGTGTGTTGAGCTTCCTTCGGGAAGATCTCGCCAGCCTGGGTGGTGCGTATGCAGTGGAAATCGATACGCGCGAGGTCGCCGTGACGCTTGATGAAGTGGCCGGGATAGACTTTGACATTGACCCCCGCGGCGCCTGTGAGGCGGCATTTGCCAGCGTGCTGGAAACCAATGACGTCGTGTTCGAGTCCGGAGAGGCGGAGATTTCGCGGGCAAGCGGCGAGACTCTGGATAAACTCATGGCGGTCTCGGGCCAATGCGCGCCCAACCTGGTATTCGAATTGGGCGGACACACTGACTCTATCGGCGAGCGCGCCTTTAACGTCTATCTCAGCGAGATCCGCGCCCAGGCCGTTGCCGACTATATGGTGGCCCGTGGGTTCGACGCTGACCGGCTAACGGCCGTTGGATACGGCCCTGATCAGCCCAAATCAGACAATGCCACGCCAGAAGGGCGGCTGGCCAATCGGCGGATAGAAATCAAAGTGCTGGAGCAAAGCGAACAATGACCTGGCTACTCACTCAGATGTGGGCCCTTTTGGGCGCCGCGGCTTTCATCGCATTGATCTTTGGCTGGGCTGTGCGCGGCGCACTGTTGCGTGGCCGCCTGCGGCGCTCTGAAGTGGAGGCTGGCCTCGCCCGCACCGAGTTGGAGCAGGCCCGGACGGAAATTGAGGGCCTCTACGCAGCGCAGCGGAAGCTCGGTGAAGGCGCAGGCGGCGTGGACCTTTCTGGTGACCTTGCCGAACGTGATCAGCGCATCACTGCTCTGGACGCCGAAGTGACCTCGCTGCGCGGCAAATTGGAAGAGGCCCAGGCCGCGATGGAAGCGGGGCAGGGACAGGGTGGAAACGAGGCAGCCTATGCTGCAGTCGTTGGGGCGGCGGGCGTCGCTGGAGGCGCTTTTGCCCAGGGACAATTGAGCGGCGCAGCCGAGGCCCAGCCTGACGCCCAGGCCGATGCTCTGCAGTCTGAAATCTCAGCTTTGCAGGAACAGGTTTCCTCGCTTCAGGCCGAATTGCAGGACGCCAAAACCCTTGCGGAAACCCAGGCAAACGAGATCGAAGCCCAGACCACGCAATTGGAAGCGCACGTCGGTCAAGCTGTAGCCGAAGCTGCGGAAGCGACATCCTTTGATGCGACTGTGCCCGCTGCTGTGGCAGCGCCCGTCGCAGCCGCAGATACGGTCGAAACCGACAAATTGCGTTGGCAGAATGATTATCTTCGCACGCGCCTGAAAGTGTTTGAGCAGAAGGCCGGCGTTCAGCTTTCCGGTGAACCGCCTGCCGGGCCAGAAGATGTGCCGGCAGAAGAGACCGCGCCGGACGCGGAAACCACGGCCATCGCGGCCGCAAGCGATGATCGCGAAACCCCGGATGAGGAACTGGCCCGTCTGCGCTGGCGTAACCGCTATCTGGAAGGGCGTCTTGCCTATCTCGAAGAGGAGCGAAGCCGGGATGGTGGGGACTTCGATTCCGCATCGGCTGCTGATTTGGGCGCGGTCCCGGCCTCCCCAGACCCAGACCCCGTGCAGGCAAGCGAGGGCATTGCGGCAGAACCCGCAGTTGCGGACGTGGTTGAGGCGGCAGCACCGCTTGAAGAACAACCGGTGGCAGACACCGTTTCAGACGGGGGTGCGGCGGCCGTGGCGGGCACGGCTGCAGGTCTCGCCAGCGAAGCTGTTAAGCCCTTTATACCTGCAGAAGTGCAGGACGCGGGAACGCAGGCTGAACCCGCATCCACGCACATGCCGCAAGTGGCTGGAGACCAGGTCGCTCCGGTGCCCGCCGTTGAGGACGTCAATCCAGAACGCCCTCTCGCAATCGAACGCCCCCAAGCGCCCGATGATCTCACTCAAATTGAAGGGATCGGTCCACGGATTCAGGATGTGCTCAATTCCATTGGGGTGTTCAGCTTCAGTCAGATTGCGGAGTGGAGTGCCGGCAACGAGGCTTGGGTTGACGACTATCTGAGCTTTTCCGGCCGTGTGCGCCGTGAGGACTGGGTGGACCAGGCCAAACAGCTTACGGCACCGAACTCGCCTACCGCCTAGGGCGCAAGCAGCCAGCGATTGGGCATTCACGCCCGGTTCAAGCCATACCTGCCATTGAGGTTGCAGTGACATCACTGTGACCCCCTTTCGTAAACCCGATCAAAGGGTTAACTTGGGATGTGAGCGACAGGAGTGCTGGCGATGACCGACACATTCAAATTTGATGGTGAACTCCTCCGGGACGCACCCAAGATCAATCTTTCCCGGCGCGGGATTATCTGCGGTCTGGCTGCAGGCACCGTGTTCCCCATCGTGTCCAGTTGCACAACAAACCCCTATACGGGCGAGCAAGAACTGAACTTCTTTTCTGACGCTCAGATTGGCCAGATGGCTGCTACGGCCTGGAGCGATATGAAGGCGCAGACGCCGCAAACGTCCAATCCGGAGCTGCGCAATGCGGTCATGCGGACCTGGTCACGGGTTGAACGCGTCACACCGAAGGCCGGTGAGCAGTGGGATGTGGCGGTGTTTGACACGGATGACGTAAACGCCTTTGTCATGCCGGGGAACCGGGTCGGCGTGTATCGCGGTATGGTGGAACTCTCCGAAAACGAAGACCAACTCAGCGCCGTTCTCGGCCATGAAGTTGGCCATGCCGTCTACAATCACGCAGGCCGGCGTATGAGCCGTGCCGTGCTCGCCCAGGCCGCGCTGGTCGCAGGGCAGGTGGCCGTGACCCAGTCTGAAGAGCTCAGCCAGTATGGCGGCTTGATCACGGCGCTCGGCGGCGCGGCAGTTCAGTTTGGCGTGGTATTGCCCTATTCGCGCGAGAGCGAGTTGGAAGCGGACAAGGCTGGCGTGGATTACATGCACTCAGCAGGATACGACGTCACACAGTCCGTACGCTTGTGGCAGGTGATGGATGCGAAGTCTTCAGGCCAACGCCCTCCAGAATTCATGTCGACGCACCCAGACCCTTCCCGTCGCGCCGATGAGCTTGCCCGCTACATCAACGCGAAGGGATATGCGCTGACCTAGGGGGCGGATCGTCCTGTATTCGAATTGAAAGAGGCGCGGTCGGCTATACGACCGCGCTTTTTTACTGCCCACAAGCGAGAGCTTAAGCGACTTCCAGTTCCACAGCGGCTGCCGGGGCGTTGCCCAGAATCATATCGGCGGCCTTCTCGGCAATCATGATGGTGGGCGCATTCGTGTTTCCGCCGATCAGGGTCGGCATGACCGAAGCGTCCACGACGCGCAGTCCTTCCATGCCCCGCACCCGAAGCTCTCCATCCAGAGGGGAGTCGTCGCCAGCTCCCATGGCAACGGTGCCTACGGGGTGATAGATCGTCTCGCCTGTCTCACGGATGTAGGCATCAATCTCAACGTCACTCTGTACACCGGCGCCGGGGACCATTTCCGGTCCGCGATAGGGATCGAAAGCCGATTGAGCAAAAATCTCGCGGCACATCTTTACGCTCTCGCGCAGGGATCGCTTGTCTTCCTCAGTGGCCAGGTAGTTCGGGTCAATTAGCGGCGCGTCGAACGGGTCGGCAGAGCGCAGTGTAATCGTGCCCCGGCTTTCTGGCCGCAACTGGCAAGCATGCACGGTGAATGCGTCCTGGTTCACTTCGGTGCGGCCGTGGTCAATCATGCCGGCATTCACGAAATGGAGCTGGAGGTCCGGGCGATCCAGCCCTTCGCGTGACTTCAGGAAGGCGCCAGCCTGGAGGAAATTGTCCGCGCCGGGGCCGGCTTTTGTGAAGAGATACTGCAGGCCAACGATGTAGCGTTTCAGCCCGGCCTGGGTGGAATAGGCCGAGAGGTTTTGGGTCATCTCGTTCACGACGACGACATCGAGGTGGTCCTGCAGGTTTGCGCCGATCCCGGGCACATCCAGAACGGTTTCAATGCCGTGGCGCGCAAGTTCCGCTTGGGGGCCAATCCCGGACAGCATCAGAAGCTGCGGCGATTGCACGGCGCCGGCGCAAATCAGCACTTCTTTTCGCGCCGAGACGCTGGAGGCGGTCTTGCCCTTGCCCTCCACCAGATCAACGCCCACCGCGCGGGTGCCTTCGGTGCGGATTTTGGTCACCAGGCCCGTTGAGATGATGGTCAGGTTGTCTCTGGTATCCGCGATGGGGCGAAGATAGCCGAAGGACGCGCTCCAGCGCTCGCCGCCATGGATGGTGCGTTGGTAGGGCCCCATGCCCTCCTGTTGCGCCCCGTTGAAATCGGGCGTTACGGGATGACCTGCCGCCTCGCCAGCCGCCATAAAGGCCTCGTAGAGCGGGCTGTCGATGGGGCTTTCGGACACTTTCAGGGGCCCGTCACCGCCATGGAAGTCAGTCTCGCCACCCTCATGGCCCTCGGAACGTTTGAAGTAGGGGAGGACATCCGAAAAGCCCCACCCTGTCAGGCCCATCTGGCGCCATTGGTCATAGTCGCGCGCGTGGCCGCGAATGTAGATCATTCCGTTGATCGAAGACGACCCGCCCCAGCCACGCCCGCGGGGCCACCAGAGCTTTCGACCGTTCAGATGGTCCTGGGGCGCGGTGTAGAAACCCCAATTGTAATCGTTCTCATCCTTGATCAGCGTCCCGACCGCTGCGGGCATGCGCACGGTGAGCGCCGTATCTTTTTTGCCCGCCTCAATCAGGCAAACCGAAACGGACGGATCGCTGCTCAGCCGGTTGGCCAACACACAGCCTGCGCTGCCTGCACCCACAATCACATAGTCGAATTCCCGCATGGCGCGTTCCCAAGTCTGATTTGTGTTTTTGTGCACCTTGGCCCAACGCGCCCATGGCGAGCAACCATTTGTGAAGCAATTTCAGGCATAGGTTGTCGAGTTGCGTGCGCGCGGACCGTGAATAGAGAAGGAATCTTCGAGAAAACGATGACTGCTGTCCAAACGCATATGCCCTCAAAAAATAAATCTGTGAGCGCCGCGCAAACAGACCAACGCCTGCCGATCCAGCTTCCCGGTCGGTTCCTGGATTCCAAGGGCGAAGAGCACCGGATCGTATCCGTCGCAATGTCCAGCCAGTCGGCCCAGATCCGCGCAAATGACCTGCCGCAGCAGGGCAGCCAGATTGTTTGCTATTTCGATGGTTTGGGCCGTGTGACCGGAGAGGTTACACGCGTCCTCAATCGCGGTTTTCTGGTGCAGTTTTCGCTGACGATCCGCAAACGCGACAAGCTTGCTGATCAGCTCATCTGGCTGATCAGCAAGGACCCGCTGGGCCTCAGCGATGAACGCCAGCATCCCCGCTACAAGGCAGGTGGTCCTGCCCAGCTGCAGCTTGACAGTGGCGGGGTCCTGAACTGCCGCGTTGTGGACATTTCCCTCACGGGAGCTGGCTTTGAAGCGCTTAGCCGTGCACCAGCCATCGGCGAAATCGTCAGCACCGGCAATCTCCGGGGCAAAGTGGTGCGCAGTGATGGCCGCAGCTTCGGTATCCGCTTCATGAGGGAAGCCGAAGCGAAATAGGGGCTAGCTGCCTGTCCAGTTCGGCTTGCGCTTTTCCGCAAAGGCGCGCGGGCCTTCGATGAAATCGGCAGACTTGAACAGATCCGACACCGCCGGGAAGCGCGTTTCAAAAGCGACCTTGTAGTTCGCCACATCCAGACCGCCCATCACGGCCTGTTTTGAGGCGCGGATCGACATCGGACTGCACTCGGCGATCATGCCCGCCCATTTGCGCGCTGCATCCATCAATTCGCCTTGCGGCACGACCTCATTCACAAAGCCCAGCTCCTTGCCTTCTGCCGCAAACACTTGGCGGCCGGTCATGATCATGCCCATGGCGCGTTTCAGCCCGATCTGGCGCGGCAGCCTGTGCAGGCCTCCGGCGAGGGCCGCCAGGCCGACCTTTGGCTCGGGCAGGGCGAAGCGGGCTGTGTCGGCGGCGATGATCAGGTCGCAGGCCAGGGCAATCTCGAAGCCCCCGCCCATGGCCACACCGTTCACGGCAGCGATTACCGGCTTGTTGAGGTCATACCGGCTCGTCAGCCCGCCAAATCCGCTCGGCACGGCGAACATGTCGCCCCCTTCGGCCTGGTAGCGCAGGTCGTTTCCCGCGCTGAACGCCCGGTCCCCGGCGCCGGTGATAATTGCAATCCAGAGGTCGGGATTGGCGGCAAATTCGTCGAAGATCTCACCGAGTTCCTTATTGGCCGGCGGATGCAGCGCATTCATCTTTTCCGGCCGGTTGATCTCGACGATCAGCGTGTGGTCTTCGGTGGTGACGGTAGCAAATTCATGACTGGCCATAGCGGCGCCTCCCTGTTTTACTTGCAGGGTGGCCGATGGACGGCTGGCGTCAAGCCGCGACGTTGGGGGAAGGTGGCCGCGTGTTTCGCCGCCCTCGGGTTCGTCTCCGCTCACCATGAGGGCTAATGGCGTGCCTAGAACTGATGGCGTGCGTTTGGCTCCCACGCCTTTAATCTGCACTAAACTCAAATCGACTCAGCCTGCTAGCCCTCATGGTGAGCGGAGACGAACCAGAGGGCGGGACACGTGCTCAGTCTTTGTTCACCTTTGGAAACCGCGCTTTCCCGGGATCAGCAGGCGCCGTCCGAGACCGCGCAAGCCGCTTCAACTCTCCAATATCACCGCGGATCAGGGCTTCCTTCTTGGCGCGGGTCCAGCGTTTGATCTGGATCTCGGCTTCGATTGCGGGATCAGCTTCGCCCCAGGACTGCGACCACATCAATTCGACCGGTCGGCGCTTATATGTATAGGCTTTAGGAAACTCACCAGAATTGTGCTCATGAACCCGGTCTTCAACATCGGTCCCGCGGTGCGAGCCGACATAGTACGGCCCGTCAGCACACCGCAGAATGTAGACGAAGAAGGCCGCCTGCACGCCTCCTAATCCACCCGTTTCACCAATTCCCGGTGCTTGCGCGCATTTTCAACATAGTGCAGCGCGCTCATCTTGATGATTTGGGCCTGCACATCGCTGATTTCCTTCACCACCTTGCCCGGCGCGCCCATGACCAGCGAATTGTCCGGGATCTCTTTGCCCTCGGGGATCAGCGCATGGGCGCCGATGATGACGTTGGAGCCGATCTTTGCGTTGTTCAGCACGGTCGCGCCGATCCCGATCAGGGAATTGTCGCCGATTGTGCAGCCATGGAGCATCGCCATATGGCCGACGGTGACGCCAGCGCCGATGGTTAGCGGGCAGCCCTCATCCACGTGGCAGATCGTACCGTCCTGAATGTTGGAATTCTCGCCCACGCTGATCAGGGCCGAATGGTCCCCGCGCAGAACGCAATTATACCAGATGTTCGCGCCCGTCTTCAGCTCCACATTGCCGATCACCGTGGCGTTCTCGGCGACCCAACAGGTGCCGTCATCTGGCAGAGTGGGGTGAAAGTCTCCGAAGCTGTAGATCGCCATTACGAGCCCTTTCATTACGCCTGCGGAATGTCGCGAAAGGTTTGATTAACCCCGCTATGGTGTTCTCGTAAATAGATTCGAGAAGGAGGGTGGCAGAAGCGCCATATGCCCCATCGAACCTTGAGATACGTGCCGTCTCCCCGGTTTGGGATGGCCAGTCCGCCACCCGGCGACGCGTACGTCGCTTTCCCTACTTGTCCAGTTTCGTCCGCCGCTGCGCAGCCCTTGCCAGCGGTTTTTTTGTGCCCGTAGCCCCCAGAAGGAGACCCCCATGGGAAAACGCACTGCCACCAAGCGCATGAAAGCCAACGCCGCCTTCGAAGAGAGCTTCTTCGACCAGGGCGCCGCCCCGAATGGGCCAGAGCTCTATGCGATTGATGGTGGTTGGCATCCAGATGATGCTGACCGGGGCAAGAAAGGGGCGCCCGCCGCGTCTGCGCCGCCCAAGCGCGAGCAGCGCTACCAGAAGACAATCAAGCCGCGCTCGGAAAACCAGGCGGCGCTGCTCAAGGCTTTGGACAGCCAGGCCCTCGTTGCCGCCGTCGGCCCGGCCGGTACGGGTAAGACCTATCTCGCCATCTGCAAGGCCGTCGAGGCGCTGCAGAAAGGCAAAGTCGACCGGATCATTCTCTCGCGCCCTGCTGTGGAGGCGGGTGAGCAGATCGGCTTCCTGCCCGGGGCCATGGAAGACAAGCTCGCGCCCTATCTGCGCCCGCTTTATGACGCCCTGTCAGATCGTCTTTCGCCCCAGCAACTCAAGCACATGATGAGCGAGGGGCTGATCGAGATCGCGCCCATCGGCTTTATGCGCGGGCGGACACTGAACAATGCTTTCGTGGTGATCGACGAGGCCCAGAACTGCACCTACACCCAGCTGAAAATGCTGCTCACGCGGCTTGGCTGGCACTCGACGATGGTGATCACGGGCGACCCGAACCAGACCGACCTTCTGCCTAGCCTCTCAGGCCTCGGCCCCATCGCCGACAAGCTCGAGACCATGGACGACGTCGCCGTCGTTCGCCTGGAAGGCAAGGACGTGGTGCGCCACCCGCTTGTGGCAGAAATGCTGGGCACGCTTTAGGGATTGAATTCTCAAAGCTGACCTTGGTCCCACGCTTCCGAGCACTTTTAGTTGCGCTCGGAAGCGACAGCTTAAGCCGAAGCATAAATTAGGTCGCTAGGTCCTCACGTGACTTCCTAAACGCTAGCTGGTTGGCGCTGGAATGCTTGGCGGGAGCTCCGTCTTCTCCGCTAGAACGTTGATCAATCGCCAGATTACGGTTTCATTGTCTTTGACTTCGGTGTTACCGTACTCTGCAAATCTGCTGCCTGGAGTTGCATTGGGATCTACAACAATTTGCCGGGAAGCGGGATTTATCGGTGCTCCAAGCCCACCGTCGAGCCCGGGCTCAAACAAATAAAACTGCCAGACTGAGTATGCTGGTCTAGAGATAAGATCCTCGGCGAGTACATACTCGCCTGCAGGATAACCTCGTTTACTTGACTGACTCTCTCGTCTCGATTTATACTTTGCAGAAAACACACTTGGGGATTCTCGCCCCTGTTTCGATATCGCGCCATACGAAAACGCTGTGTTTGGCGGCGGACTGCTTACAGCTTGGTCCAAAACATCTTTAACCGACATCGGGGACTTTGTGATTTCGATGTCCGCTTTGCTGAAGAAAATACCCACTACTCTAAGTTTGATTGCCATTGAGCGTCCCCATGCTGGTTGATACCGGTATGGTTAACACACTTTTAACGTGCTTGAAACTGTGAAAGCACGCTTTACGCGAGTTTTTGCTAATACCCCCCAGCTGCGCCGTCCTTGCGCATTTCGGTGGCGGCGATCCAGGTGTCGTTTTCGAAGTCGCGCATGACGGCCTGGTAGCCGCCGAAATTGGGGCCGCAGCAGCGCACAGTGTGTCCGCGCGCTTCCAGTTCAGCGGCGATGCCGGCCAGGCCGGACTCAAGGCGCACCTCGCCCATGTCGCCCTCGCAGGCGTCGCCTTCCAGATCGTCGGTCGGCTCGCAGCCGCCGACATGCTCCCAGCGCGCGGCGTCGCCGGCTTCCTGCAGACCCATATCATAGTCGATGAGGTTCAGGATCACCTGCACATGGCCCTGGGGCTGCATGCCCCCGCCCATCAGGCCGAAGCTGAGCCAGGGCTGGTGCGCGCCGTCGACGTCCTTGAACGCAAAGCCCGGAATGATGGTGTGGAAGGGGCGCTTGCCCGGCTCGAAGACATTCGGGTGCTCGGGATCAAGGCTGAAGAGCTGGCCCCGGTCCTGGAACATGAAGCCAAGCCCATCGGCCACCAACCCGGAGCCCATGCCGCGATAATTCGACTGGATCAGTGAGACCATCATGCCGTCCTTGTCGGCCACAGAGAGATAGGTCGTGTCACCGTCGTGGAGTTTGGCATCGGTTTCCTCCCAAGCGACTTCATAACCGTTGCCAAAGAGCATCAATCCGGATTCTATCTGTTCTGCCGACATGGCCTCACGAGGTTTTATTGAGCCCGCCCTAGACTGGGCGTAGCCTTCATCGAGAAACGCTGCAGGATCCATCCCGCTAAACGCCGGGTCGGCGTAGCCCCGCGCCCGGTCCGCAAAGGCCAGCCGCTTCGCTTCCACCTGAGCCATTACGCTGTCGGCACTGCCAAAGCCGAACTCGCGCATGGGGAAGCCCTCGAGGATTTGCAGCATCTGCAACGCGGCGACACCTTGCGTGTTCGGGCCAAGCTGGCAGACGCGCGCCTCGCGATAATCCGCGCAGAATGGCTCGACCCATTCGCCCTCATGGGCGGCGAAGTCTTCATAGGTCAGGAAGCCGCCGATCCGGTCGAAATAGGCGTCCATGGTGCGCGCAATCTGGCCTGTGTAGAAGTCGCCCGGCCCAAACTCGGCAATCCGCTCCAGCGTGTCGGCCAGATCGGGGTTCCTGAACAGCGAACCTTCAACCGGCGCAAGGGAAAAGAAGGTCGCCTCGGCATTGGCGAATTCCTCCAGCATCCCGCTCTCACTCGCCTCGCGCAGGCGCGTTTCGTTGCGGCCCCAATAATAGGCGATGACTTCGGGGATCGGTGCCCCGCCCCGCGCATAATCGATGGTGGGCTCAAGCACATAATTCAGCGGCATCCGCCCGAACCGCTCGTGCAATACGCCCCAGGCCTCTACCGTGCCGGGCACGCTCACGGGGGCAGCGCCAAAGGGCGGGATTTCCTCGCCCTCCATATGCGCGTCGGCGGCGGCCTGCATGTCTTCCAGCGTCGCGCCCATGGGCGCGCGGCCAGAGCCATTATAGCCGTAGAGCTTCTGCGTGCGCGGATCCCAGACAATGGCGAACAGGTCGCCGCCAATCCCGTTCCCCGTCGGCTCGACCAGGCCCAGCATCGCATTTGCTGCAATCGCCGCGTCCATGGCGCTGCCGCCGCGCTTCATCATGTCGAGGGCGACCTGTGTGGCCAGCGGATGGGCCGTTGCGGCCGCAGCATTTGGCGCCACCACGGCGCTGCGCGTTCCAAATTTGCGGCCCGTATTCAGCCGGTCGCCAATGCCTGGCTCTACCGGGGCTGCCGCTTCGACGGAGACAATCGTGGCCGGGGCAACGGGCGGGGGCCCGGTCTCAACGGTTTCGCAGGCGGCCAAAGCGACCAGGGATGCGGCAAGGGCGACAAGGCGGATCATGGATAGGCTCCCGGCGTTTGGTTTCGCGGGAAGCTAGGCCGCACATCCCCAAGTGTCGAGCGCGATCAGCGCGTGAAATAGTAAGCAGCCAATCGATCCGCCAGATCGCGGCCTTCGGCGGCGTAGCGCTTTTCGGCCTCGACCGTGTTCTGGTCGCAGAAGGCAAAGCGCCTCTGGGCCTCTGAGAAGCCCGTATTGAAGGCGTCGACCATGGAGCTGCGCAGAGCGCCGCGATTGGGCGCTTCCAATGTCAACAGCTCAATCATGTGGGCACGCCAGTATTGGTCGCCCTCGCCATTGCACACGAAACGGGCCCCATGGGCAGAGCCAAGCACGCCTGCCAACCGAACCGTGTCCCTGAGATAGGAAGGGTCGCGCAGGGGGATGTCGTCCTGCGCGCTTGCGGGTGCGCCGAGGCTGAGGCACCAGACACAGCAAAAAAGGAGGAATCGATGGGCGATCTGTTTTGCCATGCCACCACATTCGCGCGCATCGCCGATAGGCTCAAGCCGTTTGCTGAAACGCTTTCGCCTCTCACACTGGACGATCAGGGTGCGGTCGGGCGTCCCTGGGGCGGGTCCGTGCCAGAGACAGCAGACCTGAAAATAGTCTACGGGACGCAGGACGCATATTTCTCACCCGCAGTGATGGACTTCTTCAAGTACATCATGGCGGCGCCATCGATCGATTGGTTCCAGTCCAGCGCGGCGGGCATTGAGCATCCGGTTCTCAGGGCGATAGGTCAAAAGGCTGGGGTTTTCACGTCCAGCCATGAGCAGAGTGCGGCGATTGCGGAGTGGGTTCTTTGGGCTGGACTGGATCACTTCCAGAATGGGCAAGCGCGGCGCAATGCGCAGGTTGCAAAGCGTTGGGAGCGGATCGGATTTCGGGAGATCAGCGCGACCCACTGGGTGATCGTTGGTTTTGGGCATATCGGCCAGGCCACGGCGCAGCGCGTGACAGCACTGGGGGGCAGGGTGACAGGTGTGCGGCGCACGCCTGGTGATCATGAGCATGCCGACGCCATGGTGCACCCCCGGGATATTGCGGGCGTGCTTTCTGATGCCGATGCTGTGGTGCTTTGTCCGCCGCTGACCCCGGAGACGGAAAATTTCGCCGATGCTGCCTTTTTCGCTGCTATGAAACCAGGCGCGCTGCTCATTAATGTGGGACGGGGCGCATTGGTTGATGAGGCGGCATTGCTCGCGGGCCTTGAATCAGGGCGACCGGGCGCTGCGTATCTGGATGTTGTTCGCGAGGAACCTCTACCGCCGGACCACCCAATCTGGTCTCATCCTGCGATCACGCTGACACCGCACATCGCCGCGCTCACGGAAGAGGCCAAGCTCCGAACCGACGACTTGTTCCTGGAGAATCTGAGGGCCTTCCTGGACGGCGCGCCCCTGAAGAATCAGGTTCAACAAACCGTGTTTGGTGTTGATTGAACGCGTGTGGCGAAGGCCTCCAGTTTCAGGGTAAGCCTGCCCGATCGCCTCATATAGGCATGGATATCGGTGGCAAACACGCGGGAGCGCAAATGCGCAGTCTTTGGCGAACACCTTTGCTGGGCCAGGCCATTTTTCAGCTCTGGCAGCTGGATGCGCGCCGGAAGGTGGAGTGGTTCGCCCCATTTGTGTCGACGACCGATCAGATGATCGAAATCGGTTCCGGCCCAGGAAGTGTTCAGGCCGTGCTCGGCGAGGCGGGGTACTCGGCACTGCCGCTCGACATTGCAGACTCCAGTTTCGACAACCGGTTCAGGCCGCACCTGTATGATGGCAGGCGAATGCCGTTTGACGACGGCGCGTTCGACGCAGCCTTGCTGCTGACTATGTTGCACCACACGCCGGACCCGGACGCGATCCTGCGCGAGGCCGCTCGCATTGCGCGGCGCTTGATCCTGGTGGAGGACGTCCATGAGGGCGCCCTCCAGCGTTACCTGACCTATGGTGCAGACAGCCTTGTGAACCTTGAGTTTTTTGGCCACCCCCATACCAATCGGGATGACGATGGCTGGCGCGCCACGTTCGAAGATCATGGCCTGCGCCTGGTCCATGCCGACCAGAAACCCTACGGACCGCTCTTTCGTCAGGCGCTTTACGTGGTGGATGTTGTCTAGAGCCGGGCGCTGGCCACAAAGCCGGTGAGTTGAGCCGCCAGGGGCAGGTTGCCGGATTTCGTGGCACACTTGATACGCCACATCATGGACGCGCCCAACAGGTTTGCGATCTGCCGTCCACGTGGGGAGATCGATTTCAGGGCCATTGCGCGGCGCCGAATCTCCGGGTCTTCATACAGCGGGCCGCAGCCGAAGCTGTAACCGGTCGCCTGCTTTACGAGACGCTGTTCCACGTCTGTCAGGTCTGGGCCCTCCGCACGGGCGGCGATGTCTTCGTAGGTGTCCATGGCTTCCGGCCACATCATGTGGCGAGCATAGACGCCGGCGCGTTTGAATGCGGCCACACGGGCCGTGATGGGTGCAATGTCGGGCCGGGCCACCAGCGAGGCCGGCAGGATATCCGTGTCAGCGAGCTCCGCCATGAGAGGTTCGAAGATCATGCGGTGGAACTTGATCCACTTCGCATTGGCCTCTTCCGGCGTGAAGCGCTCCTTGGCCGAGCCTCGCGCGCCGCCATGCTCGCGGTGCAGATACACGGTTTCCGGCAGCAGGACGCCGCGGGCGTGGCGGGCGATGCGCAGCATCATCTCGTAGTCCTGGGAGCGGATGAACGCTTCATCGAAGGGGCCGACGGCATCGTAAACGCTGCGCCGGACGATGAGTCCCGGTTGGAAAATGTGGCATCCGTCGAGGAGGTCCGGAAAGATTTCATCGCTCAGGGACGGGCGCCAGTATCCGGGCGCTTTAACGATACGCTCGCCGCTATCACTGTCGACGATGAAGTCTTCATGCCGGCCGGCTGCAAAGCCAAGCTTTGAATCCGCCTCCAGGCATGCCGCAAGCCGGGCACAGGTTTCAGGCAGGATGAGGTCGTCATCATCGCAGATCCAGATCAGGTCGCCTGAGACCTGTTCCATTGCGAGATTGAGGGCGCTGGCCTTGCCGCCATTTGGCTTGGCCATGTACCGGATTGCATCGCCATAGGCTTTGACGACGTCCCCCGTACCATCGGTAGACCCGTCGTCGATCACGAGGATCTCATCGGGGCGCCGCGTCTGGCACAGCAGACTGTCGAGCGTTTCCGCGATCAGGTCCACGCGGTTGAAGGTCGGCACGATCACGCTGATCTTGTCGGCCATTTCCAGCTCCTCAAATTCGCGTAACAGGCGTATTGGCTCCCTGCACGCTTGGGTCTCGGGCAAAACCAGTATGAGACTTGCAGACCCATGCGGTCGGAGGTGGCCTCAGACTGGCTTTACAGTCGATCTGACCGCTTGCGGGAATCATGCCGGAGTGGCCGGCGTCCGGTCTTGGGACAGTTGAATGAGTAATCTTGCACGCAAGACGATTGATGGGGCGACACTCAATGTGTCGACAATCCTGTTCAAGACAGTGTTGCAGTTCGTTGTCGTGTTGCCGATCCTGGCGCGCACAATTCCGCCAGAGCAGTTCGGCTATGTCGGCATGGCGATGGCGTTTGTCGCGCTGTTCACGATGTTCAACGATCTGGGCATCTCTGCCGCTCTGGTGCGGGCGGATGCCCCATCGCCTGCCTTCTGGTCGACGGCGTTCTGGACCAATATCGCCCTTGGCGGCGCCATGACCATCGGCACATTCCTCGCCGCACCGCTTATTGCGGGGTTCTACCGAGAACCCGTGGTTGAGCCTTTGGTACAGGCCCTATCGGCCATGGTGCTAATGCACTGCGTTTTCCTCGTGCCCATGGCCTGGATGCAGCGCAATTTCCGCTTTCGAACCATTGCAGCGATTGACCTGATAGCGACCCTTGCGTCAGCCGTCGTCGTGCTGACCGCAGCAGCCCAGGGCCTTGGTATGTGGGCACTCGTGCTGCAGCAGGTCGTGCTCTACTTCATCAAGATGGTTGGCGGTCTCGCGGCCCAGCGTGCACCCCTGCGCTTCCTCTATGATTTTTCAGAGATTGTCGCGGTCCTGCCATTCAGCCTGCGTCTGACGGGCGAAGCCTTCGTGACCTTCATCAATCGCAATGCGGACAATATCCTGATCGGGCGTTACCTGGGCGCGGAGCAGCTCGGCTTCTATGGCCGGGCGTACCAGATCATGCTTGTGCCGGTGTCCTCGCTCTCGCTGGGCGCCGGCTATGCCCTTTATCCCGCCATGTCGTCGATCAAGCACGAAACGGAACGTCTGCGGTTGGTGTTCCTGCGGTCTGTCTCCGTGCTGGCGGGTATTGCCATCCCGATGATGACGGGGCTGGCCATGGTCAGTGAGCCATTTGTGGCACTGGTTTTCGGGCCGAATTGGGCTCCTGTTGTGCCGGTCTTGTCGATCCTCGCCTTTGTGGGCGTCATCCAGACGGTGGGCGGCCCGTCAAACGTGCTCTGGAAGGCGCTCGGCAACTCAAAGATCCTGCTGCAATGGGCTTTGATCCGAATGGTCGGCTTCGTGATTGCCTTTGCTGTCGGTGTTTATATGGGCTCCCTGCTGGCCCTTTCAGTCGCCTATCTGATCGCGAATTTCGTCCTGTTTGTGCCGCTACAGATCATTACCTTGCGCCATATGAGGATCCCAGTGTCGCAGTATGTGTCCGCCATTCTGCCCACCGCGGTGTCTTCGGCGCTGATGGCGGGGGCGATTTATGCTGTCCAGGCGCTGTGGCCGGGGCTGGACGCGCTGTCCAGCGCGGTCCAACTCGTCATCCTTGTGCCGATCGGGATCGGTGTCTTCCTCGCGGCGATGTACACACTCTTCAACGGCTTCGTCCGAGAACTGATCGATGAGGCGAAGGCCCTTGTGCAGCAGCGCCAGCAAGGTGCGCCGGCAGAGTAGGCAAGGCATGGCGTTTGCTTAGGGATGAAGACGCTTCGTCAATGTGGGATGGGCGGAGCACAGGCGAGGAGAGCGCGGTGGCCAAGGCCCCCTTCGATGTTCTGATACTGGTGGACCCCCGCTTCATGGGCGGAACAGCCACGTCCGTGGCCAGCGATGTGCGCACTTTTTCCGCCGCGGGTGTCTCGGTTGGGATGTATTTTGTCGAGGGCCAGGATTTTTTCCTGCCCCATGAAACAGCTAACCCAGCACTCGAGGCACTGTTTGATCTGCCAGGTGTCGAGCGCGTTTCTAGCGATGGCCCGTTGGCCGCACGTTTGGCTTGCTTCCATCATCCCCAACCCTTTCAGGTTGGTGTCGCGAACCCTGCTTCACTGACATGCGACCGCGCGGTAATCGTTGCGCACCAGGCCCCCTTCAAGGGGGACGGCGCCCTGGACTATGATCCGTTTGCGGTTCAATCACGCATCCGAACCCAATTTGGCGTCCGCCCCCTCTGGGCGCCGATTTCCGGCGTTTGCCGGGCCCAACTCCAAAGTTTCGCTCCATTGCTGAGACTGACAACGCTAGACTGGATCAACACATTCGATGTCGCGGACTGGGCGCCCAAGCGCGAAAAGCTGACATCGCCCGATCTTACCGTGGGACGCCATGGCCGTCCGCATGCGGAAAAGTGGGGCGACTCTCCCGCTGAAATCGCCGCCAGCCTCCCGGCCGGGCCCCACACGCACATTCGCACCATGGGAACCGACCCGGCATTCTTCGAGGATATGGGTCTGGATGTCTCGCGCTGGGACGTGCTCGCCTTCAACGCCGAACCCGTGACCGACTTTCTCGATAGCCTCGATGTTTTCGCCTATTTCTATTCCAGCCGCTGGACCGAGACTTTTGGGCGGACCGTGGCTGAAGCGATGCTGATGGGAGCACGTTGTATTCTGGACCCCGGCCTTCGAGTGACGTTCGGTCCCCATGCGATCTATTGCCAGCCTTCAGAGGTCGCGTCCGTGCTCGACACAATCCGTCATGATCTTGTCGGGGCACGGCAGGCTGCGGCTGAGGCGCGGGACTATTGCCTGGAGGCCTATGCGACATCTGCAATCCCGGCGCGTTACGAGGCCCTTCTGTCAGATACCGGAACAACATCACGCGGCGCATCGCCAAGCGCATCTCCCTTCACCGCCGCACGCAAATGGACGGGTTTCCACAAGCGTCGCCGCCAGGACAAGAGGTTGACCGCCTGATGGCCACGACCGTCGCTCCACTTTTCATTATCGGCGCCCCGCGCTCCGGCAACACGCTCACGCGCCGCGTGCTGATGGCGTCTGGTCAGATTTACATTCCGCCGGAGACCTATGTGATCGGTGAGATCCTGTCGCGCTGGTCGAAATGGCGTGGGCTTACCTGGCGCGAGAAAGTCTGGATGGTTTGCGCCTATATCGACCGTCATCCGCACCGGGACGATTTCGAGATTGAGAGCTTTTCCCCGTTCGCCAACGGCGTTGAGGGGTGGGAAAAGTCCCGCCAGTCTGTCCAGGCGCTATACGACGCGCTCTATGCGTTCATGGCCGGCGAGCATGGGTTTACGGAGGCGCGCTGGGGAGACAAGACGCCCTGGAACACGGTGCACCTGTCTCACATCGTAAAAGCGTTCCCGGATGCCTACTTCCTGCATTTGCAGCGCCATGGCCTCGACGTTGTCGCCTCCCAGGTGAAGGCGGGGATGCGGGATATTGAAGGCTCCGCCCAACGCTGGATTGATGCGAACACATCTTGCCTAAAACAGATGAAGCGCGCCCGGCGCGCACCGCTGACCGTGGCGTATGAGGACCTGGTCCGGGATCCGGAAACGGTGTTCTCGAAAATCTTTGCGTGGGCCGACATGGACTTCGATCCTGCACACCTGACGCGTGTGCCCGAAAAACTCGCAGACGTTGGGCGACACGCACACCATGCAGCGGTGACAAAGCCAATCACGGCCAGCTCCATCGGCCGTTGGAAGGACAGTCTGACAACCGAAGACCTCGCGCGATTGCCAGCCGGGTTTGATGATATGATGACCACGCTTGGATACGATCCAGTCGCCTCACAGGTTGAGGCTTGAGTGGCATGGGCTTTTTGCAGGTGGCAGAAGAACAGATAAAACGCGTCTTGATCGATAACGTGCCAAGCCTGCCGAGGTTCTGGGTCTGGTTTGCTGTAATTGTTGCTGCCGGAACAATCGCACGGTTCTGGAATCTGTCGGGCGCGCCGATCTGGATGGATGAAGCTGTCACGCTGGCTTTTGCCCGGTTGGACCTGGGAACGATCATCTGGGGCAATATCGACAATCATCCGAACATGACATGGGTAGTCCAGCACCTCTGGCACCGTATCACGCCGGACCCCGACTATGCCCGGGTGCCAGCCGCAGTGTTCGGCTCAATGTCCGTGGCCGCGATGGTGCTGGCCACGCGCGATATCGCCAATGTACGCGCCGCCATTTTCACCGGCCTGCTGTTCGCATTCGCCACGGGCCACATTTATTACAGCCAGGATGCACGGATGTATCCGTACCTCATTTTCGGGTTGATCCTGGCACTGTGGGGCGGCGTGGGGCACGCCCGGCCAAACTTGCATGGCCAACGGACCTATGCAGCGCTTTACGTGTTGGGCGGGTTCTTCGCCATCTACAGCCACGCGCTTGGCCTTATCGTGATGGGATTGATCGGGTTCGCGAGCCTTGCCGTTGGCCTCGGTGGCGACGATCGCATGCGCTTCGGTCGCGATTGGCTGGTGCGTAACGCGATCCTCTTTGTGCTGACATTACCATGGTTGATTGCCCTGCCGGGCGCGTCCAGCACGTTCCCGGGCCTTGGCGGCGACAACAGCATTCTGGATATCCAGTGGTTCTATAGAAACATCACTGGCTTTCCTGGCCTCGGTGGACTGTCCATGCTGTTTGAAGCGGTGTTCTACGCCCTTGCCGCCGCGTCGGTTCCGATCGCGTGGGTCAGTGGCCGCCGCGCCCTCGCGACCAGCTTGTTTGCGCTTATCGTAGTGTTTCCGTTGGTGGTGCTCGTCCTGCACATCCGCCAACCTCTCCTGGCCAACAAGGTTCTGCTGCCGGCGATTATTCCGCTCACGCTTGGGGCCGGCTATGTCCTGTCGCGGCTGAAATGGCCCGCGCTTGGAGCAGGTCTGGGCGCTATACTGGTGCTCGCCGCGCTGGGATCTTCTGTGGTCGAACTGCGCCATCACATCAAGCCGGAAGACTATCGCGGGGGCTTCGCTTTCGCCGAGGAAGAAGGCTTCGGTGATGCACCGGCCCTGACGTGTATCCACTTCCACAGTGCTGCAACCTGGGAGAACCGGCGCGAGGGCCGAACACTGTTTTATCGCCGCGGTGATGTGATCGATTATCAGGGGCCTGACTATTGGCAGGCAGCCCGCCGCACGATGACGTGGCTGCGCGCTGCCGACGCCGATGCGATTGACGCTGAATTGGGCGGCGGGTGGCTCATAGACGGTGGACTCGAAGGGGCTTTGCATCGCGACGATCAGGTGATCTTCATTCGCCCATCCTGTCCGACCGGGCGTGAGGCAGAAATCATCGAGTCACTGGAAACGCTGGGCTTTGCTCTGAAGGGGGAAACCCTTGTGCGAGGGGCCGCGGCCGACTTCACCATTCTGGAAGAGCCCCAAACCCGCGTCAGCTTGTTTGAGCGGGCCGCGCGGTAGCGGCCTCAAGCCGGCGCCAAATCCATCTTTGCAACTTGCTCTGCAACTTTGGCCAGGGCCTTGAACTGGGCGTCGGTCAGGCGTGGGCGCTCGGCGGTCCGCACCATTTGCGTGATGCGGTCAGGCCGCGACGTCGTGAACAGAACCTGTCCATCGGGATTTGAGTGGAGCGCATATTCCAGAAGGCAGCGGGCGAGCCGTCTGGGTCGGCGAATGTCAGCATAGACGCAATGGCTCGCCTTTTCTGCAAACTTCGGCTCGGCATTGAAAGCGCGCTGGAAACGTTCGAGCGACGCTCCGAGCCAGGAATGTGTCATCAACAGCGTCGTCTCTTCGCCGGCTGGGCGCGGCGCCGCATCGAACACACTGTCAGAGGTCTGAACGACGGGAAATGCGTCTGGATAACTGTCCAGAATACGGTCGGTCTGCTCGCGCGTTGACGCGATGCCAAAGCTGCAGAACAGGCCTTCGCGCCGCCAGTCTTCCAGCGCCTTCAAAACCTGTCCATCGGCCAGATGATGGGCGTCGACCTCGTGCAAAAGGAAGAGGTCCAGATAGTCTGTCCCCAGTGCAGAGAGGCTTTCCTCTAGGCTTGCGCGCAACTGGGCAACGTCAAATTGTCCGAATGTGGGCTCGTTCCAGCGCGGCTTCGGCAGGACCCCCACGCCGCCCGGAAGCTTCCGACCAATCGTTAGTCCCTTATTTACGGCCCGGCGAAACGTGGTGTTGATCGGCGGGATGATGCCGGCCTTGCTGACAAGGAACACATCAGACCGGCGCCCATTCAGCGCGTCGCCCAATATCTGCTCGGCAGTGCCGTCGCCATACAGTCTCGCAGTATCAAAATGAGTGATGCCCGCATCAAGCGCCGCATGGATGAGGCGAACCTGCGCGGCGCGGTCACCCCTGCCGTTCAATGCGCCGGTTCCAAAGCCAAGGCGCAACCCTTCTGGGCGATGCAACTGGGTCAAGGTGGGCTCCATTTTCGTGCAGTTTAGGTCGTAATCTGGCATAGGGGGTGCACGTGGCTTGAACCCCAGCAAGCGCGGTGCCAGACCCGGCATACGCAGCGGGACAGGGACCAGGCGCGCCATGTTCAAACGATTTCCAACCCTTGCAGAGGCCGAAGCCCGAACGACGAATGACGTGCTGGAAACGCCCGGCAAGTTCGATGCGATTGTCGTTGGCGGCGGGGCGTCAGGGGGCTTTGCAGCACGGCTTCTCTGCGAAGCTGGGTTGCAGACCCTCGTGCTGGATGCCGGTTGGACACCCCCGATTACCCGTGCGCCGCTGCGCCGGGCGACAAGCGGGTTTGTGTCAGCGCTGGCACAGCCTGCCGCCGTGCGATACCTTCCACCGCGCGTGATTTACAAGGGCCGGCAGGTGCTCAAGGCCCTCGGCCGCATGCGCCAGCCGGTTCAGACAGAATGCTATGCCTGGGAGCGGGATCCAGCGGCCTTTGTCGATGACGTCGACAATCCGTACGAGACGCCCGAGGACAAGCCCTACACATGGTTGCGGACCCATACGCCCGGCGGGCGGGTGCGCGTCCCCGGTCATGGGCGGCAATACTATCGCTTTTCAGAAGCCGAGTTCTCTCCAAGTGATGATCTGTCACCGAAGTGGCCATTTGGATACGAAGAGCTGGCGCCCTGGTATGCGAGGGCTGAAGCGATGCTGGCGCTTACGGGCGGGCGCGACGGGGTCGAAAGCGTGCCCGACAGCGACATCGCAAACCCGCTGACATTCAACGCCGCTGAGGCTGCGCTAGTAGAGAAGGTACAAGCCCGTTGGTCGGGTGCCCAGCTCGTTGCAGGCCGGTACGCGCCGCCCATGGAAAGCCTCGGCGAAGCCTCGCTGTCCGGCAACCTCTGGTGTCGCCGCGGGGCCGTGGCGCGTGAAATTCTGAGCGATCAATCTGGCAGGGCGGCCGGCGTCGCCTGGACCGAGCCTGCCACCGGCGCCAAGCGAGACGCGCGTGCTCCGCTCGTATTCATCTGCGCGTCCCCACTGGAGTCCACGCGTTTGCTGATGCTTAGCGGGTCGTCCAAGGCACCCGATGGGGTGGGGGCAGGAAGCGGTGTCCTGGGTCGCAATCTCATGGACCATGTTCTGGTCAAAGTAGAGGGCATCGCTGGCAAACTGGCGGGTGATGGCAAGGCGCCTGAAGATGGCCGCTGCACATTCCTTCCGCGCTTTGACCGAGCCATTGCGGGAGATACGTTCGGTCAGCGGGGCTATGGCATTCAACTCTACCAAACGCCGGGCGATGCGGACCGGTCCTGGTTTACTGCGGTTGCGTTCGGGGAGATGACCCCGCGCGCTGATAACCATATCCGGCTTCATCCCACACGCCGGAACGCCGTCGGTCTGCCCATTCTCCATATTGAGAGCAGCCTCAGCGCGCGCGAGCATGCGCTGGCGACCTCCATGGGAGAGGCGCTTGAAGCCCTCTCCGATGTCGCTGGCGCTGAGCTCACCTTAAAGCCCAACGGGCCTGCCACGCCGGGGACGTCCGCCCATGAATGCGGAACGACCCGGTTGGGGAGCTCGCCCGATACGTCTGTTCTGGATACACACAATCAGTGCTGGGATATGCCCGGTCTCTATCTCACTGACGCGGCCAGCTTTCCGTCCCAGGGGTTTCAGAATCCAACACTCACTGTTCTGGCGCTCACGGCGCGTGCCGTAGACCATGCCATCGCCCAGCGCGGGGCGGGTGTTTAAAGTCGGGTCCGTCTGGCTCAACGCTCGCGGCATGTAAGGGAAAAGCCCTGACGAGGCTCGCATCAACAGGTGACGCCAACCCTCGCAGGGCTCAATGTCTTTATGTTTCTGTCCCTCGAGGGAGGTTCGCCGCGCTAGTCGCGGCTTGAAACCAGTTTGAGGTGGGGACGCTTGCGCGGCGTTTGGCGCTGTGGCGCGTGGATCTCTGTAATGGCGTGGCGCCAGATTGGGCGCGCTTCCAGCAGTTTTTCTCCGCCAAGCGGTTGGTAGTGACCTAGCAGGCGCCGCGCTGTGCCTTCGCGATGGGGAAGGGGCGCCAGGGCAATTTCGACCTGCAGGATGCGCCCGGTCAGGGTCTCGCCCCGTGCGCGGATGACGCCTGGGCTGAGCTCGGAAGATACAGCTTCAGCAACGGAGCGTGCCAGTCCTCGGTCGGAGCCCATCCAAAGGTCGAAGAAATCCTCATCGCACACGTTTTTCCCGAAGTAATCGTGCAGAGCCTGACCCGCGGTGCGGAACAGCCAGCCGCCTTCGGCAGCCTCACGCAGGACAAAGATGTTGCCAATCAGGGATGAAGGCTCGCCCATCATCGGGCTGTGGGACAGCGCATCGCCGGGGTTTGAGTCCATCCGGCGCCAGGCTTCAAGCATGGTGCGTGTATTCGGGTGCGCTGTGCGTTCCAGCATGGGGCAGTACTCCGCTAATTCTAGGATCGCACCTCTTTGGGTGGGTGCGTTTGGGTCTGCGGGGTCCTTCGCAATCTGCGCGCCACTCCAGCGTGTGCCCTTTCGAGTTGAATTCATTCGTTAATCGGGGGCGGCATTCGCTCCGGAAGCGAAAATCGGCACGGAAGCTGCTTTTCGAAGTGGGAATTCTCGAGGAGACCCATGATGGGCGTGTCAACGCGAAACACTCTTCTGGCCGGACTGGCGGCCATTTCAGTTCTTGGCCTCGGCGGGCTCGCCTCCGCAGGCGGTGGCGCGTGCGGCGCATCAGGGTGCGGTGGCTCACCAAGCCCGGTCGTGCCGGGACCGAGCGTTCCTGTTACCGGGCCGGCCATGCCAGGCTCCGGCGCACCGGGATGTTGCGGCTCCATGCCGAAAGGCCCGAACGTCATTGTACCGGGTGTGCATGTCGGCGGCCCGCACGTCACCGTCACCGGCCCAAGCGTGAATGTGAACCAGGGCAAGATTGGCCTTGGTGGCAACACTATTCTCGTTGCGCCTCAACAAGCTCAAAGCACGACTTTCTTATCTGGAGGGGGCGCGTTCTTCGCCGGTCCCCAAGGCGTTGCACCTTCTACACTGTCCGGCCTCGATGTTTCAGGCGATGAAGAACGCTATATGGAAACGGTGACGGAACAGGTGCCGGTTCAGGAAGAAGTCTGCGTTCGTCCGAGCCATCCGCAAACCGTTGTGCGTCCGATCCAGGCCGTGTGCCTGGATGATACCGGCACGCCCCATCCCGCCAGCCAGGTGACCGGTGAACGGTCAGTTGCAGGAAATTATCAGGGCGAGATTTACCGGTGCATGGCGGGAACGGCGATGCAGGTCACTGTGGGGTCAATCGAAAACGACCAACCAAACTTTGAACAAGCCCAGAGCTTTTCCTGCCAGAAGGGCGAGGCCCTTGTGCGCCGCGCGAACGGTCAGCTCGCCTGCGCCATCCAATCGCCTGAGCGCGATTGCAACGAACGATCCTTGCTGCGTCAGTACGGACCGGGCCTGAAACTGATCCAGACCACGGGATCGGCCCAGCAGTGTGTTCGTCAAGTTCGCACACGCATGGAAACCCGCCAACGCCAGGTGGAACGCGTGCGCGAGCCAGCTCCGGCGGGCCCGATTGTGCTCGATGGCGGCGTTGGACAATCCGTCTACTAATCAAGGCATAGACGTTACACGGCAACTTGACCCGCTACGCCTTCCGCGTAGCGGGTTATTCTTTATCTCGGCCTGCTTCCGCGCCGTCTAGGATTGGTTCGTCAATTCGCTGACAACGCGCTTTGCGGCGGTGTCCACTATCCGGCCACCGTGTTCAGCGGTGGATTGGGTCGGATCTGACCCAATGCGGCCATCTGGAAACTGCCGACGATACTGAACGGCATCACCAATTTTGCCCATTGGCGCTATTTTGGGAGACATCTTCACGTCAGCGCGGGCGTGGTCGGGATAGCCGAAATAGGTGACGGAGACTTCCGAGGCGGTCGCATGGGCGCCATGACCCGTGGGATAGAGTTCATCGCAGAGGGATTTGACCTCTTTGTAATCCCACCAGTTTCGCAGCGTGAGGTTCAGCTCAGGCTGGTTCTGCACGCCATGGGGGTCAAAGCTGCGCTTGGCGCGGATCTCTGCAAAGGCGGCTTCGATGGTGGCGATATTGCCGCCATGGCCGTTAAGCCAGAACAGGTTGCGAAATCCGTGGCGCACCAAACTGTCTGTCCAGTCGACCATCGCCGCAATCATTGTGGTGGGCCGAAGCGTGATCGTGCCAGGGAAGGACAAATGGTGCTGGGCTGACCCGATATTGAAGACAGGTCCCACAAGCATGTCGTCGGGCGCCAGGGATTCGGCATGGTTGGCGATGATCTCGGGACACAGTGCATCAGTGCCAATGAAACCGTTTGGCCCGTGCTGTTCGAAAGAGCCGATGGGGAGCAGGATCGTGTCTGATCGCTCCAGCCAGGCTTCGATATCGGTCCAGGTGCTTAGAGCCAGGCGCATGGGAACTCCCGATTGAAGGTGGCAAGACCGAGTGCGGGCTTGGTTCGCAGTGAGTTACGGGTCTTGTGCGCGCAACGCAATGAGGGCGCCAACAAGCACGGAGGCTTCAAATGCGATGAAGGCGTAAAAGTCCGATGTCGGACCGCCATGGAGAAGCCAGGCCACGACCCGAGCGAAACAGTATCCGCCCATATAAGTCACCAGAAACCACAGGGCCGGGCGTACCATTTTGGGCAAGGCGGCTCCTGCCAGTGTCAGCGCTGCGGCGCCGAGGCTGACCCCGCCATATATCCCGGCCATTTCAAAGGCGCCATTTCGCCCGCCCACCTCAACACCAAGGCTTGAAGTCATGCCAAGCGGGTCCGTCAGGCTCCAGAACCCGAAAGCCACAAACATAAGCCCCACAAGGGCAAGAAAGCTGCGCGTGATCATGTCCCGCACTTAGAACAAAACACCCGTTTGGAAAGCGACCTCTGCCAGAAGGCACTTCCGGACTAAATCAGAGCGTCGCTTCGTCACCACACCCAAATGCGATTTCTCTGGTTTGGAAAAGAAAAAAAGGCCCGGATTGCTCCGGGCCTTTCTCGTGATATCAGGCTGGGCCTGAGCTTACATCATGCCGCCCATTCCGCCCATGCCACCCATTCCGCCCATGTCAGGCATTGCGGGGGCATCTTCTTTCGGCGCTTCTGCGATGGCCGCTTCGGTGGTGATCAGCAGCGATGCCACGGAGGCAGCGTTCTGCAGGGCCGAGCGAACCACTTTCACTGGGTCGATGACGCCCATTTTCACGAGGTCGCCATACTCTTCGGTCTGAGCGTTAAAGCCGAAGGCTTTCGACTTTTCAGCCAGCACTGTGGAGACCACAACGGAGCCTTCCACGCCTGCGTTTTCAGCAATCTGACGTGCTGGGGCCTCGAGCGCCTTGCGCACGATGTCGATGCCGGCTTGCTCGTCGTCATTGTCGCCTTTCACGTCGATGTTCTTCGACGCACGCAGCAGAGCGATGCCGCCACCGGGAACAATGCCTTCTTCAACGGCAGCGCGGGTGGCGTTCAGAGCATCGTCCACACGGTCCTTGCGCTCTTTCACTTCCACTTCCGTGGCGCCGCCAACCTTGATGACAGCAACGCCGCCAGCCAGCTTAGCGAGACGCTCTTGCAGCTTCTCACGATCATAGTCTGAAGACGTGTCTTCGATCTGCGTGCGGATCTGGGCCACGCGGGCTTCGATCTCCGCCTTGGCGCCTACGCCGTCGACAATGGTCGTGTCATCCTTGGTGATGTTCACGCGCTTGGCCGTGCCGAGCATGTCCATGGTGACGTTTTCGAGCTTAATGCCGAGATCTTCGGAAATCACCGTGCCACCCGTCAGGATCGCGATGTCCTGCAGCATGGCTTTGCGGCGGTCGCCGAAGCCAGGTGCCTTGACCGCAGCCACTTTCAGGCCACCGCGCAGCTTGTTGACCACCAGCGTGGCCAGGGCCTCGCCGTCCACATCTTCTGCGATGATCAACAGCGGACGCTGGGACTGCACAACGCTTTCCAGGATCGGAAGCATGGGCTGCAGGGAAGAGAGTTTCTTCTCGTGCAGGAGGATCATCGGATCCTCAAGCTCGGTGACCATCTTGTCAGCGTTGGTGATGAAGTAGGGGCTGAGATAGCCGCGGTCGAACTGCATGCCTTCGACAACGTCCAGCTCGGTTTCCAGCGACTTGGCTTCCTCAACCGTGATCACGCCTTCATTGCCGACTTTGTCCATCGCTTCTGCGATCATGGCGCCGACTTCAGCTTCACCGTTTGCGGAGATGGTGCCGACCTGGGCGATCTCTTCGTTGGTTTTCACCTTCTTGGAGTGGTGAGCGAGGTCGCTGACCACCTCTGCAGTCGCTTTCTCGATGCCGCGGCGCAGGTCCATTGGGTTCATGCCGGCAGCAACGCGCTTCATGCCCTCGCGAACGATGGACTGGGCGAGGACCGTGGCGGTCGTGGTGCCGTCACCAGCCACGTCATTGGCCTTGGACGCCACTTCGCGCAGCATCTGGGCGCCCATGTTCTGGAACTTGTCTTCCAGCTCGATTTCCTTTGCGACAGTTACGCCGTCCTTGGTGGTGCGCGGGGCGCCGAAGGATTTTTCGATGACCACGTTGCGGCCTTTCGGGCCGAGCGTAACCTTTACAGCGTTAGCCAGGATGTCCACGCCGCGCAGCATTTGCTCGCGGGCTTCCGGGCCGAAATTTACGTGTTTGGCAGCCATGTGAGTCTACCTTTCCAAATCTTGAGTTCGTTGTGTTGAGCGAAAAAGCGCGTGCTTACTCGACGATGCCGAGGATGTCGCTTTCCTTCATGATCAGCAGCTCTTCACCATCAACGGTGACTTCGGAGCCGGACCATTTGCCGAACAGGATGCGGTCTCCGGGTTTCACGTCCATGGGGACGATTTCCATATCCTCACCACCGCGCGCGCCATTGCCCACGGCAACGACTTCACCCTCTTGGGGTTTTTCTTTCGCGGTGTCGGGGATGATGATCCCGCCAGCGGTCTTTTCGCCTTCTTCAGTGCGGCGGACCAAAACACGGTCGTGGAGTGGACGGAATGCCATGTGCCCTCTTCCTTACTCTTTAGAGTTTCTGTTTCGCCTGTCGGCAGCACATTTGGGCGATGTAGCACTCGCCCCGTTCGACTGCTAACAGTGCGGCGGAGGTAGTTAGGCGAGCCCGGCGCGTCAATGGCGTGGATCACACTTTTTTCACGAATTCGTGGCGCGGCGGCCAAGGGTGTGTTCGACCGCCATCCCTGATCACAGCAAGGCCTGTGAAATCCCCCCTGCAATGACGGTTTGAGTTTGCTATAGACATGTCGGCTGGGTGAGGGAAGGTGTGTGAAGACACCACCACAACAAAAGATGGGGTGAGCGCTATGGGCAACATGATCTGGTGGATTTTGCCAGGAATTTCAGGCGTGATCGGGCTGATGCTCGGCTTTGGCGGCTTGGGGCGTCTTTTCAGCGCCCAGGTGTTTTCAGGACTGACCCGGATGGTCTTCGGCGTCGGTTTTCTAGGCCTGGCCGGCGTTGTCACCATGGCGGGCCTGAACCTTCAGACTTATCAGCGCCTGACCTATGAGCGCGATGTTCTGACGATCAGCTTTGAAGATGCCGGGGCGCCGGACGAGTACATAGCCACGGTGATCTATGAAGGCGGCGAGACAGAGACCTATGAATTGCGCGGCGATGAGTGGCAGGTGCGTGCCCGAGTGATCCGTTTTGATCCATTGTCCAATATGCTCGGATACAACAGCGTCTACCGCCTTGATCGTTTGTCCGGCGGGTTTGAAGACGCTGAAGGCGAGACGACTGTGATTGTCCACCGCCTCAGCGAAAACCCGGGCCTGGACGTTCAGGCGCTCGCCAAAGCCGAAGGCGCCCGGTGGGGCGTTTCGACGGAGGCTTATGGATCGGGCGTCTACAATCCCATGGCCAACGGGCTCGCCTATCGCGTGAAGATGGCACAGACCGGGCTTGTCATGGAGGCGGGCAACACCGCTACGCAAGCGCGCATCGGAAAGCCGAACGATTCCACATCCGCTGGCGGGGCCGAATAGTGGGTCTTTGGGATCGATATGTCGTCCCGCCGCTGATTTCTGCGGCCTGTTCCACCAAACCGATCATGAAACAGCGCGAAAAAGTCGTTCCCCACGCCAAAGGGGCCGTGCTGGAAATCGGCTGCGGATCGGGCACCAACTTTACCTACTACAACGCCGACAAAATCTCTCGATTGTTTGCGCTTGAGCCTTCAGAGGGCATGATCGAGCGGGCCCGCCTGGCAGCGAAGGGTCTGCCGCTCCGCCAGAGAACCGAATTTCTCGAGGCAGGCGCCGAAGCCATTCCTCTGGAAGACAATTCGATTGATACCGTTGTGATCACCTTCGTGCTGTGCACGATCTCTGACTGGCAGGCGTCCCTTGCTGAGGTGCGCCGTGTGCTCAAGCCGGGTGGCAAGATACTGTTTTCCGAACACGGCCTGGCGCCCGACGAAGGCATTGCAAAGTGGCAGCGGCGCGTGGAGCCGGTCTGGAAGCGCCTGGCGGGCGGATGTCATTTGACCCGGGATACCGGGGCGCTCCTGACGTCGACCGGGTTCAGATTGGACCGCGTTGAGACAATGTACTTGCCGTCCACACCGAAGATTGCGGGCTTTGTCAGTTGGGGCAGTGCAGCGCCTGCCTAGCGGCAATGGTTGCAAGTGTCGGCTTCGGCGCCCATCTCCCCGCCAGCAGAACAAGGATACGCGCACGCCATGGATATTCTCGGCGCAAATACGCCCCAGGGTGGGGTCGGCGATCTCGTGAAAGACAGCACAGACCAGGCCTTTATGGCGGACGTAATTGAAGCCTCCCAGGATGTGCCAGTGCTGGTGGATTTTTGGGCGCCCTGGTGCGGCCCATGCAAAACACTCGGCCCGATCATCGAGAAAGCCGTCACGGCCCAGGCGGGCAAGGTAAAGCTGGTCAAGATCAACATTGACGACAATCCCGGTATCGCCGGCCAACTCGGCGTTCGCTCGATTCCCGCGGTTTTTGCCTTCAACAAGGGCCAGCCCGTGGATGGCTTCATGGGGGCGCTGCCGGAAAGCCAGATTACCCAATTCATCGAAAAGCTGTTGTCTGGCACCGATGATGGGAAGGCTCTGGCAGAAGCAGTGGAAGCGGCAGACGGGCTTCTGGCAGACGGTGATGTCGGCGGCGCCGCCCAGCTCTATGCCCAGATCATCAATGCTGACCCGGGCCAGATTGGCGCCGTTGCGGGTCTGGCGCGGTGTTACCTGGCAAATGGCGATGTGGAGCGTGCCCGCGAAACGCTTGCAATCGCGCCGGAAGACAAGCGCGCGGACGCGGCCTGGGTGAGCGCCTCGAAAGCCGTTGAGATGGCCGAGGACGCGCCGAGCGCCGATGAGTTCGCAGGCGCTCTTGCGGCGGTTGAAGCGGCGCCGGAGGATCACAGCGCACGCTTTGACCTGGCCGAAAAGCTCGCTGCGGCCGGACGAAACAAGGATGCTGTGGACCATCTCATGGTCATCCTGTCGGCAGATCTGACCTGGCACGAGGGTAAAGCCCGGGCCAAGCTTCTCGAGATTTTTGAAGCTGCGGGGCCAAAAGATCCGGCGACGATTGAAGGACGGCGGCGCCTCGCATCCCTGACCTTCGCCTGATCCGGAGAAGCGCGCCCCAGCGACTCCAGCCTCGACGCGGGGACAACGCGCCCCATGTCACTCTAAGGCAAGCTCTGGAGGCACGCCCATATGACCATGCAGACCTATCGGCGGATTAATGACCTCCCGGCGCAAATTGCGGTGTTTCCCCTGTCGGGCGCGCTGCTGTTTCCCAGGTGGACGCTGTCCCTGAACATCTTCGAGCCGCGCTACCTGAACATGATTGATGACACCATGTCGGGAAGCCGCATTTTGGGAATGGTGCAGACAACCGGTGGCCCAAAGGCCTTGCCGGAGCTGGCCCGTATCGGCTGCGCCGGCCGCGTCACGTCCTATTCGGAAACCGATGACGGGCGGTATCTGATCGTTTTGACCGGGCTTTGCCGGTTCAGTGTCAGCGAGCTTGCGAATGTGGAAACACCTTATCGCCAGGCGCAGCCCGACTGGGCGCCGTTTGAGGCGGATCTGGCCGCACCCAGCATATCTGATCTCCCCAGCCGCGAGCGCTTGATCGGCGCCCTTCGGGCTTATGTGTCTCGCAATGAGATGCAGGCGGACTGGTCCGCCGTGGAAGATGCTCCGATCGAAACCCTGGTGAATGCACTCTGTGCAGGTTGCCCGTTTGAGACCGTTGAGAAACAAGCGCTTCTGGAGGCACCCTCCTTGCGCGAGCGTGCGGACACGTTAATCGCATTGCTGGAAATGGACGTGCCCGGAGGCGCCGGAAATCTGCAATGAGTGAAACAGAGATGGACGAAGCAGAGCGCCAGCGCGCCTCTGGCATGGACCCCCGCATCCTCGAAATGCTGATCTGCCCGCTGACGCGTCAGCCCCTCGAGTATGACGGCGCCAGCGATGAACTGATTTCCCGCAAAGCAGGTCTGGCATTCCCAATCCGAAATGGCTTGCCCTTGCTGACGGAAAAGCACGCACGCGAGATCGAGCAGGATGGCCCATGAGTGATGCGGCCGTTCGCGCCTGGCCGGTCAAGCTGACGTTTCAGAAATCGGCGGCGTGCTTGAAACTGGAATTTGATGATGGCAGCGCTGGAAATGTCGATTACCGCACGCTGCGCGCAAACAGCCCGTCAGCCGCCGTACAGGGCCACGGGGCAGGGCCACCCCCGCCCCAGCCGCCCATACCGGAAGATATTTCTGTGACGAAAGCCGATCCAGTCGGTCGATACGCCGTGCGCATCCATTTTTCCGATGGTCATTCCAGTGGGCTCTACACTTGGGCTTTGCTCTACAGTTTGTTGCGCTAGGCGCGCCGGCCAGCTTAACGCGCGACAACGCCGGGCTGGAGGCCTGTTCATCTTCAAACTGCTAACCCCGTGGAGAGGGAGGGCTCCGTCGTGAGAATCGACGGGCGCACCAGCAGGGCTGTGTGCGCGTCCTTCGCCTTATGGAACTTCAACCTGAAGGGGCTGACATGAACGAACTACTCCAGAATCTCGACGTAAACTCATACGTGCCGATTGCCATCCAGTGGGGCACCAATCTTCTGCTCGCCATCGCGATCTATATCGTTGGCGCCTTTGTGGCGGGCCGGATTGGTAAATTCGTCACCAGCCTGGGCACACGATACGAAAACCTCGATAGCACGCTTTTCAATTTCCTCGGCAGCGTCGCGAAATACCTGATCCTTGCCTTTGTCTTCATTGCCGTTCTGAACGTCTTCGGTGTTCAGACGACCTCGATCATCGCCGTCCTCGGCGCCGCATCCCTGGCCGTCGGCCTGGCGCTTCAGGGCGCCTTGTCCAACCTCGCGGCTGGCGTGATGCTGATGGTGTTCCGACCGTTCAAAGTGGGTGACTTTATCGATGCAGCGGGCCGTTTCGGCCATGTGGACGAGATCAACCTGTTCACGACGATCCTGTCGACGTTTGATCGCCAGCACATCATTGTGCCCAACGGTCAGATTTGGGGTGAGCAAATTGTCAACCATTCCCACCATGCGGTGCGGGGAGTCGATATGACCTTCGGCATTTCCTATGACAGCGACATTGATACGGCGCGCAAAGCCATTGAAGAGGTCTTCGCCAGCCATCCCCACATCCTCAAGGATCCCGCACCGTTCATCGAAGTGTCGACGCTGAACAACTCCTCGGTCGATTTCATCACCCGGCCATTCGTGAACGGGGAAAACTACTTCGATGTTCTCTATTCCGTGCCGGAACTGGTTAAGAAAAAGCTCGACAGCGTCGGAGTGGAAATCCCGTTCCCACACCAAAAGGTGATCCTGTTCAACGGAGACAAGGCCGAGGCCTAGGGGGCTGGCGCCTCAGCCTGCCGGGTCCTTCATCAGATCCGGCAGGTAGCCTTGTGCGGCGCTGGCCTGTTGGGCCAGCGCCGTTCTTATGGGGCCTGTGCGTTCTGCGATCGCGAGGGCGATCCCGCGCAGCGGCTTAAGCGCCATGTTATCGTTTGAAAACACGCGGTCGATCAGATCCATGCCGAGCGCAGTGCCATTGCCATCAAGCCTGCGCCAGCGCTGATAATCTTCCAGGGCGAGGGCGCTACCGGGGTCGAGGCCCGCGCGCACCTGCCGCGCGGCAACCTCCGCCAGGGCGGCGACATCCTTGAACCCCAAATTCAGCCCTTGTCCCGCCAGGGGGTTAATCCGCCGCGCCGCATCGCCCACAAGGGCCACCCGTTCAGCCACCATGGCATTGGCGACCTGGAGAATGAGGGGATAAGCCCGCACGGGGCCATCAATGGTCATTTTCCCGGCGAAATCGGCAAACCGGGCGTTCAGTTCAGCTTCCTGAGCCGCCTTCGGCAGCTTCGCCAGAGCTTCGGCAGCACCTTCCTTCATGTACCAGGCAAGGTTCGCCCGGTCGCCCTTCAGGGGCAGGGTCGCGAAAGGCCCCTCCGGCGTGAACAATTGCCGGGCAATGCCAAGGTGAGGGCGTTCCAGCGCGACATCGGCCGCGAAAACCGATTTGCCATACCGCCGACCTTCGACACCGATGCCCGCCGCAGTGCGGACGGGAGAATTCAGGCCGTCACAGCCCACCAATAGCCTCGCCGCCACCCGCGCGCCCCCTTTCAGACAGGCGTGAACCGTGCCGTCGCCACGGTCCAGACGGTCGAAAACGGCCGGTGCCAAGTGCGTCACACCGGGTGATTGGGAGAGTGCGCTATCGATGGCGGCTTGCAAGTCTTCAGCCTCGACCATCTGCCCGAGGAGGCCATCGGGCGCCGTCTCACCCAGGTCATCGCCCGTAAAAAGGGCAGTGGGTGCGCCAAACCAGTGGGGCGCGCCGTCGGTGGCTTCAAGTCCTCGCAAGGGTTCGGCGGCGCTGGCGAGTTGGTCCGTCAATCCGCAGAAGGTGAGCAGATTCCAGCTGCCGCGAACGATCGCAAAGTTTCGCGTGTCTCTCTTTCGCGTCGCGCCGGGATCGCGGGCATCAATGAGGGCAACAGAAAGGCCCAGTTTGCTGCAGGCCAGGGCCAAGGTGCCGCCCGCCGGGCCGGCCCCCACAATCGCGAGATCAAAAACAGTGTCTTCAGGCGGTGAGTCCATGATCGGTTAGGTATGTGCCAGCCCCAACGCGGTCCACCACTGACGCAGGATTGGGCGAACGTGCCGCATGCTGCACAGCAATTAACCACAGCGCCGTCTTCTGCCCACTCCTGCAGCGGAAATTTCGCCAATGTCTAACGCAGCTGCAACAAAGCGGCAAAGGGACCGCATGCGGAGGCTGCCAACCTTTGCGCTTTGATGATGGGAGAGACCACTCTATGACCTTGTTTAAACGTAACTTTGGCCGAATGGTGGGCTTGACGCTCGCCAGTGTGGCCGCGGCCGGGGCGGCCTGGGCGCAGGAAGTCGATCCTGAGCTGCTCGCCCGGATCGAGGCCCTGGAAGGCCAGGCCAGCGGCTATGTGGACAATAGCTACCTGTTCCTGATCGGCGGTCTGATCGTCATGTTCATGGCGGCAGGATTTATGTGTTTGGAAGCTGGTCTGGTTCGCTCGAAAAACGCCGCGATGCAGTCCATGAAGAATATCGCACTCTTCTCTGTGGCCGGTCTCATGTTCTGGTTGGTGGGCTATCACATGGTCTATCCGAACCTTGATTTTCTTTACCCTGAAGGCGCGCCAGACGATGCTACCGGCTTTATTCTGGGCGGATGGCTCAGCTCTACGCCGATCACTTGGGCACCCGGGGAACTCACGACACCGGACGGCGATTATGCGTCCAGCTCCGATTGGTTCTTCCAGATGGTCTTTGTGGCCACCGCAGCCTCGATCGTATCCGGTACGGTGGCCGAACGCGTCAATCTCTGGGCATTCCTACTGTTCACTGCCGTATTGACCGCTTTCATCTACCCGATTGTCGCGTCCTGGCAGTGGGGTGGAGGCGCTCTGGCCAATATGGGCTTCTCAGACTTTGCGGGCTCCACACTTGTGCACTCAACAGGCGGCTGGGCGGCCCTTATCGGCGCGATCATCATCGGTCCGCGTGCCGGGAAGTACTTCGGCAACACGGTCAATCCGATGCCAGGGTCAAACATCCCTCTTGCCGGACTTGGGACGTTCATTCTTTGGTTTGGTTGGTTTGGATTTAACGGCGCGTCAGAACTTGCAGCCGGCGGTGTTGAGGCGATCAACGACGTTGCTAAGATTTTTGCGAACACCAACATGGCGGCTGTTGGCGGCGTTCTTGCTGCGATCATCACCACGGCGGTGCTTTACAAAGGCAAGGTCGACGCAACCATGGTGTTCAATGGAGCGATTGGGGGGCTTGTCTCAATCACTGCTGAACCTCTGGCCCCGAGCCTGGGATCTTCGGTGCTGATCGGCGCTATCGGCGGTGTCCTTGTGGTGCTGACAGTTCCGCTTCTGGATAAGTTCAAGATCGATGATGTTGTCGGCGCTATTCCGGCCCACCTTGTCTGCGGCATCTGGGGCACGCTTGCCGTGGCCTTCAACACGCAAACTGCCAAGGGTGAAGATGCCAACGGCGAAGAAATTCTTCGCTCAATGGGAGAGCAGTTCGCAATTCAAGGCGTCGGCATTCTCGCTTGCGCGATTTTCGTGTCCATTGCTTCTGCAATCATCTGGTACGCCCTGAAGCTCACCCTCGGTGTTCGGGTTTCCGATGAAGAGCAGGAAGTCGGTCTCGACAAGTCCGAAGTGGGTATCGAAGCCTACCCGGAGTTTGCGAGCTAGGCTTTCGCCACCCATTGCAAGGTCCGCAGCCCCTCATACTGCGGCCTTGAACGAGAAGCCCCCGGTCTCCTCCGCCGGGGGCTTTTTCGTGCCCGGGTGCTCGAAGTTTATGAATTTGCCGAAAATCTTCATGAAATCCCGTCCATTTGCCGCCTGTTAAGCAGCGTCTTGATAGCTCTGGTCTTTGATGGTGACCCATTCAGACAAGGCCTAAAGCCCATGACGGACATGACCCTTCCTGAGACACGCCCCCGCGCGGTGAGCGATCCCGTTTGGCGGATTGTCACCGGAACCGCGCTGTTTGGTCTGGGCGTCTTCATTTGCGGCAGTGTCGCGTCTTACGTGCCTTCTGACCCCAGCTGGAATTCGGCCACGGGCAGTGCGCCCTTGAACCTGTTCGGTCACAAGGGAGCGGTGTTCGCAGATCTCGCGCGGCAAACCCTCGGTTGGTCGAGCTGGGTGGGCGGTATTTCCCTTATGGTGGGCGGGGCCATGCGCGCTGTGTTGATAGGCCGGCCCCAGAGGCGGCGCTGGCTGATCGGGTCCGCGGCCTTGCCACTCTCCGCGGCGTGTTTTGCGGCCTGGCCTGTACCCGCGAGCTGGCCACTTGCAGCCGGGCTTGGCGGCATGGTCGGCGATGCCCTGTTCGGCCTAGCTATAATGCCGTTCAAGGCTTTATTGCTGCCGATGCCGGAGGTCCTGTGCGGTGTGTTGCTCGGCGTTCTGGCCTTGATGTGCGGGTTAACGGCGCTTGGCTTTGGTCGGCGTGATGCCACGGCCCTGAAACGCGCTGCGGCGACGTCCGGCCGGGGCGCTGCCCGAAAAGCCACCGGCGCCAGCCGCGCGGCGAAACGCGGCCTTGGGGGATTGATCCAGCGCTGGAAGGCGCGCCGCTATGAACGCGGCTTGTCCGATCACGACTATGTCGCCGAGGCCTCCAGCGTTGGCTCCAATCGGTTTGTGATGCCAGATCTGGATCAGGATGACGCCCACCTTGAGGAGGACGGTTTTCCCTTTGAGGAAGACGAAGATGACGCCCCGTTGCCAGACCTCAAGCCCATGACATCGGCGCCGATGCAGTCGCCCGCGCCGAAGGTGCGCGCCCGGCGCAAGGCCGCGAAGGCCAGTGAAAAACTGCCCCCGATTGATTTGCTCAACGAACCGCCCGCTGACGCCCGCGACATTGACGAGGAAGCCCTCATCGCGAAAGCGGGCCAATTGGGCGAAGTGCTGAAGGAATTCGGTGTTCGCGGTCGCATCAAGGAAGTGCGCCCCGGCCCCGTGGTAACCCTGTTCGAGCTTGAACCTGCGGCGGGTGTGAAATCGGCCCGCGTGATCTCGCTGGCGGAAGATATTGCCCGGTCCATGTCTGCGGCTTCGGCCCGGGTGGCGGTCGTGCCGGGGAAGAACGCGATTGGCATCGAATTGCCCAATGATGCGCGCGAAACGGTTTACTTCCGTACGCTTCTGGAAAGCTCGGCCTGGTCAGGAACCAAGGCAAAACTACCCATGGCGCTTGGCTCTGACATTGGCGGCATGCCCACCGTGGTCGAATTGGCCAAGATGCCTCACCTGCTGATCGCGGGTACAACCGGTTCGGGTAAGTCGGTCGGCGTGAACGCGATGATCCTGTCGCTCATGTACCGCCTGACGCCAGCCCAGTGCCGATTCATCATGATCGACCCCAAAATGCTGGAACTGAGTATTTATGAGGGGATTCCACACTTGCTGGCGCCGGTCGTGACCGATCCGTCCAAGGCCGTGAACGCCCTGAAATGGACCGTGCGGGAGATGGAACAGCGCTATGAGCTGATGTCCAAGGCGGGCGTGCGAAACCTGGCGGGCTTCAATGAAAAGGCGGAGAAGTACCGCGCCCGCAATGAGCCGATGACCCGCAAGGTGCAGACCGGTTTCGACGAGAATGGCAAGCCCATCCACGAGACCGAGCACCTGCCGACAGACCACATCCCCAACATTGTCGTCGTGATCGACGAGATGGCCGACCTGATGATGGTCGCGGGCAAGGAAATCGAAGGCTGCGTTCAGAGGCTGGCCCAAATGGCCCGCGCTGCCGGCATTCACCTGATTACGGCGACCCAACGCCCGTCGGTCGATGTCATCACCGGCACGATCAAGGCCAACTTCCCGACGCGCATTTCCTACATGGTGACGACCAAGATCGATTCCCGCACTATTCTGGGCGAGCAGGGTGCCGAACAGCTGCTCGGCATGGGCGACCTGCTGTACCAGGCGGCAGGCAAACGCCCCCAGCGCCTGCACGGTCCCTTTGTGTCGGATGAGGAAGTCGAGACCATCGTCGAGTGGCTGCGCGAACAGGGCGAGCCGAATTATGTGACGGAGATCCTCGAAGAGCCCGAGGACAGCTCGCCGGTCATGGATGCGATGCTCGGAACGTCGACCGGGGATGAGAATGAAGACCTCTATGCCCAGGCCATGGCCGTGGTTATCCGGGACAATCGGGCTTCGACATCCTATGTCCAGCGCCGTCTCAAGGTCGGGTATAACAAGGCCGCCACGCTGATTGAACGCCTGGAGGAAGAGGGCGTCATCTCCGCCCCAAACCATGCGGGCAAACGCGAAGTTCTAAGAAAAGACGATCCTTCTCCGGAGTAGGGCTGCGCAGGCGTCGCCGTCCTGCTGCCGCAATTTGCGGGCATGGCGTCTGTCAGAACGAGGACGTCCCCATGAAACCTATCTTCTTAGTGGCTATTGCCTTGGTGGCTGCACCCATATCCGCCAGCGCGGACACCATCACCTTGCCGCCGGGACTTTGGAATTATGACGGCACGGCCACGCTGGGCCTGGCAGAGCTTCGCGAAAGCGGTGAAGAATGCATGCAGGCGGGGCAATCGACCTATGATCTGAATAAGGTTGCTCGGTCCATCGCGCCGGGATGTGAACTCGCTGCAGCCACGTCCACAGGAGATGGCGTCACTTTCTCAATCGCTTGTACGGGCGATGTGAAGGGCGAGCTGGAAGGCGAGTTTTCGTTTACCCAGGATGCCGCCGCCCTTGAAGCGATGGGTTGGACGGGAACGCCAGACGCACGCGTGCCCCTGGAGGTCACCGCAACGGCAACGCGCGTAGCCGAGACATGCCAATAGATCATTTGGGTGCGTTCCTGAGTGCTCTGAAAGCACTTCCGAAGGGATATTCAACCGGAGACTATGCCGGCGCATCGTGGGGTGTCACGGTTGAGCGCAGCGAAGATGGACGCCGGGTCAAACTCTACGGTGAGGCGCTTGGCGGCGCGGATCATGTCAGTTTCAATCTCTATGTCGTGGGAGGGGAACCGAGGCTGAAGCCTTGCGAGATGCCAGAGCGTAAAGTGGTGGCATTTGTTCTCGACTATACCCCGTCAACGGTTTGAGCCGCGAAACGCTGGCGGATCATTGCGAGCTTGGGGTCAATGTAAGTCTTGCAGAACGGGCGATCGGGGCGTGTGGCGTAGTAGTTCTGAAACTGCGGCTGTGACGGCCTGAAGCCGCGATGGCGCAGGACGAGCGTGACGAGTGGAGCGTCGAACGCTGGTTGTTCCCTTGCGAGGGCGAGTGTTGCCGCTTGTGCCTGAATCTCATCGGAAACATAGATCGCGCTGCGATACTTCCCGCGCATTTTGTGGGCCGATGTGGCGGCGTGGGTGCGCAGGTGAACAGCGATCAGGACGTCGAACGCGATCGTGTCCGGATCAAAGTAAACGATGACCGCTTCAGACCAGCCATCATGGGGCGCCTCGGAGCGGCAAAAGCCCTGATCGACACGGGAAACGCCGCGCAGGGTCTGGAAGACGGCTTCGGTGCACCAGTGACATCCGCCACCGAAGCCGACTTTGAGAGGGCCTCGATCAGCCGCCAAGACCGAAGAAGTTCGGCAATTGACCGGTCGCAGCCCAGGGCATGCCGACGGCCAGTACGATGGAAATGATCAGGCCGATGAAGGCCCGGAACGCGTCGGTGCCCACATCGAATGCCGCCGCCCCGCGGGTACGCAGGTCCGTGACAAAGGAGATGGCGAGTTCCCGGCCTGCCAGCAGGCCCAGGAACACCCAGGTCGTACTCATGGGCACGTTGTTCAGCTCTTTGAAATAGTAGAGGACAATCGCGTAGATCAGGTCGACAATCGTGGCGGAGCGTACGTCAATCGTGTTGGTTTTTGACAAAACGATCTGCTGTATTTCACCGCCGCGCGTGGCAAAGACATAGGCCGTCATCATCGCCATGATGATGGCGCCAGCCACAACAACAAAGGGTGAGAACACCATCATCTGAACGCTGCCATCCGCGGCCAGAACGGCCTCGCGCGGCATGAACACGAAGATGTTGGCAAAGTCCTGCTGGAGCCAGGTGAACCAGAGGAACCCGGTGGTGAGCCACTGGAACACGCTCCACATGGGATGGCGGTGTTCGTCATGGTCGGTGCGGCCCACCCACGTTTCCCAGAGCCTGGACACCAGGAGCCAGATCACCGCGCCGGCGGCAAAGGCTACGGCGTAACCCGTGAGGGATTTGATGAGCATCTGCTCCATCTTGCCCTCTGTCGCCGCCCCGCCTGTGAAGGCGAAGACCGTGAGAACAAGGAAGGTGGTCGACACCGGAATGCCAAAGCGCGTGAGGAAGAGAAGAACAATCGGCGGAAGCGCATGGTACCACTTGATCCCGTCTTCCGGGTAGGGGATGCCATTCAGCTTCCCGTCAGCCAATCCACCGTCAAACCCACCGAAAAAGCCCGCCAGGGCGCCCATGCCCTGGGCTTCGAAATAGTTGGAAAGCTGAAGTCCGAACTGGTTGGTGAGCAGCGCAACGACCATGATGCCCGCCGCGAAAATCCACAGCAGCCACCAGGGCCTGTGGGAGTTCGACGCCAGAAACGTTCCAAGCGTCTGAATTGAGTCGTTGGCGATCACGGCATAGGCCGCAAACAGGAAACCAACGATCGCAAGAATTTCGTAGCCGCCAATGGACATGGGCTGCTCCCCTCAGGCTAATTTGTGCTGCAGTCCGCCCCGGCGGCCCGCCCTCATACACAAAACCGCGTAACAATTCAGTCGGCGATTGGCGAGAGGAAAGACTGCAACACTTTTCGTCCTGCGCGCCTCATCTTAGGAGGGACGTATGCATGTTCTCGTCGTCGGTGCGGGCCGGCCCCTCGGGGCTCAAATCGCGCTCAATCTCTTGAAGGCGGGTCACCGCGTCACGGCCACGCGGCACCAACGCCGGAATTTCGATGCCGTTCTGGAAGCGGCGGGTGCTGAATTGGCGTCGCTGAACCTGCGCGATCTAGAGGCGGTGGATGCGCTTGCGCCGGGCCTGGACGCAGCGATCCTTGTCCCCATTCTCAGCCTGTCAGGCCCCGCAGCCCAGCGCCTCGGCGAGAAGGGACTTTCGCGCGGTGTCGTGTTTTCGTCCAACAATTTGAGCGTTGCGCCGGAAGCGCCGGTCTATCAGGAGCTTGCCAAAGCAGAAGCAGCACTGCTTGAAACAGCGCCGGATTGGGCGGTCCTGCGACCGACCATGATTTACGGCCATCTGGGAAGCGATGCGCTTGCAGGGCTGATGCGCCGCGTCGCATCGGCTAAATTCCTGCCCATCCCCGGCAGCGGACGGGCGCTCCAGCAACCCCTCCATATCGATGACCTGACGCGACTTTCGTGCGCCCTGGTCACGGGGGAGTGGCGTGGTCGGGGCGTTTTGCCCGTTGGCGGCCCTGACGTGCTGAGCCAGGCAGACTTGTTGAGGGCGGTGTGCGAGGCGCTGGGTCGGACGCCGATCATCATGCGCCTGCCCGCCTCGCCCGCTCGCCTCGTCGCGCGCCTTGCACATGGGCTGGGCGTGAAACTCCCGCTCGACCAGCATCAACTCGCGCGGATCGACAGAGACAAGCACGTTCAGGAGCCTGCAGGTATTCCAGAGGCGTTCTTGCCCACGACAGACCTTGGAGACGCGCTAAGGGATATGGCGCGGCGCCTGAACCTTATTCCACCAGATCGCTGACCGGTTGGCGTGCGGCCTTCCGTGTCTCAAACCGGCTCTCAAATGCCACGAGCAGACAGGCCGCAATGATGATGACGGCGCCGAGATAAAGCTGCCAGCCGGGCACTTCGCCAAAGATGATCCACCCAAAAAAGGCGCTCCATATGAGCGCTGTATACTCCAGCGGGGCTAGGCGCTGGGCCGGGGCGCGGCCGTAGGCGATGGTGAACATCCACCATATGCCGAGACCGAAGAAGCCCAGCGCGGCCAGCACCGGGAATTGGGAAACGGTGGGCGCGTCCCCCACCACAAATAACGCGGGCAGGCCGATGATGGCAGGCAAAACATTGGCGAGCATCACAATGGTCAGCGTGTCTTCCTTTTGGGCGCGCATTCGCAGCAAGACAATGGAGGTCGCATATGTGACCGCCGACAACAGCACGGACGCGGCGCCGAGCATGCGGTTTCCGTCCGGTGGCCCGCCGCCTGTCTCGCCCGAAAGGGTGATCGCGGCCCCTGCGAATCCGACTATCGCCGCCACGACGCTGACGGCGCCGAACTTTTCTCCCAGAAGGATTCTGGCAATCGGCGCGATCATCAGGGCCGCGGTGAACCCCATCACAGTGGCTTCTGCCAGGCCAAGCTGGGTGAGCGCGAAGAAAAAGCTCATGGCAGCGACCAGGTGGATGGCCCCGCGCATGGTGTGAAACCGCCAGGCTTCCCAGCGTGGCCAGGGCCGGCGCATCGCGAGAAAAATTCCGAGCCCGTAGAGTCCGCCGAAGATGAACCGCCACACGGTCAGGATCACCACGTTGATGTCTGCCGTCAGGTACTTCACGCAAACGTCTATCAGGCAGCCCGACAAAACACCCACCGCTGCGATCAACAGCGGTGAGGCCTGGTTTCGTGCGGGTGGGGGCGATGGTTCCATCACCCCCGCTTCGGCGTGAACCGCGCCCGCGTCAAGCCGGGAGACGTCTACTCCGCGGCCACGGGAGGCTGGCCTGTCTTGCGCGCGGCCTTCATCTCCATGTCACGGGCCAGCTGGCGCTCCAGTCGCTCGTGATAATCGGCGTGCTCGGTGCCCATCCACTTGTCCCACCAGGTGAAGTAGAAGCCGAAATTCGCCGAGCCGCGCTCGTGGTGCATGTCGTGGTGGGTTACCGTGGTGAGCCATCCCAGCACGGGCAGCTTCGCCCAACTGCGCGGCATGATCTCATATCCGGCATGGCTCGACGCGTTTTTGAAGATCATGATGGTCATCACGATGTAGATCGCATCATTGTGGATCGGAATGAGCAGCACGGCCGTCGGCAGGAAGCTGAAATTCACCACGGCCTCCAGCGGGGCGAAATTGTAGGCCGTGAAGGGTGTCGGGTTGTGGCTGCGGTGGTGGGTCATGTGGAAATAGCGGTAGAGCGACCGGTGATGCATGGCCCGGTGGGTCCAGTAGAAGTACGCGTCATGCAGGACAATGTAGAGGGGTACGGACAGCCAGAAATAGATCTGTCCAGAGATCGTGCTCGCTTCGCCCTTGTAGATCTGGAACATGCTGGCGATGGGCCCATTGAACAGCACGGTATTCATTGCCGCGAAGACGACGACCGTTTTGGCTGAGTTCTTCAGCTCCATGGCGATTTGCTGGAGCTGGCGGCGCCGCGGCGAGGCCGCGCGGATCTTCCGTCCCTTGATGAAGTGGCTGACGATGAACCACAGGCCCACCAGTGTAGCCAACGTCCCCATCAGGTATCGTTTGGTCTCGAACTCGATGCTGTCTAAGACTTTCGGCATCATTTCCGTCAGTAGCGATGCGATTTCCATGATGGGTCTCCTCTCTTTGGATGAGGAAACCGTGTCAGAACGTCGGTGTCGGGGCTGCGCAAATCCCAATAATGGCAGGCGATTTCGAAATTGATCAGCTTTTTTCGGGATCGCTCATCCGCGCGCCAAGAACCCGCGCACGATACTCGCTGGGCGTTACGCCTTCCGAGGCTTTGAAGGCGCGGTTGAACGGCGCCAGCGAGTTGTAGCCTGCATCCATGGCGATGGTTAGCACCGGCAACCGGGCCCGTTCGGGGTCTTCCAGAACGGTCTTCGCGTATCCAAGACGATAGTGGTTCAGGAAGGACGCGAAATTACGATAGCCGAGCCCCTGATTGATGATCGCCCGCAACTGATGTTCCGGCACCTCGATTTTGCGTGCGAGTGAGGCAATCGTCAGCCCCTGCTGGAGAAAGGCGCCATCCTCCATCGCGCTGATCAGCCGGGCATGGGACGCGGAATCCTTCGGATCGATGGCCGGCGCCACAGGTTGGGCGGGCGTGACCGTTTCAAACTTGAAGTCTTCAGGATTGATCCGGAGGAACCAGAGCGAGCCGAACATGATCATCGGCCAGATCGTCACCACGCGCAGCGTCGACATCCAGGCGGGATCATCTGTCAGGGGGTACAGGATGAATTTCGCCGTTTCCCCCGTGATCACGAGCAGCGCAGTGACGGCTACGCCCAGCGTGAACCAGAGGCGGGTGCGCCGACGCCGCTCGACAAGGTCATCGCTGAACCCGGAGATCGCTGTCCACAAGAGATGTGCCAGCGCTCCAAAAGCGATAATTCGGTTGGCGGCATAGCCCAGATAACGGCCGGGATTCCAATCAAGCTGAAGGCTCACCTGGGTGGACATGAGTGCGATATACGTTGCAGCAAGGACGCCCCAGTGGAGCCGACCCAGGCGAAAATCATCCTGGTACAACGACAAGCCAAACAGCCAGAGCATCACCAGATTTGGGATGTGCAGGAACCAGAATAGGTAGGCGACCTCGCGCGGGAACTGGCCATACATTGAAGGCATCATGGTGTTGACCAACATTGCGGACAAAACCAGGCACAGCGCTGCGGCCAGACGTGCCTGAAGCAGCCGTCGGGCATCCCTAAGGGCCAGCACGCCGGTCAGGCAGAGCAGGGTGATTGCAGAAAACCGCAGAGCTGCATCGAGTATCAGCATTACCTAGGCGTGCGCGAAATCATGCGCAGACGTCAAGCGAGGCTGTGCCCGCCCCCTCACGAAATGTGTCGCTGGGCCGTGATCGTGTGAATTGAGCGCCCTTAAAAAGCCGTCTATCGACGCTGCAATTGCGAAAAGCGCTGCGGGGGCGGCGACGTGTCAGGAGTAGCTGCCCATGTGCGGAATTGTCGGTATTTCGGGAAACAAGAGCGTGACGGAACGCCTCGTGCGGGGCCTGTCCCGGCTGGAATATCGGGGCTATGACAGTGCAGGCATCGCCGTTCTTGCCGATGATGGAACGCTGGTGCGACGACGGGCGCTAGGCAAGATTGCGGCCTTGCGCCAGGTGACCCAGGCCGACCCCGTCGATGGGCATCTGGGCATTGCCCACACGCGCTGGGCGACCCATGGCGCTCCCAGCGAAGCCAACGCCCACCCCCACAGATCAGGTCCTGTTGCGGTCGTGCACAATGGGATCATTGAGAATTTCCAGGACCATCGCGAGGCGCTGGAAAAGGCTGGCCACGTCTTCGAGTCCGAGACTGATAGCGAAGTGATTGCCCATCTTCTGGCCCGCGAGCTGGAAGATGGCGCAACGCCCCGCGACGCGATGGCGACGGTGCTGCCGAACCTGCGGGGCGCCTTCGCCATTGCCGCGATCTTTGAGGGCGAAGACGGCGTGATGATTGGCGCGCGCAAGGGTTCGCCGCTTGTGTTGGGATACGGCGACGGGGAAATGTATCTGGGATCGGACGCCCTGGCGCTTGCCCCGTTCACGCGCACGCTCAGCTATCTGGAAGAGGGCGACTGGGTGGTTGTCACGCCGCAAAGCGCGGACATTTTCAATGAAGCTGGCGCGCCGGTGGAGCGGGCCATTGTCCAGAGTGCCGCCAGCGCGGCCATGGCCGAAAAGGGCGAATATGCCCACTTCATGCACAAGGAAATCCACGAACAGGCTGAAAGCCTGTCGCGCTCCCTGGCGCCCTATCTCGCCGCGGGCAGCGCGCAACTGACCGAGCAATCCAAAGCGTTGGGTGACGTGTTCAAGGGCGCTGACCGCGCTGTCGCCATCGGGTGCGGCACAGCCTATTACGCTGCGGCCACGGCGAAGTACTGGTTTGAGCAAGTCGCGCGTCTCCCGTTCGAGACCGATATTGCGTCGGAGTATCGCTATCGCGCGCCTGTCTTACCCACTACCGGCCCGGCCCTGTTCATCAGCCAGTCTGGCGAGACGGCGGATACGCTGGCCAGCCTGCGCCACTGCATCGAAGAGGGTGCCCCAACGCTCGGTGTGGTGAATGTGCCCGAAAGCTCGATCGCGCGGGAAGTGACCGCCATGGCGCCGACGGCCGCAGGGCCGGAAATCGGCGTGGCCTCGACCAAGGCGTTTACCGCGCAATTGGCTGTTCTGGCGGCCCTCTCGGTGATTGCCGGCGCGGCGCGCGGCACGCTCGACGGGGCCGCCGTTGAGGCTCACGTGAAAGACTTGCTGGCGCTGCCACGTTTGGTCACCGAGGCGCTGGGCTGTGAAGACGAGGCCAAGGCCGTCGCCCCGCATCTCGTGGGCGCGAAACAGATCTTCTATCTCGGCCGGGGACCGTTCTTCCCCATCGCCCTGGAAGGCGCGCTGAAGCTGAAGGAAATCAGCTATATCCCGACCGAGGGCTTTGCCGCCGGGGAGCTGAAGCATGGCCCCATCGCCCTGATCGAGGAGGGCACCCCCGTGCTGGTGGTGGCCCCGAATGACGCTCTGATCGAAAAAACCATCTCCAATATCCAGGAAGTGCGCGCGCGGGGAGCCGACGTGACCCTGATCACGGATGAAGATGGCGCTGAGATCGGCGCCAGCGCGGCCCAGCGGACACTGGTTCTCCCCAAAGGCGGACTGTTGTCAGCCCCGATCATCATGACACTCGCCGTCCAGATGATTGCCTACCACACCGCTGTGGCCTGCGGCACGGACGTCGACCAACCCCGCAACCTCGCCAAATCTGTCACAGTCGAGTAGGGCAGGGGAAACCTCAGCGGAGGCGCCCCTTGCGCACCCTCATTGTCGTTCCGGCCCGCTACGGCTCCACCCGGTTTCCCGGCAAACCCCTGCACGAGATTGCGGGTCATACTTTGCTGGAGCGGGTCTACCGTATTGCCGCGTCCGTCGCTGGCACACACCCGAATGTTTCGGCTGTCGTCGCAACCGATGATGCACGGATTGAAGCCCACTGTGCAGACATAGGCGCCTCCAGCGTGATGACCTGCCCGGACTTGCCATCGGGCACGGACAGGGCTCTGGCCGCCGCGCGCATGCAGGACACCGCTCCGGATTTTGTTGTGAATCTCCAGGGCGATGCGCCGTTTACCCCGCCAGAGCAGGTCAGCGCTTTGATCTCGGCAGCGGCTGAAACCGGCGCGCCAGTTGTGACGCCTGTGGTGCGGCTCAGCTGGGAGGCCCTCGACACGGTGCGACAGCAAAAGAAGGCCCAGCCTTTCAGCGGGACAAGCTGCGTGCGCGGCGCGGACGGACGGGCGTTCTGGTTTTCTAAAAACATCCTTCCCGCGATCCGTAAGGAGGATCGGTTGCGCGCGGACTCGCCGCTGTCCCCCGTGTTCCGCCATATCGGGCTTTACGGGTACACGCTGGCGGCGCTGGAACAGTTCATCACCGCCCCGGTCGGGCACTATGAGGCGCTCGAAGGGTTGGAGCAGCTTCGCTTTCTTGAGAACGGCATGGCCATTCAGACCATTGAAGTCGAGCCCACCAGCCGGTCCATGTGGGGCGTCGACACGCCGGAAGATGCGGCCTATGCCGAGGCCCTGATTGCCGAGCATGGCGACCCGCTGGAGGCGTTGTGATGGCGAGGCTTTTCATCGTTCGCCATGGCAATACGTTTGACAAAGGCGACACGATCTTGCGCGTGGGCGGGCGCACGGACCTGTCCCTTTCGACCTCTGGAGAGCTCCAGGCTACAGCCCTGGGGGCGCGTTTCGCAGAATTGGGCATCGCGCCAGCACGCATCATTGCCGGTCCCCTGAAGCGCACAGTGCAGACGGCCACTGCAATCAGCGACGCGCTGGGCGGCCCCGCGCCAGTCATGGACGAGCGATTGCGCGAGATCGACTACGGTCCCGACGAGGGCAAGCCCGAAGAAGACGTCATCGCCCGAACTGGACGCGAGGCGATGGATGCATGGGAGCGCGAGGCACGCGTGCCAGACGGCTGGAGAGTTGATACGTCCGCTCTGGTCGACATGTGGAAGGATCAACTTGCCGCTCTGGCCGAGACGGATGAGGATATTATGGCGGTGACTAGCAACGGCATTGCCCGATTTGTCTTGCAGGTTATCCCAACCAACACTGATGTGCCGTTGAAATTGCGCACGGGTGCCTATGGCGTGATAGAGCGCACTAGCAACCAAGTTCATCTGACAGAATGGGACGTGCGTCCCTGATCGACCATCGAAGGAAAGTTCGCAGACATGCCCGCCACGCTTGAATTGAAACACCACGGCTTGTCCATTGGCGCAGGTCAGCCCCTTTGCGTCATGGCGGGTCTCAACGTGCTTGAAAGCCGCGACCTCGCACTCCGGGTCTGCAGCGAACTCGTAGAAATCTGCTCCGGGTTGGACTTGCCCTACGTTTTCAAGGCGAGTTTCGACAAGGCGAACCGGTCCTCTATCAATTCCTATCGCGGGCCAGGGCTGGACGAGGGCCTGCGCATCCTGTCAGACGTGAAGTCAGCCTATGATGTGCCCATCATCACGGATTACCACACACCTGAGCAGGCTGAGCCTGTCGCCGAAGTGGCCGACATCATCCAGGTGCCTGCTTTCATGTGCCGCCAGACCGATCTGGTCGTCGCGGGAGCAAAAGCCGTTGAGGCGCGCGGGGGCTTGCTGCACGTCAAAAAGGCCCAGTTCCTGGCGCCGTGGGATTGCAAGAATATTGTCTCGAAGGTCGGCGAGGTGACGGAAAACAATCCGACGATCCTGTGCGAGCGCGGCACCAGCTTTGGCTACAACAACCTCACCGTGGATATGCTTGGCATTCCAGCCATGAAGGCGCTCGGTGTTCCGGTGACAATCGACGCGACACACGCCGTGCAATTACCGGGCGCGGACCCCCGCACGGCTGGCGGGTCTACCGGTGGGCGCCGCGAAGGCGTCAGTGTGATTGCCGCTGCGGCCGTGATCAGCGGAGCCGATGGCGTCTTTCTGGAGTTCCACCCTGAGCCCGACAAAGCCCTGTGTGATGGCCCCAGCTGTTTGCCCATGACCGCCGCAAAGCCGCTGCTGGAGCGGTGCAAACGCCTGCATGAAATCGCCGCCGAAGGCGACATTCCGGTTTAGGGACCCGCCCGTTGGCCGGGATCATGGCCTCGCCGCGAATTCCTACAAATACCCTTCCGCCAGGAGGTCCTTGATGTGGATGATCCCGATGGGGCGGGCGTCTTCCAGCACGTAGCCATTGGAGATGCGCAGGCGCGAGAGCGTGTCGATGACGAGGGAAATCTTCTCGTGGGCCAGGAAGGTCGTGCCGCCGGGGGTCATCATCTGGTCGGCCCGTTCACGCGCGGCCTCCGGCGCCATGGCGCGGCGCAGGTCACCATCGGTGATGATGCCAACATATTTTCCGTCCGCGTCCACAACCCCGACACAGCCCTGTCGGCCCTCTGCAATCGCCTGGACCACGGGTTCGAAGCCCGCATCGGCCGCCACGAGGGGCACTGGATCGTTCCGGTCCGCCAGAAAGTCGGCCACTGTGTGCAAGGACTTGCCCAGTTTTCCGCCGGGATGGCGCGAGCCGAAGTCTTCGCGGGAGAATCCCCGCCGCGCCATGAGGGCCACGGTGAGGGCATCTCCCAGCGCGAGTGTCATGGTGGTGGATGAGGTCGGCGCCAGCCCGTTGGGACACGCTTCCTGGTGCACCGGCATTTGAAGCAGAACATCGCTGCCGCGTCCCAGCCGAGACGTTTCGCTGCGAGTCATGCCAATCACCGGGATCTCTGCCCCGCGGCAATAGCGCAGCAGATCGATGAGCTCGCTGCTCTCACCGGAATAGGAAATGGCGAGCACAACGGCGCCGGGCACGACCATGCCAAGGTCGCCATGGCTGGCCTCGGTGGGGTGAAGGAAAAAGGCCGGTGTGCCGGTTGAGGCAAGGCTGGCGGCGATCTTCTGGCCAACATGACCGGACTTCCCGACGCCGGCCACGATCACATAGCCGGGATTGGTGATGATCAGATCGATCGCAGCCTTGAAGGAGGGGCCAAGGCTTTCACCCAGCGCGCTAAGGGCATCGCGTTCGATGGAAATCACTTCCCGGGCAATGGCGAGGTCGTCCGCAGCGCTATCAGTCATGGTGAATTCGGCTTTCCGTGGGGCAAGTTGAGTGGGCCAGAATCTGCGCGGCTTAGCAATCTCGAAACACCGCGTGAAGAGGCTCGCGATTGGGCAACTGCACATGGCGAACGGATTTCTGGAAGTCTCCGCCCATTTCGGCGCGCAGATTGCAGAATTTGTCGGCGAAACACTGCAGGGGCCATTTCGCGCGCGAAGGCTTTCAGGAGGGCGACTTTCCAGATCGCCTATAGCCAGCGCCCGCAAAATGCGCTTTTGCAACC
>JBCBGZ010000008.1:0-78384 GCA_038526245.1 Pseudomonadota bacterium
CGCAGGCGCCGCCATTCACGTTCACGATGTCATGGGAAATGCCCATTTCCTTCATGGCGATCATTGGCACGACGGCGAAGGCTTCATTCACTTCCCAGAGATCCACGTCATCCTTGGACCAGCCGGCTTTTTCCAGCGCTTTCTTCATGGCGGGCACGGGCGCGGTGGTGAATTTTTCCGGCTCATGGGCGTGGGAGCTCGACGAAACGATCTTGGCGATCGGCGTGAGGCCGCGCTTGTCGGCTTCGGACTGTTTCATCAGGATCAGCGCGGCGGCGCCATCGGAGATGGCCGAGGCATTCGCCGCCGTCACCGTGCCGTCCTTTGAGAAGGCCGGGCGCAGCGTCGGGATCTTGTCCGGGCGGGCCGTGCGCGGCAGCTCATCGCTGTCGACCACCGTTTCGCCTTTGCGCGACTTGATGGTCACGGGCGCGATCTCGCGCTTGAACTTGCCTTCTTCTGTGGCCTTCTGGGCGCGTGAGAGCGTTTCCAGCGCATAGGCGTCCTGCTGCTCGCGGGTGAATTGGTATTCGGTCGCGATCTGGTCTGCGAACAGGCCCATGGGCGTGCCGGCATAGGCATCTGTCAGGCCATCGAGCGCCATATGGTCCTTGGAGGTCATGTCGCCATATTTGTGGCCCTTGCGCACATCGATGATGTGTGGGGCGTTGGTCATGGACTCCATGCCGCCGGCAATCACCACGTCCGCTTCGCCTGCCAGGATCGCGTTGCGCGCCATGACCGCGGCTTGCATGCCTGATCCGCACATCTTGTTGATGGTGGTGGACTCAAGACCCTTGTCCATATCGGCCTTGAAGCCTGCCTGACGCGCGGGCGCCTGGCCCTGACCGGCGGGGAGGCAGTTGCCCATAATGATCTCATCGGCCTCATCGGCGCCAAGCTTGGCCTCCTCGGCTGCGGCTTTCACGGCGATGGCGCCGAGCTCATTTGCGCTGAGCGCAGACAGGTCGCCCAGAAGCCCACCCATGGGCGTGCGGGCCATGCCTACGATTACGACGGGATCCTGATCAGCCATATTGTCCTCCTGCATGCGCTGTGTCTTTCACACCACATGAGGGGGCAAGCGCTGGCCCCGTCAAGGCCTGCCTTGGTCGAGCCGAACGCAAGGTGGGGTTTTTACCCCGCCAGCACGCCATCAATCGCGGAGACGAGTTCATCATCCTGCGGCTTCACGCTGGATGGAAACGCGGCGATCGGTGTGCCGGTCGTATCGAGCAGGATCTTGTGGAAGTTCCATTTCGGGCGCGCCGCTTCACCCAGAGCGTCTTCAGCCATCGCATAGAACGGGTGGCGGCCGGTGCCGACAACGGCCTCCTTCGAGGTCAGCGGGAAATCCACGCCATAATTGATTTCGCAAAACGTTTTCACCTCGGCTTCTGTGCCTGGCTCCTGCCCGCCGAAATCGTTTGAGGGTACACCGACAACCACAAGGCCTTTATCCTTATAGTCCGTCCAAAGGGCTTGCAGCCCTTCATATTGCGGCGTGTATCCGCAGCGCGAAGCCGTATTCACGACCAAAACGGCTTTGCCCTCAAACTGGCTCAGCGGCATAGGCTCGCCGGTGATCGTGGTGAAGTCAGTCAGCTCGGCCGTGGTGGTCTCCGAAGGTATTGGGCTGGGTGCTGCGGGTTCAGCGACATCAACCGCGACGGGACCTGTGTTTGTCTCAGGCTCGCTGCCGCAGGCGGCAACAAGTAATGCGGCGCCAAGAACCGGGATCATCAAATTTTGCATGTGTCTGCTCCTCGGCCCCTGACATAGACCGCTATGGGCGACGTCAAATGGTCACCGCACTTTTTGAGGGTCCGTTGCGTCGAGCGCGATGGCGGCATTCAGAATAACGTCTATTTCGCTGTCTACGTCCGCGAGCGTTCGCAGCTTCACATGCCGCAGGGCTTTTCCAGTGCCAACGATCCGGTCGCTTAAACTGGTCAGTCGGGCGCCCGACCAGAGCTGCAGGTTGCAATGCGCGGCTTGGCACGTGACCGACACGATGCGCTCATTGCCGCTCCAGCACGGAAACCCCCACGCCAGCTTGCACGCCAGGCCTGGCCCGACCGCTTCAATCCTGTCAGCGAGAGCGCGTGCAATGCGCGCCATCTCTTCGGGTTGCTTTTCGAAATAGGCATCGGCGACTGCCGGACGAGCCATGGTTGACCTCCTTCGAGTGATTTTGCTTGCGATAGAAGAAAGAAACGACAATGTCCGCGCCATGGCCAGTCGTTTGATTTTTCCACTTCTTCTCTTGGCAGCGATGGTTTGCTTGCTGGGGTGCGATACGCCCGCCAGTCCTCAGGAGACGGCCGAACCTGTGCGCACGGTGCCGCCCAGCCCCATCCAGCGGTGCATGAACCTCTCAAACGCGCTTGAGGCGCCCAATGAGGGCGATTGGGGATACTCTGTTCGCGCCCATGATATTCTCACCATCGCGGATGCCGGGTTCGACACGCTCCGCTTGCCAGTCAAGGTCTCCGCCCATACCGGTCCAGGGCCTGACTACAAGATTTCCGAACAATTGCTGGCACGGATCGATACGCTTGTCGGACAGGCTCTGGCGGCGGACCTGAACATTATTCTGGATGTGCATCACTTCGACGAAATCTATGCCGATCCAGATGGGGAAATCCCGCGCCTGAAAGCTATCTGGCGCCAGCTTGGACAGCGGTATGCAGGCGCGCCAGACCATTTGATCTTTGAACTGCTGAACGAGCCCCGCGATGATCTGACGGTGCGCCGCATGGATGCGCTGAACCGTGAGCTGCTTGCGCTGGTCAGGGAGACCAATCCCCGGCGCTGGGTCATCCTGTCCTCCAGCGGATGGGGCGGATTGGATGCCTGGCGGGAGGCTGACTTCCCGAGTGAATTGAGGGTCATGTCGACCTTCCACTATTACGAGCCCTACGACTTTACCCACCAGGGGGCAGTCTGGCTGGAGTCGCCGCCGACCTATCCTGGCGAATGGGGGGATGACCCTGCCGAGATTGCGGAAATCCGCGCTCATTTCGCCCTTGCGCGGCAAAAAGCGATTTCCGACGGTCTTCCGGTGTTCCTGGGTGAGTTTGGAACGAATGGCTCCATTCCCATCGAACAGCGCACCGCCTGGATCGGCACCGTGCGGCGCGCGGCGGAAGGGTCTGGATTCAGTTGGTGCCATTGGGGCTTTGCGGCCGGGCTTGGCGCCTATGACCCCGAGGCTGAAACCTGGAGACCCGGCATGTTGGAAGCGTTCGGCCTCACTTCGGAGCGTACGGCGCCCTGAAGTCCATTTCCCCCCAACCGCGCTCACGAAACCACTTTGTTAAGACATACTTTCGACCCTTCCGCACCTTCGTCCCATGGTGAAGTGTCCAAGGGTTTACTGAGCCGTCGCGGTTGAGATTGTTCCAGACGACTGCCAAGCCCTTTTCAGGCATGAACAGCTTGTCGAGCCTTCTAAACCGTGTCCCGCCACCGTCTTCGACATCGGAGAGGTACACCATGAATGTCCAGGTTCGCTGGCCTCTAATCTGGCACTCTACCTGAAAGTCTCTCGTGCCGGGAGTGAAATAGTCATGATGAGCCTTGTATTCTTGACCGACTTCGTAGCGCTGGGTCTGGGATGGGTCAGAATACGACCAGTGTATTCCAAGTCCATCCGCCATCGCTTCGTCGATGCTATAAATCAAGGCGTCGCCATGAATACCTATATCCGCCGTCCGGCTTGTCCGGATCTTCGGATCTGCGAACGCGTCGGTGACGGTGGAATCGCGCCAGAGTTGCTCGGTCTGGGCGATCAATCGGTCGCAAATCTCAGGTTTCAGGAAATTGTACCATTGGTATATCTGCGCCTTTGAAGTGTGTACCTTGCGTACATCGGGATGACTTTCAGCCAACTCCGTGATCCTTGCATTGTAGATTGCTTCGTGATCGACCGATTCCGGTTTAATGATCCCGTCGAAAGCAGGCCCCATCAGAGGCTTCAACACATTGTCTTTCCAGCCTTTCTTTCTCAACGAGATAATTAGGTCCTTGGGGAAGCTTCCGCGTCGGAGCTGCAAAGCTATGAACGCGGCGAGCTCACGCGGGACGGCGATCGCGCTATCTTTGTTCATATTCTCCTCCGATGGGTTGCGTTTTCCAAGGGGCGCTGATCCATATCGGAATAAAAGAATGAGGCGGCTATGTCCGGCAAGACTCTCTACGACAAAATCTGGGACGGCCACCTTGTGGAAACCGATGTAGCGACGGGTGAAAGCCTTCTCTACATCGATCTTCACCTGATCCACGAAGTGACGACACCTCAGGCTTTTGCCGGGCTCGCAGCGGCGGGTCGGCCCGTGCGCCGGCCGGACCTCACCCTCGCCGTGGCCGATCACAACACCCCAACCGAGAATCAGGCTGCCGGGCTTTCGGGCGTACGCGACCCCGATGCTCGCAACCAGCTAGAAACCCTGACCCGGAATGTGGCTGAACACGGCATTGAGTTTTTCCCAATGGGCCACGTCAACAATGGAATTGTCCATGTGGTCGGGCCGGAACAGGGCCGAACCCAACCCGGAATGACGATTGTTTGCGGCGACAGCCACACATCCACCCACGGCGCGTTCGGCGCGCTTGCCCATGGTATCGGCACGTCAGAGGTCGAGCATGTGCTCGCCACCCAGACGCTGCGGGCGCGGAAGTCTGCGAACATGGCGATTGAGGTCACCGGTCGCTTGCGCGAAGGCGTAACGGCGAAGGACCTGGCCCTGCATATCATTGCGAAGATCGGAACTGCAGGTGGTACGGGTCACGTGATGGAGTATCGCGGAGAGGCTGTGCGAGCCCTTTCCATGGAAGGGCGGATGACCCTCTGCAACCTGTCCATTGAAGGTGGCGCGCGGGCCGGGTTGATCGCACCCGATGAGGTCACATTCGCCTATATGCAGGGCCGCCCAGCCGCGCCCAAGGCGGGAGCCTGGGATATCGCCAAACGCTATTGGGAGACGCTTGTCTCCGATGCGGATGCAGCCTGGGACAGGATTGTAGAGATCGACGCTGCCCATGTTGAGCCCACGGTGACATGGGGCACGAGCCCGGAACAGGCCATTCCGCTGAGTGGCCGTGTGCCCGATCCAGCCGATATCGACGACCCCGTCAAACGCGCCGCCGTTGCCCGCGCGCTGGACTATATGGACCTTGCGGCGGACCAGGCGATTTCCGGCGTTCCTGTGCAGCGTGTCTTTATCGGCTCGTGTACCAATTCTCGCATCGAGGACCTGCGCGCTGCGTCCGACGTGGCGCGCGGGAACTCGGTCGCTGACGGTGTGCGGGCGATGGTCGTGCCCGGGTCCGGTCTCGTGCGCGCCCAGGCGGAGGATGAAGGGCTTGATCTGGTTTTCACGGACGCCGGCTTTGAGTGGCGCGAGCCGGGCTGTTCCATGTGCCTCGGCATGAATCCGGATATTCTCAGCCCCGGCGAGCGGTGTGCCTCGACCTCAAATCGCAATTTCGAAGGCCGCCAAGGCCGCGGCGGCCGCACCCATCTCATGAGTCCATATCTCGCTGCGCGAGCGGCAATTACGGGTGTGATTGGCGGATGATCCCCCTCTGGCAAGGCAGCGCGAACACTTGGGATTGCGATGAGATGGGGCACATGAATGTGCGCGTCTATGTCGAGAAGGCGATGGAAGGGCTTGGCGCTTTCGCCCGTTCGATCGAATTGCCGAACGCCTTTGCGGCCAATTCACCATCCACACTGGTGCCGCTCGAGCATCATATCCGGTACATTCGCGAAGTGATGCCAGGCCGGCCGCTGACCATGCAAGGGTGCGTGGTGGGTTTCGACGAGACCACCGTCGACCTGTATCAGGAAATGCGCCATGGCGACGGTACACCCGCAGCCAGTTTCCGCACGCGCCTTGTCCACGCCACCGCGCCGGACGTGAGGCCATTTCCCTGGTCAAAGCGGACATTGGTAGCCCTTAAGCGGGCGATCGGCACACCCCCAAAAGACACCAAGCCGCGCAGCCTGGAGCCGGGTGGCCCCCACCGCAGCGCCGAGGACGCGACCGTTGCCGTTGCCGAGAAAGCAGGCGTCCCGGTGATCGGCCGGGGCATGGTCGCGCCCCACCACTGCGACGCCTTTGGCACGATGTGGGCGCCCTGGTTTATGGGCCGGGTGTCGGATTCCGTACCGAATTTACTGTTCAATTGGCGAAAGCGCGTGGCAGAGGCCGCTGGCGGCGTGCCCATGGGCGCTGCCGTGTTGGAGTATCGCCTGATCTACCGCCGTTGGCCGCGCATGGGCGATCTTTTCGAGATCCGCTCCGGTCTCAACAGCGTGGCGGAGAAGACCCATTCTCTGGTTCATTGGATGCTGGACCCTGTCTCGGGCGACGCCTGGATGACCAGTGAAGCGGTGGCCGTCACGTTTGATCTTGAGAAACGGAAAGTGCTGCCGACCCCTCCGGCGCAGATGGCCGAATTGGAAGAGATTGCCCCAAAAGGCTTGTCGATCTAAGCGTCTTTTTCGTCGTCGGTCTCGGTCCAGAGCGCCCAGCTTGTGATCGTGATGCGGCGTCCTGCGAGATCGATGTCCGGGACGTCCTCTTCAGTAAACGGGATGAAGACAGACGCGCCCCCTCCGGCTGGCGCTATCTCCAGAAGGTCACCGGCACCGTAATTTTGCACTGCTTTCACCTTGCCGAGGGCCGCGCCCTCACTGTCGGAGGCGGACAAGCCCAACAACTCGTCCACATAAATCTCATCGTCGTCCGTATCTGGCAGCGCTTCGAGCGGGACGTGCAGGCGCGTTCCCTTCAGCGTCTCCCAGTCTTCACGGGTGCGGGGCGATTTTGGTGTCGCTATGAAATGGGCTTTGGCCGGGCGGATATTGGTGGCGTCCAGAACAATCGCGCCAGCCTCATCCAGCAGCGGGCCATAGGTGAAGACGTCAGCAGGCTCTGCGGTGAAGCTTTTCACCTTTACGTCCCCGCGAACGCCATGGGCGCCCATCAGGGCGCCCACCACTACAAGGTCTTTCAGTGTGTTGGGTTGTTTTACCACTGCCAATCCGTATTGCGTCGTCCCCTGCGCGAGCCATCCAGCCTGCGAATCGAGGAGATATTGTCGTTCAGGCCGATCTCTCGCGTATAACCGATGGAGCGGTCAATGACCCGGCAGCGGCCACGGAAGTCCGGATCGGAACAAATCTCCCAGCGTCCGGCGCGCACTTCGATGGAGCTGATTGTGTCATTGAAGCCTGCGGAGCGCAGATAGCTGATCGATCCATTCACCGGCAGGGCGCTGCCCCGGCCATTGGGGTCCTTGTAGACAATCAGGTCCGCATTGCCGAAGCGGCCCAGATTGCCGATCCCGCGATCGTCATGGTGCCTGTCACGGTTCCGATTGCGGTCCCGGTCCCGCTCGCGTGCATTGCGCCAGTCCCGATCCCCGCCGAAGCCGAAATCATTGTCGAAGCCGCCATTGCGGGCGTAGCGCCGTGCTTCCCGCTCGCTGATCGGGCGCACGGAAGTGATGCGGTCATTCAGGCCCCGGCGCGAGAACGCGCCTTGATCTGCGGTAAAGACGCGGCACCGCCCATTGAAGTTTGGATCGGTGCAAACAAGCCAGGCGCCGCGGCGCACGCGCAAGGATGACGCAGTATCGTTGAATCCAAAACGACGGAGATTGTTGACCTGGCCGTTAATGGGGAAACGCTGACCGCGGAAACCGGGATCCTCGAAGAGGACGAGGCCTCCACCGCGCCGGCCGTTAAAACCGCGATTGCGGCGACGCCAGTCGTCATCATCGTCGATGTTTCGGAAGCCGCCATTATGGACTCGGCCGCCGAAAATCTCTTCGATGAGGATCTCGGCGCGTTCTTGTCGCCGGTCATGGTCCCGGTCGCGGTCTGCAAGGGCGGGCGCGGCCGCAAAAGCCAGGGTTGCGAGGGCGGCGGTTGCGGCCCTTGTGATCAATTTGAAGCTCATGGTGGTCTCCTGTTCCAGTCGCATGGTCAGGAGTTTGCCTGAGCGGCCCTGAATGTGGTTTCGCCGCCGCATTCAGGGCTCGTTTATCTGCCGTTCATCTCTGATGGTGTGTTCACAGACGCGTGATCGCGCCGTGATGCGTTGAATAATAAGCTGATTTTCGATTTTGAACGCAAAACGCCCGCGAAACCGGCATGGTGGCTCCGCGGGCGCGTTCAGACTTCTGTTCAACTTACTCGGTTGTTTCAGCTTCCGCTGCTGCTGGGGCGTCTTCTTCTGCAGCAGGTTCTTCAGCCGGAGCGTTCTTGGCTTCTTCCTCAGCGGCCTTGCGGGCAGCTTCCTTTTCAGCCTTCTCTTCAGCGCGTTCCTTGGCTTTCGTGCCGGGCTCGCCCTTGTTCGGGTTGTTGCCCTGGGTCCATTTCCAAACCGCCTTGCCGTCAACTTCGATGGCGCTCAGGAAGCGGGCCACGCGGTCGGTTGGCTTTGCGCCTTTCTTGATCCAGGCGGCGGCAAGTTCGCCGTCAATCTGGACTCGGTTCTCGTCGTCCTTGGCAAGGCGCGGGTCATAGGTGCCAATCTTTTCGATATAGCGGCCATCGCGCGGCATGCGGCTGTCGGCGACGACAACGCGGTAGAAGGGACGTTTTTTGGACCCGCCACGGGCGAGCCTGATTTTGAGGGCCATGATGTTACTCCTTATGTACTGGCGTCTCTAGGTTCTCGGTAATTCTCTGATCTCGACGGTGCCTCCGGCCTCGTAGACCGGGTTGCCAATGAGCAATTCTTTTGCAGCGGACAGCGACGCGGCGCGTACGCGAAGATAGCCGGTGAGGTGAGATGTGACTGGCGCGGGCGCTTCAGATTTTCGGAAGGATTGTCCCTCACCCACCGCGCTTCCGCCATCAAATTGGCCGCTTGACTGCAGTTTGAAGAGGTATTCGCCCCAATCTGTGTCCTGCGTGTTCGCACCATCTGCGTGCATGAAGAGAATGAAGTCTTTCATCGCGACCCGCCGCCATCCCGGATCTGTTCGTGGTGGCGGATGACTTCGGCGACGATGAAGTTGAGGAACTTCTCGGCGAAGACGGGGTCGAGGTTGGACTCTTCGGCGAGCGTGCGCAGGCGCTCGATCTGGCGCGCCTCGCGGGCCTTGTCGGCGGGCGGCATGTCATGGGCAGCCTTCAGGCGCCCCACGGCCTGGGTCACCTTGAACCGCTCCGCCAGCGTGTGCAGCAGAATGGCATCGAGATTGTCGATACTGGCGCGGTATTCAGCAAGCTGGTCGATGGGTGAGGTCATGATTGAAAATAGTCCCAAATACTCGGGCGCGTGTCTAAAAGAAGAGCTGTTAAAAATGCGCCTGCTCCAAGCCCAAAGAGAATTTGGAATGCACCACTCCAGGCTCCAGCCACGGCTGGACCGGTCAGACCAATCAAGAACAACAATCCGCCAACATTGCGGGCAAAGCGAAGGCGCCAGCCAGATACCTCGACAAGATTAGTCTGCTCACTCACTTCTTCTTCCCCCCGCTCGGCAGGCCTGGCAGGCCACCGCCACCGGGGAGGCCCGGCAATCCGCCCGGCGCGCCGCCGAGTTTGGCGAGATCGGCCGGGTTCATGCCGTCGGCGAGGCCACCCATCCCGCCCGGCATGCCGCCGCCCATGCCTCCCATGGCGCCCATCAGGCCTTTCATGCCGCCCTTCTTGCCGATCTTTTTCATCATGCCGGACATCTGCTTGTGCATTTTCATCAGGCGGTTGACGTCTTGCACGCTGACACCCGCACCCGCGGCGATGCGCTTGCGACGCGAGGCGTTGAGCAGGGCGGGCTTGCGGCGCTCATCGCGTGTCATGGACAGGATGATGGCTTCCTGGCGGGCGAGTACCTTGTCGTCGAGATTGGCCGCGTCCATGGCCTGTTTGGCCTTTTTCGCGCCGGGCAGCATGCCCATGATGCCGCCAAGACCGCCCATTTTCTGCATCTGGCGCAGCTGGTCGGCCAGGTCTTCCAGATCAAACTCGCCCTTGCGCATCTTCTTCGCCATGCGCTCGGCTTTTTCCTGGTCGTAATTCTCCGCCGCTTTCTCAACCAGAGAGACGATATCCCCCTGGCCGAGAATACGGCCGGCGACGCGCTTGGCGTCGAAGACTTCGATGCCGTCCAGCTTCTCGCTGACGCCCAGAAACTTGATTGGCAGGCCCGTGACTGCGCGCATGGAGAGCGCTGCACCACCGCGCCCGTCGCCATCCATCCGCGTCAGGACGAGACCGGTCAGCGGCAGGCGCTCATGGAACCGTTTTGCAGTCTCCACTGCGTCCTGGCCGGTCAGGCTGTCTGCCACCAGCAGGGTTTCCTGGGGCGAGGCGATGGTGGCGATCTCATCGGCCTCGTTCATCATCTGCTCGTCGAGCGTGGTGCGGCCCGCCGTGTCGAGGATGAGAACGTCATATCCGCCGAGCTTGGCGGCCTGAATGGCGCGCTTGGCGATGTCGGGCGGCAACTGGCCCTGGACGATGGGCAGGGCCGTGACGCCATCACCGGCCTGGCCCGCTAGAATGGCAAGCTGTTCCATGGCGGCCGGACGGCGCACGTCCAGGCTGGCCAGCAGGACTTTCTTGCCCTCCTTGGAGGCGAGCCGAAGCGCCAGCTTACCCGTCGTGGTCGTCTTACCCGAGCCCTGCAGGCCCGCCATCATCACGACGGCAGGGGGGCTGTCGATCTTCAACGAGGTGTCGGCTTCTTCGCCGCCGAGCATGTCCACGAGGCCGTCATGGACGATCTTGACCACTTGCTGGCCGGGCTTCACCGAGCGGATGACTTCCTCGCCCACCGCGCGCTCTTTTACCTTGCCGATGAAGTCCTTCACCACGGGCAGGGCGACGTCGGCCTCGAGCAATGCCACGCGGATCTCCCGCAGGGCGGCACTGACGTCCTTTTCCGACAGGGCGCCGCGCCCGGTCAGTCCGTCAAATATGCCGCCGAGGCGGTCTGATAGCGCGTCGAACATGGTCGACCTCCGAATTGCTTGGGCCTTTGGGCGAGCTCCAAAGGTAAGCAGGCGATGATGCAGGCGCAAACGTGAAGTGCCCCGCTGAGCGACACTTCGCCGGGCGGGGGGCCTCGCTCACCTCACGGGTGAGTCAAAGCGCGCTGTTCATGCTGCGCGGATTTCAGCGCGCCCTAAAGCACGCGACTTGTGTGAAATCAAGTCTCGCGATTGTGCTCAGCGGCAATTTCCGCCGCAAGATCGGCAGCGATCTCCAGCCTTTGAAGCGCCATTTCGGCTTCCTCGCGCAGCATGGCGAGCACCACAACGTCTGCCCAACCGCCGCCTGCGAGCCTATAGTAAGACCGCAAAACGCCCTCTTCCACGGCGCCGAGGCGTTTGACAGCGCGCACGGCGGCGCCGGCATCCTTTGCCACAGCCCAGCCGACGCGCCGGGCACCCCAATCCAAAGCGCGCTTGATCATCAAGGCCTGGGAGGCCTGGAAGATGCCCGATCCGCGCAATTCTTCCGGGTGCCAGAAATTACAAATTCGCAGGCGCCGGTGCGTCTTGCTGATCATTTCGAACGCCGCGACCCCGGCAAAAGCGCCATCGGTTTGCCGAAACATCGTAAAAGGCACGGCGAGGCCGTTCTCGTATTGGCTGATGACGTGGGCTGCATAAATGCTGGCCGATTTGCCCTTTGGAATATCCGGCATGAAGGCCCACATGGCCTCCACCGCGCCGGCGTCTTCCAGATGCGTCACATGTGCGAGCTGGAACGGTTCCAGGCGGACGACATCATTCTCGAGGTCTTTTGCGTCGAGCTTCATACCCGCAACCTAAACATGGTTCGCCAACGCGCAATTGAATTTCTTGCGAGGCGGCGCGTGATGGAAGGGTTCCAGAACCTCTATTCGCGCTGAAGCGGGCAAATTTGCCACTTCGTCGCGTCCGTCGAGAAACTCGTCTTCAGCTCTCGGCAGTCTTCGGGCCGGTGAGATAGCCCGTATCGCTCGCCATCGCCCTGCAGGGCCTTCTCGGGCGTGTAGGCATTAATCACAGACTGTCCATCGCCGCGATCAATCCGTTGGGGCCAGCAGTGTACGAGGTAAAGCGGGCCGTCATGGGTCTCCAGGGCGTCTGCAATCCGTCGGCGATAATTCGCAAGGAAAGGTGCGCTCCAGGCCTGGGCGTCGATATGGGTGAGGCGGGCCTCCGGAAAAGCCGTTGCCGTAAACGCCGCCGGGAATTCCGCAGCGATGAAGATCAGCGCGTTATCATAGGCGAAGTCGTCTGGTCGCTCGACGGTGACATAAGGCTCCGTGGGGCTCTCCCAAGCGATGCGCCGAATGTTCTCCGGTGATGTTGTTGCGAGCAAGGCTACGCCCAAACCGGCTGCGAGTAGGTGGCCGTTGCGACCTTTAGGCCAGGACCGCCCACTACAGCTCCATGCCACCCACACCATAAGCGGCGCCAACATCCAGACGGCGCTGGCATATCGCATGATTGAAAACATCCCGATCCAGACCGCGAGCAGCGTCAATATGCTCGCAGCCAAAGCAACCGCGAGGCGTGGCAAAGTCTTCAAGGCTGGCGCCATACCAGCGACATATCCGGCGCCGGTGAATGCCAAGCCGAGCCGAAGATCAATGACGGCCAGTTCATTGATGTATCGCCCGTCAAATGACGCACGCAGGGGCAGAGTGAGCGCCTCCAAAAGGTTTGCGGGCAGGTATCTCACATCGCGGCTGGCGTCTGTGGCGGCATCGGGGCCCGGGAAAAGGCCTGCAAAATTTGGGAAAACGGGATTGGCAAAGTCCTGCCACAGCACGGCCATCCAAGGCCCGGCGGCAAGCGTTAAACAACCACCACCGGCGACACTGCACACCAGCACTCTTTTCAGACGGTCCTCCCAATCGTGCGCCGGCAAAAGCGCAAAGATTGCGAATGCGGGCACATAAATCACATTGGTGAGCTTCAGCCCCGCCGCGAAGCCCACGCAGCCCGCGGCCAGCGCAACGCGCCTCAAATCCACCGAAGCCCCCTTTTCGCGCGGTAGCAGGACATAGAGCCCCACCAGGAAGGCCAGAGCACCGATATGGTCGTTCCGCAGGGACGCGAAGTTCGACCAAGCTGGCGCACAGAAGAACCCGAGCGATGCTATGGCCAACGCGGCCATGACGCTGAGATCACGGTCCATGGACCGCATAATCCGTCGCGAAAGGCCAAACAGCACAGGCAGGATAGCGCCCTGCACAAGCCCCAGAAGGAAAGCCACAGCCGGGCCTGGAAGGCGCTCAATCAGCCACCAGACAACCAGATTGTAGGCGGGGTTGAGGAAACTGTGCATCTCGGCGGGCGCGAGATCATGGTGCAAGCGTCCATGCAGCGCGGACCAGCCATTGTGCAGGTGGTAGTGCATGACATCGAAGCCCGCATCGCGCGGCCAGAGGGCGCTGATCAACCCGAACGCCAGGAACCAGCCCGCCCAGGCGAGACGCTCGACGGTGCGCGTACTCAGTCCCGTGCGGGCCGATGGGACAACAGACGCTGCGTTCATGGCCGCTCGTTAGCCGGCTCAAGCGGGCAGATGCGCCAAACCACCGCTTCAGAATCCATATCCGTGTGCAGGCGTTTGCAAGTGGCGCCATCAATGATCAGCCCTTCGACCCGGAGGAGCTTTTCGGCCGTCTCCTCGAAATGGTCTTCCGTGTCCACGATCACAGCGAAAATCGGCTTATCCTGAGTAAGCAGGGGCCGGATGCGGGCATTTCTGTATGGTTCCAGTGCCGGTGCGCTCCAGTCTTGTGGCACAAGATGCGTGAACGTTGCGGTTTCGGGAAAGGCGTGGGCTGTGAAGGCGGCGGGATAGCCGCCAGAAAATGCGATTACAGCGTTTTCGTAACTCTCAGTTTCCGGAACGGATACGGATACGTAGGGGGCAAAAACGCCTGCCATGGGCACGCGCCGTAGGGTGGCGGGTTGTGTGATCGCGATAACGAGAATGGCGAGAACCATCCCGTACATCGGCGTTTTGGGCGCGGTCATCCAGTTCGGACGCACCAGAGCGACAGCGACAACCAACGCCGTCGGGCCGAGCATCCAGATGGCGGCCGCATAGCGCGCAATGGAAAAAACCGCGCTCCAGGCGGCAATGGTGACCAGAATGGCGGCTGCAAATCCCATCAGGCTACGCGTCTCGGGCAGCCGGGCGCGCCAGGCGAAATATGCCAAGACCGGCGCAGCCAGATACGCCATCTGAAAGCGTGGATCGAAGAAGTCATGCTCCGTGATCAGCTCTCCGTTCAAAAGGAAAGCGAACGGTCGGATGATCGCATCGAAAACGCCGTCTGGGAGGTAGCGTGTATCGCGGAACCCGCCTTGGGGCCCGAGTTCTGCGTTGAATACATCATTCGCCATGGGAAAAAGCGGATTTCCGAACGTCTCCCAGAGGTGGGCCATCCAGTAGCCGCCGCCCAATGCAATACCGGTGGCGCCCGCAATGCCGCAAGCGAGCGCTGTTTGTGCCCGAAAAGCCCAGTTTGGCGCTGCGATCAGGGCGGCGACAGCAAACCCGGCCACATAGACGCCGTTGGTGGGTTTCAGGCCGAGGATCAATCCGAGCCCAACGCTGGCCAGCGCGAGATATGCGAGCTGACGGCGGGCAGTCTGTGCGGGGAACAGCGCCAGCAAGGCGGCGATGAACACAAGCGCGCTCAGGGCATCATTGCGGACCGATGCGACCAGTCCGAACTGGGCCTCGCACAGAAAACCGCAGACGGCCACGGCCAGTACGGTGACCAGTTTCGGCATATTGCCAGCGGCCACCAGCGCTCGCCGAGTGAGTGCGTAAAGCGCAGGCAAGATCAAGGCCTGAAGCGCACCAAGAATGAAGGCGATCACCACCCCGGGCAGCCACTCGATCAGCTGCCAGACAACCGCCTGCCACATGGGATTGAGGAAGGAGTGCATTTCGGCTGGAGCGAAATGTTGCCCCTCCGGGGCGTTCAACACGGCCCAGCCATTATAGAGGTGATAGTGCAGGACGTCATAGCTTGCGTCCCGCGGCAGGATCATGGAGAAGGCGCCAAACGCCATCAGCCAGAGTGTCCAGATGCGCCAGGAAATGGCCCCTGCCGGGCGCCCCAAAAGGCTCTGCGTGCCGGGAGCCGCGCCGTCAAATGTCATCGCCTGAACAGAAACCATTACGCACCTTTGGTCGCCGGGCCGGACGCCCGCTTTCGGCTAAACAGCAGAATTTGATTGAAAACCTGTTGCCGACGCTTGCCGTGCCGATGTCAGAGCCCGGCGCACTGGATCCGCGCACGCTGTTTTCCGGTGTTGAAGAGGTATGGTTTGAGATCGGATTTGGCGGTGGGGAGCATTTGATCGCCCAGGCTGCCAAGCACCCTGACGTGGGATTCATCGGGTGTGAGCCGTTTGTGGATGGCATGGCCAAGTCCCTGACAGGAATTGAGGCTGAAGGGCTGGCAAATGTGCGGTTGCACATGGACGATGCCCGCGATGTTCTTGGCCGGCTGTCGCCGGGGTGTCTCTCCCGGGTGTTTATCCTGTTTCCAGATCCCTGGCCCAAGCGGCGCCAGCAGAAGCGCCGGTTGCTCCAGCCCGCATTTCTCAAGGCGCTATCGCGCGTTCTCAGCGGTGGAGCCCGTATCCGTTTCGCCACGGATGTGCGCTCCTATGCCGATGATGCTTTGTGCGTGTTTCTCGAAGATGGTCGCTTCGAGTGGGCGGCTGCGCAGGCCAGCGATTGGCGCGATGCCCCTGAGGATCACATCCTGACCCGCTACGAAGCAAAAAGGCTCGGAGACATCGACCCGGTCTGGTTCGATTTTGTGTTCAAAGCGGGTTGAACCTACACCCATTTCGAGCTTGGGTTGGCGAAAGATGTTTAAGGGGGACAGTCTTGAGATCGGTTCTGAAATTCAGCGCGTCAGCAATGGTTGCGCTGGCTGTTGTTGCGGGTTCTGCAACTGCCCAAATTAACAACGAGCTCTACGGCGAGTTCAATGCGGCCTTCGACTCCGGCGATGTTGAGGCGAAACGAAGCGCCGCCAGATCCATGGCTGCCGCGGCTTTCACCGACATCGACCATCCTCAGGCGGCTTTGATCGCCTATGAGGCCGCCTGGGGCTTCTGCCGCATCGAGGCCTGCAGTGAAGGCCGGGATGCGGCATCTTTCGCCCTCGGATTGCCATCCGGCGAGGAGTATCCCGTTCGGGCAGAACGCGAAATGCTCTCGGCGTATATCGATTGGAATGGCGACCCCAAGCGGTCCACCCGGCGCGCCCTTGATGACGCTCTGGAGGCGGCGGAACCTGTATCTGCCAGCCTTGTGAGCGTTGGCATCTTCTCCGCGCGGATGCAGTCCGACGCTGAAGACCTCCGCTGGTCTCGGTTGAAAGAAAGTGCTGGTGGCATGGCGCGCCACCTGGAGCCGGTGAAGTCCGTCCTTCCGCGTATCTGGGTCGAGGCGGCTCTTGCCGAGCAGGTCGCTGATTTCAATCATCGCCAGAACCGACGCGTTGAGATCGAACTCGCCCACGTGCAAGGTAAGTTTGCCGAAGCGCTGATAGATGCAGATCCTGCCCAAATTGAAGCTTTGGAGCCGTTTCGATGGCGAATTGAGGCCTGGCGCGCCGCAGTTGTGGCATACTTTCAGTCTGTCCCCGGATCGCGCCGCACCCCTGAGAGTGAAATCGACGCCGTCCTTGCGGCCTATCCCGACTATCCAGAAAGCTCGGATGCGGAGAACATCGACGCGGGCGAAGACGATAATCGCCCCTTTTGTAAGGGCGATTTCGATATGTCGCCGAAGCTCCGCTATCCTGCTCGCCAGGCCCGGCGTGGCCAATTTGGATCGGTCTTCGCAAAGCTCACGGTCGAATCTGGGCAGGTCACCGATGTTGAGATCCTTGCTTCAGTACCGCTCGAAGGGTTCAAAGAGCGGGCAAAAGAGACCGTCTTACAATGGACTTGGATCGCTGATGACGAACAGCCTGATCCCGACTGCCGGACGTCATATAGCAACCTCATCCTACCCATGGTGTTCAGTATCGACTGAGGCTTTACGGGCGACCGTCACACCGGTTTCACAACACGTTGGCGTCAAACCGCAAAACCGCTTCAGTTTTCTATGAGGGCGAAAAACATATTGCAATTCAATAAATATTCATTGATAAACAATTTAAACGAAAGGATCAATCTGATGCGGTTACCGGTTGTTTCAGCTATTGCAGTTGTTTTTTTCATGGGCGCCGCGAGCGCTGATCAAGATACAGATACGACCTTCAATGCCGCCGTCTTGGCTTGTTTGGAGCAAGACTGCGCTGCCGCTGAAAACTTGGTTGATACCTTAGAGCCTGGCTCAACTCGGGACCTCCTCGCCGCGTGGACGCGTTGGAACGACAAACCGAACCGAAGCTCTCGTCAACGCCGACTCGACCGTGAACTCCGCGACATCGTAGATACTTCGCCAACGGTTCTGTCGACCGCAGCCTTTCGAACCAGATATGAATACGATTTTGCAACGCGAGACTGGGCGCGAGCTTTCGAAACGGCAGGAGAAGCGGCAGACCATTTTGAGCCGCCTGAAGAGATCGGCCTAAACGAAGCTTGGGCGCGTGCTCGGATGGCTGAAATCATTTCAGATGTTCAGCGCGGGAACATAAGGCGGCCTCGCTTGTTAATGGCCCATCTAACTGGGCGACTCTGGCAGGACAGAACTATAGCGCTTACAGACGACGGCAGTATTCCAGATTGGATAGTTCCACTTTTTTGGGAAACTGTTGCCTGGGACAAAGTCTTGAGAGTTCGCGGGGAAGGCTTTTTTGCCAGAGGTCAGGCTCGAGAGCAGGACATCTCAGCGATTTATAACAGCTACGGACTAAACGCCGATGGTTTTCCACCGCTTGCAGCGACGCGTGATACTCTGCCGTTTTGCGAAGCCGAGTTTTCTTCTCGCTTGGAGCCAACGGCCGACGAGCTTCGAGAACTCGGCGATCAGGCGAGATATGGGGCAGTAATTTTGGGTTATGACCTAGAAGCTGGAAGGCCCAGAAATGTGGAAGTGCTCAGTGCTGTTCCGAATGAAATATTTGATGATATCGCCACACGCCAACTAGAGAACTCATCCTTTGTCCCGGATATCGAGCGCAATGAAATTCCATGCCAGCTGGACGGCGCGAACTTCACGACATACTACACCTACTCGACTGATTACTTCTCAAAGAACTAGTGTATCGGTGTCTCGTGTCACACCAATTTCACTTGACGCTAACGTCATGCTGTGAGCCTTACATGCTTATCGAATACGGTCGGTTCGAATGCCAAGACCCGTCGAACCGACGGCCCTGACTTCCCACCCCACCGTAAGCGAGACCCTCGTGACCGCCCACACGGTGTGGGCAGCATGGCGCGAGATATCTACGGAAGGGTCCCCAAATGGCGACCGGCAAAGTCAAGTGGTTCAACGATCAAAAGGGCTATGGATTCATCAAGCCCGATGATGGTGGTTCCGATATTTTCGTTCACATCTCCGCTGTTGAGCGCTCGGGTCTGCGTTCGCTCCAGGAAGATCAGGCGATCCAGTACGAGCTCTACACAGATGAGCGCCGCAACAAGACATCCGCTGTGGACCTGAAAGTCCTTTAAGCAATCTGACTTGTAAGCCGGGGGTGACAAAGCGAGCGCCCCGGCTTATATCGACAACAAGTCGAAACATATCGGCGGCGGTTCCGGACACGGGGCCGCCGCTTTTGTTTACCCGGAAACGCAGCTCGCTCCATGATTGCACAGTCACAGCAAGAACAACGTATCCTAGCCCTCGCCGAGCCGGTTGCGGCTGGTCTGGGGCTCGATATCGTGCGGGTGCGGATCACGGGCGGTCGCCGTCCCGGGGTCCAGATCATGGTCGATCGAACCGGCGGCGCGCTGGCCGATGTTGAGGATTGCACCAATCTGTCGCGCGCGCTCTCACCAGTGTTCGACGTCGAAGATCCGGTTTCCGGCGCCTATATGCTCGAGGTCTCAACGCCCGGCATAGACCGGCCCCTGACGCGGCCGGGAGATTTTGCGGCCTGGGAAGGGCATCTGGCGAAGATCGAGCTGGCCATGCCGCTGGATGGTCAGCGCCGTTTCCGCGGTATCATCCTCGGTGAAGACGAGGCGGGGGTGCACATTGAGCTGGAGGGCGAGGTCGAATTGACGGCCCAGGTGCATGAGATGACCAAGGCCAGCCTGCTGCTGACCGATGAATTGATAGAGGCGGCCCGCCATCGCGGAGGCCTGCCGCCCCAACCCGATGAAGACGGTTTTGACGGCCTTGAGCTGGACGAAACCGAAGATGACACAGACGATAGCGAGCAAAGTGGAGCCGCCCAATGAGTACCGTCGGCGTATCAGCCAACCGCCTGGAAATCCTGCAGATTGCGAAGGCCGTTGCAGAAGAAAAAGCGATCGACAAGACGATTGTCATCGAGGCTATGCAGGAAGCTATCGAGAAAGCTGCCAAGTCCCGCTACGGCCAGGAGCATGATATACGCGCCCTGATCGACCCGGAGACAGGCGAGCAGACGCTGATGCGGGTTCAGACCGTCGTGGCTGACGTGGACATTGAGGATGAGACCCAACAGATCACGATCACCGACGCGCAAAAGATCGACGCTGATCTCGAAATTGGAGACGAAATCACTGAAGAGCTGCCGCCGTTTGATTTCGGCCGTGTCGCGGCCCAGACGGCGAAACAGGTCATCATGCAAAAAGTGCGCGACGCCGAACGCGAGCGCCAGTTCAATGAATTCAAGGACCGCGAGGGCGAGATCATCAACGGGATCGTCAAGCGCGTTGAGTATGGCCACGTGATCGTAGATCTTGGCCGCGCTGAAGGCATTATTCGCCGCAATGACGGCATTCCCCGCGAAAACTTTCAGACGAATGACCGCGTGCGCGCCTACCTTTACAAAGTGAGCCGTGAGGTGAAAGGCCCGCAGATCTTCCTGTCGCGCGCCCATCCGGACTTCATGGTCAAGCTCTTCGCCCAGGAAGTGCCTGAGGTTTATGAGGGCGTCATCGAGATCAAGGCGTGCGCACGCGATGCGGGGTCGCGGGCCAAGATTGGTGTTTTCTCCAATGACAACTCCATCGACCCGGTCGGTGCCTGTGTTGGTATGCGAGGCGCGCGCGTACAAGCGGTCGTGTCCGAGCTCTCGGGCGAGAAGATCGACATCATTCCGTGGAGCCATGACGACGCAACATTCATCGTAAATGCGCTCCAGCCTGCGGAAGTTTCGAAAGTGGTGCTCGACGAAGAAGAAGAGCGCGTGGAAGTGGTGGTCGCCGATGACCAGTTCCCCCTCGCCATCGGTCGTCGCGGCCAGAATGTACGACTGGCATCGCAGCTTACGAGCTGGCAGATTGATCTGATCACCGAGACATCGGATTCCGAGCGCTACCAGAAGGACTTCCAGGCGCGTACGGACCTCTTCATGCAGGCTTTGGATGCTGACGAAACACTCGCACAGCTTCTGGCCTCGGAAGGTTTTGAGACCGTTGAGGAGATTGCCTACGTCGCAGCCGAAGACTTCATGCAAATCGAGGGCTTCGACGAAGATGTCGCGTCCGAAATCCAGGAGCGCGCCCGGGAATACCTCGACAAGCTCGCCATCGAGCAAGATGCGCGTCGGCGTGAACTCGGCGTTGAAGACGCTGTCATGGAACTGGAGGGCGTCACGCCAGCCTTTGCCGTGAAAATGGGCGAAGAAGGCATCAAGACCGTGGAAGATGTCGCCGGTCTCGTGCCCGACGATATCACGGGCTATCGCGAGCCTGGGCCGGATGGGAAACCTGTTTGGGTGGACGGCATTCTGAAGAAGGGCGAAATGCGCAAGGATGATGCCCAGATCTTCATTATGAAGACACGCGTGAAAGTCGGCTGGATCGAGCAGGCTGCACTGGATGAGCTTCAGGCCCAGATGGCGGCAGACCAACTCGGTGTGGAAATGAACCTCACCGATGAAGAAAAGGCCCTGCTGGCCTTGGGTGAGTTGGGCTCTGGCGAAGGTGATGCGCCAAGCGCAGACGACGTGTTCTCCGACGCGGGCAGCGACGGGGACGTCGAGATCAGCGATGCTGACCTGGAGGCTGCGGCTGAAGCCCTGGACCTCGACCTAGAGGCATTGGCCGATTTGGGGGAGGCGGACGATTCCGAAACGCCCCAATGATCGGTCGACGGGGCCTGAGCGCCTAACGTCAAAGACAGCCTCGCCTGAACGTGAATGCGCGGTGACGCGTGAGGTGCGCCCGCAATCGGAGATGATCCGGTTTGTGCGCGCGCCGGACGGCGTCGTTGTGCCGGATGTTGCCGGTAAGCTGCCGGGTCGTGGCGTTTGGGTCAGCGCTCAGCGAGAGTGTCTGAACAAGGCTGTTGCCAAAGACGCTTTCTCAAGGCGGTTCAAAGCAAAGTCCAAGGCCGATGAGGCGCTTGCCGACACCGTTGAGGCGTTGTTGCTCCAGCGCTGCGTTGCCTTGTTCGGGCTGGCCAGGAAGTCGGGCCGGCTCGTTACCGGCTTTGACCAGGTGCGCGCCAGTCTGAAAAAGGCAAAGCCAGCCTGGTTGATAGAGGCCAGTGATGGCGCGAAGGATGGGCGGACGAAGGTGTATTCCCTCGCAAAAGCCTTATATGGAGATGTAGAGGTCGCCGGCGCACTGTCGTCGGCTGAATTGGGCATGGCCTTGGGGCGCGAGGGTGTGATACACGCTCTGCTTCAACCCGGCCCTATGGTGAACAGCTGGACTGTTGCCTACGGGCGGCTGAAAGGGTTTCGGCTTTCGCCTGAAGATCACTGGTTCTCGGCTGGCGATCCTTGATGGCAATCCGGTCCGCATGGTGCGGACTGGGAAACTAAGTAATTGGTGCGGATGAGCGACACGAAAGATACAGGCGGGCGTAAACCCCTAACGACTTCCCGGGGATCGGGCACGGTGAAGCAGAGCTTCAGCCACGGCCGATCCAAGCAAGTGGAGGTCGTGAAGAAGAAAAAGCGCGTAGTGACCCCAAGCGGATCAGGCGGTGGAAACCGTTCTGGTGGCGGGGCTGGCGCTGGGTCTTCTGCGAAGGGGACTGGCGGAAGTGGTCCGTCCAAGCTCGCCGCTATGGCTAAAAAGCTCGGCATCACAGAGGCGGAGCTGCTCGCCCGCCAGAAGGTGCTGCTGCAGCGTAAAGCGCAGGAAGAGGCCCGTAAGGCCGAGGTCGATAAGACCAAGGAAGCCCAGGCCCGCCTGCGTGAAGAGCAGAACAAGAAAGTCCAGGAAGCCAAGGAGCGCGAAGAAGCCGAAGCCCGTCGCAAGGCCGAGGAAGAGCGCAAGCGCCTTGAAGAGCTGGAAGCCAAGAAGCGCGAAGCTGAAAAGCCCCGCGGAAATCGTGGAAAACCGGCCGCTGGCCGTGCCGACGATCCCGTTGCTCCGCCAGACCCATCCTCACTGGAAGCGGCCGGCGGCCGGGTAAAGCGTGGTAAGAGTGCTGCGCGCGGAGACGACCGTGAACGCCAGGGTGGAGGACGCTCGCGCGGCGGATCGGAGCGCCGGCGCGGTAAACTGACGATTGCGGCTGCTCTGGGAGATGATGGTGATCGCCAGCGTTCGCTAGCGTCTGTGAAACGGGCTCGTGAACGCGAGCGCGAACGGCGCCAGTCCGGTGGAAGCGATGGCGGGGAGAAGGTCTCCGTCGAGGTCACGCTCCCAGAAACCATCACACTGCAGGACCTTGCGGGCCGCATGAAAGAGCGCGTCGGCGACGTGGTGAAATTCATGATGCAGCAGGGCGAGATGATGCGTGGAAACGACATCATCGATGCGGACACCGCTGAACTGATCGCCACCGAGTTTGGCCACACGGTGAAACGTGTGTCTGAGTCTGATGTTGAAATCGGACTTGAGGGCGAAGTCGACGAAGAGGCCGATCTGAAGCCTCGCGCCCCGGTCGTAACCATTATGGGCCATGTCGACCATGGGAAGACATCCCTGCTGGACGCCATGCGTGAGACCGATGTGGTCTCCGGCGAAGCAGGCGGGATTACCCAGCATATCGGCGCCTACCAGGTGAGCGACTCTGACGGCAAGAAAATCACCTTCATTGATACGCCTGGCCACGCTGCGTTCTCATCCATGCGAGCGCGCGGTGCGAACGTTACCGACATCGTTATTCTCGTTGTCGCCGCAGACGATGGTGTGATGCCCCAGACGATTGAGGCGATCAATCACGCTAAGGCGGCCGAAGTGCCGATCATTGTTGCGGTCAACAAGATCGATAAAGCCGATTCCAAGCCCCAGAATGTGTTGACGGAACTTCTCCAGCACGATCTCCAGGTTGAGGCCATGGGCGGTGAGGTCCAGGCCGTGGAAGTCTCGGCCCTGAAAAAGACCAATCTGGACGGCTTGTCTGAGGCGATTGCCCTTCAGGCAGAACTCCTGGAACTCACGGCGAACCCAGACCGGGACGCCGATGGCAATGTCATTGAAAGCCAGCTCGACAAGGGTCGTGGACCAGTCGCAACGGTTCTGGTTCGACGGGGCACTCTGAAACGCGGCGACATTGTCGTGGCCGGAACCCAATGGGGCAAGGTGCGTGCGCTGAACAATGAGCGTGGCAAACAGGTCAAAGAGGCTGGCCCTGCGGTTCCGGTTGAAGTGCTTGGCCTCGACGGTGCGCCTGAGCCCGGTGAACCATTCTACGTGGTCGACAATGAAGCCCGCGCCCGTGAGATTACCGAATATCGGATACGTCAGAAGCGTCAGGTGGCTGGCAAGGCCTCTGCAGCGGCGCGCGCTTCCCTCGATCAGCTGATGAACAAGCTGAAGGACGGCGCTGTCGAAGCGAAGGAACTTCCCCTCGTCGTGAAGGCCGACACACAGGGATCTGTGGAGGCGATTTCCCAGTCCGTGGAGAAGATTTCCACCGAAGAGGTGAAAGCGACCGCGATCCACGGCGCCGTGGGTGGTATCTCGGAGTCAGATGTGCTTCTGGCCCAGTCTTCGGGCGCGCCAATCATCGCCTTTAACGTTCGTGCCAATAAACAGGCCCGCGACCTGGCGGAAAAGGAAGGCGTCGAGATTCGCTACTACTCGATCATCTATAATCTGATCGATGACGTGAAGGACGCCTTGTCAGGTATGCTCGCACCAGAGCAGCGCGAGAGCTTCATCGGTTACGCCGAGATCCTGGAAGTGTTCAACATCACGAAAGTTGGCAAAGTGGCCGGCTGCCGGGTTACCGAAGGTGTGGTCAAACGCGGTTGCGGGGTTCGCCTTCTGCGCGACGATGTGGTGATCCACGAGGGTAAGCTGAAAACACTCAAACGCTTCAAGGACGAAGTGGCTGAAGTGTCTTCCGGCATGGAATGCGGCATGGCGTTCGAGCGCTATGAAGACATTCGCGAGGGTGACCGCATCGAGTGCTTCACCGTCGAAGAAATCGCCCGAACACTCGACTAGACCTGAAATACCCGCGTCGGTTTGAATTGACCGGCGCGGACCTCGCCCAGCGCCAACGCGGTTTCGCCATCCATCGCAACAGCCATGCGATCTTCCCGGTCTGAACGCAGGTCAGCTCGCCAGGCCTCGACAGCATGGGGCAGGAGTTTCACGGTTCGGCCTTGCTTCAACAGGTTAGCATCGCCCGGCGCTAAATCTACTGGTGGCAAATTATCCAGCGCCGTTTCCAGCGGGAGCAGTGTTTCGCGGCGCTCGTTTAGGTCTTCTTTGGCCTCAAGCGCATCAGGCTGGATGGCATCTTCGAGCGTGAATTCACCCACGCGGATTCGGCGCAGGGCGCTGATATGGCCCTCGCACCCCAAGTCAAAGGCCAGGTCGCGCGCGAGCGCACGCACATAGAACCCCTTGCCCGTAATCACATGGATTTCCGTGTGATCCGCGTCCGGCATGTCGGTCACTTTCGCGTCGTGGATGGTGACCGGACGGCTTTCCAGCTCGAAACTCTCCCCGTCCCGCGCCAGGTCATAGGCGCGTTCGCCATTCACTTTGATGGCGGAGAATTTCGGAGGAACCTGCTCAATCTCACCGCGATAGGCTTCCAGCGCGGCTTCAACCTGGTCCACTGTAGGGCGAGCATTGGAGGTGGCGATGGTCTCGCCTTCCTTATCCTGGCTGTCTGTCGACGTGCCCCACTCGATGGTGAAGACGTACTCTTTTTCCGCATCCATGGCCCAGGCGGACGTTTTCGTCGCTTCTCCGAAGGCGATCGGGAGAATGCCGGATGCCAGTGGATCCAGCGTGCCTCCATGTCCGGCTTTCTGGGCGTTGAGCAGGCGTTTTGTCAGGCCCACAGCCTGGGTGGATGTCATGTCCAGAGGCTTGTCGAGGACGAGCCAGCCATGAACGGGATCACCTTTGCGCTTGCGCTGCCGAGCCATGGAATTGCCTTTCTGTGCCGTGCCGCGTGGGTCGAACACGTCGGCGGCTGCATATTGAGGGGGGCCGTATCCCGCATTCTGCGACTATTGGCAAGGCAACAAAAAAGCCGCCCGACAGACTGCCGGACGGCTTCGATTGCATATCGTCTCGACTGGGCCGGAGGCTAGCCGTAGATGCTCTCTTTGCCGAAGTGCTTTGTGAGCATGTAATAGATTGCAGCGCGATACTTGTTCCGGTCGGACTTGCCATACTGGTCAATCACGGCGTCGAGGCCCTCATCAAGCTTCGCGCCCTCTTTCACGCCGAGCTTTTTCATGAGGAAGTTCTTCTTCACGCGGTCCATTTCAGCCGGGTCATTGGCGGAAATGGTGGAGCTGTCGCGGTTATAGATCGACGGACCACAGCCGATCGTCACCTTTTTCAGCAGGTCCATATCCACGGACACACCTTTTTCCTTCAGGACCTTGGCGTATTTCTCGATGAGTTCATCGCGTTTTGACATTGTCTTCTCCTTCTGGGGACAAATGCAGTTCCCATACGGGGCGCGATCTCTACTCCAGCCCCAAACAAACCGACTAGCCTGAGTCTCTTGCTTTGTGAAACTCTGCAACTGTATTTGCGGTAAGAATCAAGACCTAAGCGGCTTTCATCTTGGTTATGGCCGCGTCTATGGTTTGCGTCGCCTCGCGCACATCCTCGTCGGTTATGACAAGTGGCGGCGCCAGCCGGAGCACGTTGTTGCCTGCAACGCCAACAAGCAAATTGTGCTCGCGGCAGAGGTTTTGAAGCGGCTTTGGCGCGTCTTTCATCTTGAGGCCCGTCAAAAGCCCTTTGCCTGTAATGCCATCGCAAACATCCGGATGGCTTTCGGCAATGCCCGACAATGACTGCGCCAGGGTGCCGGCCACCCTGCGGACATCTGACAAGAACGCCTCGTCGCTAATTATATCCCAGACGACATTACCGACCGCCATTGCCAGCGGATTGCCGCCATAGGTCGATCCGTGGGAGCCAGGCTGCATCACCGAACCGGTTTCTTCCGTTGTCAGGCAGGCGCCGAAGGGGAACCCACCGCCAACCCCCTTGGCGACACACATGATGTCTGGCGCGGCATTTTCGGCCCACTCATGGGCAAAGAGTTGCCCCGTCCGGCCCATGCCACATTGGACTTCATCATAGATCAGCAGAGCGCCGCGTTCGTCGCAAAGCTTGCGCAAACCCGTCAGGCACTGTTCCGGCATGGCGCGTACACCGCCTTCACCCTGAACGGGTTCGACAAACACAGCTGCGGTCTTTTCTGTCACTGCGCCATCGAGGGCGTCGTGATTGCCCCATTCCACCTGAGTAAAGCCGGGAAGGGCCGGGCCGAAGCCTTCCAGATATTTGGGATTACCGCCAGCATTGATTGCGCCCAGTGAGCGACCGTGGAATGCGCCCGTGAAGGTGACAATTTCAAACCGTTCTTCGCGCCCGTTGGCCCAGTGATACTTCCGGGCGGTTTTCAGCGCGCACTCAACGGCCTCGGTGCCGGAATTTGTGAAGAAGACCCGGTCAGCGAACGTGCGCGCACACATCTTGGCGGCGAGGTCCTCGCCCGCGGGGACGCGAAACATGTTCGATGTATGCCACAGCTTCTCGGCCTGGCCCTTGAGTGCGTCCACCATGGCCGGATGGCTGTGCCCGAGAGCGCTCACGGCGATGCCCGCCACGAAATCGAGGTACGCCGTGCCATCCTGAGTGAAAAGACGCGTTCCTTCCCCACGAATGAAGGCCTCTTCTGGTGGTCGGTAGACGGGCATGATGTGCTGGCGAGGATCGCTCACTTGGGGGCTCCATTGCAGTGGTATTTTTCCGGGATGGGGTGTGACAGGCCGTTGGCTATGTCAACGCCTAGACCGGCCCGCCAACGGGCGCAGCGTCATGAAGCCGACACCAACTATTAAACAACGTTTAGAAATTGATTGAAAAACGATATATACGCTTGACGAAAAGCGATAAATGCATATTGTTTATCAGGAAGTCAGCGGGTCGCGGTGCCAGAACTGCAACGCCCCTACCTCACCCCTGAGCCTCTGATGCCAGGCCCGCTGATGGACTTCCAAACTGCCTCACACTTCAGGCCGGACACGTGCAGTGTCCGGCTCTCTTTTTATCTGCATGTCAGGATCAGTTAAAAAGAAAGGCGCGGTCAGCCTTTCGACTTCCGCGCCTCCCACACTCGCAGCATTTCCTCCCAGAAACTGCTAGGTTAGAAAAACTTTCAGCACACGATCTGTCAATGCGTTTTGTGTATTCTTTTTCATTAGCCGTTGAAAACGCTCCGCATGCGGTCGAAGCGAGAATCATAGTGTTTTGAGGTGGATAGACTTTTCGAAGGGTCGTCACCTGCAATTCAGCGTGTAAGAAGAGCTGTATTGATCGCCAAAAAGTGGTGCTGTTCGGATGAAAACGAATCCGCCAGCCTTCACGGTATGGCGTTTCGGGCGAACGGCATGGTGATTGCTTCCCTCTCCGAGGGAATCAGGAGGCTGTGCCATGCTGAAACCAATTCTCCTTGTTTGCGCGCTATATTTTTGTCCATCGACGGCAAGTGCGGAGGCGCAACTCTCAACGGAGTGGTCCAGAACTGCTGCAAACCTGTCAGAGGACGTAACATCCGCGCTCGAAGGCGAGCCCATGGACATATCCGTTGAGCACGAGATTGCCCGGTTTGCGTCTACAGCCGAGCGGTTGTCGCGGGACATGTCCAGTATTGAAGGCGCTGAAGACCTGGTGTGTATATTCCGAGGGATCGCTGAGGATGCGGATCTACAGCTCCGCATGCTGCATATGCCGGGGGAGCGTCAGGCGTCCCTGCGCCGTTTGGCGACTTTGTTGCACGACGCCGAACGCATCGGGCTGGCGGCAGCGCACCTTGAAGCGCGCGGTCATACGCGATCGGAAATCAGTGCGCCAATGTCGTGCGAAGCCGACCCGGAACAGGCGTATCAGTACTTGACGGAACAGCCATAGGGCTTGGTGGCATCGGGATCCGGGCTTTCGCCTGAGCCCACAGCGGCAAGTGCCATTTCGACATAGGGATCAGCATCGGGAATATCTCGTGGCCTCGCCGAGCTGATCGAGTCGATTGCGCCATTGTAGGCCAACTCACCGTCCGCTCCGATGACGTACATGTGCGGGGTGGTTTTGGCGCCATAAAGGCGGCCGATATCACCGCTTTCATCAAGGATGACGTGGGCAGGGGCCGCGCTGCGGGTTTCTGAAAGCGCGTTGGCTTCTTCAGCAGAGACATGTCCCTGCTTTCCGGGAGCGGACGAAATTACCGATAGCCAGACAACATCACCAGCGGCTGCGTCGGCCTGTAGGCCCTGCATATTCGCCAACTCCGCGTCATAGTGTTTCCGCACAAACGGGCAGTCGTGATTGGTCCATTCCAGCACTACGGTCTTGCCTTCTAAGTCAGACAAAGAAACGGTCTCTCCGGAGCTGGTGGTCCCGGTGAAATCAGGTGCCATGATGCCGGGTGACAGTTCGACGGTTTCTGCCGACGCCGTTGAGGCGACGAGGGCGCCCACGGTCAAACAGACGGCCGCTGCCATGCCGCCAGCAACGAAAACATTCCGGGTGTTCATGGTGAGAGCTCCGCTTGATGCTTCAGCTGTGAAATAGGATGACAGACCCTAATTTCGAGTCACTGCGTCGATTTCGCGGATCATGAGCCCTGGCGTGAGCGTTTGTGGCAGGATCTTCGGTTCTGCGGCCCCCGGGGCAAACATGAGGTACATGGGAACGCCCGGGCGCCCACGCAGTTTCAGCTCATCGGCAATCATTGGATCCTTAGTGGTAAAGTCGGCCACCAGGAAGGCCATGTCGGCCGTGTCCATGGCAGACAGCACTTCTGGCCGCGTCAGCGTCGTGCGCTTGTTGGCCTGGCAGATCATGCACCAAGTGGCAGTGAAATCTACAAAGACCGGACGGCCTTCGGCGGTGAGCTCAGCCACGCGATCTGGGCTCCACGCCTCTGTTTCGACGCTGGCGGCGTAAGTTGGCGTGCCAGCGTCTGCGGTCAGCGGTGTGCGCGCCGTCGTGAATGGGAGGGCGATCCCGCCGAGAATCGCGAGCGCACCCAGGGCTATTGCAATGGGTTTGAACGCCCCACCTGCTGATTTCATTGCCCAAATACCAAAAGCGATCAGTGTCGCGGCCATGGCCAGCCAAGCTACGGCGCCCGTCCCGGCCTGGTCTCCAAGCACAAACAAGAGGGCCGCGGCGGTGAGGAACATGGGGAAGGCAAAGAACTGCTTCACGCGCTCCATCCAGGCGCCCGGCTTGGGAAGGAAGCGCGCGAGGCCCGGAACGAAGCTGAGCAGCAGGAAAGGGAGTGCGAGGCCGAGGCCCAGCATCAGATAGATGAAGAAGACTTCCAGCGCTGGCCGCTCCAACACTGCGCCCAATGATGCGCCTACAAAGGGGCCCACACAGGGCGCGCCTGCCGTTGCCGCCAGCGCGCCGGTGGCGAATGCGCCAAGGTTTCCGCCACGGCTAGCCGCGCCAGACCCGACATTCTGTATCGATGTGCCTGCCTCGAACATGCCAAGCAGCCAGAGGCCCAGGACAAATGCGCCGAGGGCGAGTGCGGCAACGACGATGGGGTATTGGAGGAGAGACCCAAGAGCCCAGAACTCGCCGGCTGATCTCAGGGCGACAAAGGCCGCTGCCAGCGCGGCGAAGGATAAAAGGACGCCAGCTGTGTACCAGAGCCCATGGGTTTTCAGGTGGTTTGCATCGCCGCTGCCAGCAGCCGAGACCATGCCCATCGCCTTGATGGACAAAACCGGCAAGACGCAGGGCATCAGATTCAGGACCAATCCGCCCAGCAGCGCCAATCCTGCCAGGGCCAGAAGATTGATGCCTTCTTGAGCGCCTGTCGTTGAGCCCGCAAACGCGGGTGACGCCGTTCCAAATGTTCCCTGCAGGGGCGCGGACGCTATGGGCGCGCTGATGAGATATCCGCTGCGAGTTCCGTCGCTTGCGGTTGCGACAATGACGCCGTCCAGCGTTTCGCTGAGGCTCTCCCGCGCAACCTTGCGCATGTCGAGGCTCGCGCCGTTGGGGCCTGTGGACTGGCTCTGTACGGCCGCATGCACGATCTCGTTCTGGTAAGGAAAAAACCGCAACGACGTTTCATCGAGCAAACCTTCGGTGCCTGGTGCCAGATTAAGCTGGAGGCCGTCGTTGGTCTCCCGAATGGCAGTTTCGCCTTCAAATGGGACTGGCGTTGCGGCGATTGCGGCCGCGATCTTTGCAGCATTTGCTTCATCAGGCACCTGGCTCGTGCCGATAAACAGGGTGAAATCGACAGGTGCGCTCTCAGGGATGCAGACATCCTTGCAGATCAGATAGTCGGCGACACCCTTGAAAATGATCGAACCAAGCGCGTCTTCCGGCACCGTCACGGCAAAGGGAAGCGTGACCGCGTTATCGTATCCGTAGTCCATGATCTCGCCTTCGACCACGGGCAGGAGTTTCGGGATCGGCCAAACAAAATCTTCGTCTTCAGTCTTCTCGCCGAGGGGGCCCTCTTCCCAGAAGATTTCGGGCGGGAGGCCAGCGTCCCCAGCATTGCGCCAGTACACATGCCATCCTTCGTCGAGGGTCTTGTCCAGCGCCAGGTAAATCGTCTCGCCCGGCAACGCGGTGGTCCGCTCCGAGATCAGTTCGACTTCGGCGTGGCCTGCATCATAGGGCTCAGCTCTCGCGGCGAATGAAAAAGCCAAGGCGCAGGCAAGAAGAACCAAGGATCGAATCATGATTGGCCTTTTTGGGGAGAATTCGGGAGTTCTGGTGGGCATATGCCCATGACGCTAACATATCGAAAGGCCCTCTCGAAATCTTGAGGAGGGCGTGTTTATGCGATTGGCGATAAGAAAAGGGCGGCTTTCAAACTAAAGCCGCCCTTTCTAGTTGATGTTTTCAAGTTCGAGCAGGCTTATGCCGTGCCAGCCTGACCTGAATTTGCGCGGATTGCACGCTGGATAATCCGCGACCAGTTCAGCAGTGAAATCAGGTGCGCGTAGATTGCGCCCACAGCACCATTGTTTTTCAGTTCCATGAACTGCTCTGGTGGCAGCGCATTGAGCTTCTCTTCAGAAACGGCCCAGTAATCGGCGATCTTCTGTTGCTCGCCGGCGGGGTTGCCCTGCGCGTCACGCGGCTGGAATGCCACCGACTTTTGCTCGAACAGGTCGAACTTGCGCAGGATATCGGCAAACTCCGATGTGGCGCGGCGTTGGCGCTCAAACTCTTTGCAGAATTCGATGGCGTCATTGGTGAACTTCGAAGGTTGCCCATTCTCGAAGAAAGGCACTTCAGGCTGCTCTGAAACCATCGGGGCCTGACGGTCCACGCACAGCAGGAGCCGGTCTGAATTGTTGTCAGCGGCAAACACGAAGGGATAACGGCGCACAAACGCAGGTACGTAATAGTCTTGCTCAGTCAGGCCCTCAGGCGTGACGAACAGGTTCTGGCCCTGGCGCACGCCCATGACTGCAACGGGAACACGTTCGTCGCCAACAAAGATCACCGGGTAGGCGCTTGCGGCCATGCCGAACTCGGTTACCGTCACAGGGACAGCGTGGGCTTCGCGAAGGAAGCTGAAGGGCTGTTGAATCTGTTTTACGCCGAGCGCGCCATGGGCTTCCGGAGAAAGCGGCTCAGGCTGTTTGTAGAACAGTACATTCCCTGTCAGTTGGGCGCCGCCTTCGGGCGCGCCTGGGTTGCCCTGCATGGGCTGCTGGCCGGGCTGGGCCGCCATGGGGCCGCCGGGTTGTCCTGGCTGTCCGGGTTGTCCCGGAGCGATCGGTTGGCCAGGCTGTCCCGGAGCGCCGGGTTGGCCTGGGGGCTGGTTGGGATTGTTGTCCACAGGTCTGCTCCTCGTCTCGTGCGGCGGACGCTTAGCCGATATGGCAGGCTCCTACAACCGCCACCGACCAGTCGATCGCCGTTAAATTCCCTTTACGCAGCAGGCGGCTGCTTCCACCTTACGCCCCATGGGCAGGAAGCTGCAAAACCGATTGGCCAGTCTGGGGCTTGCATTCGCCCTGATGCTGGGTGTGCCAGCTTGTGGAAGCGACTCGACCACCCCCTCGCGCCGCGTCTCCGTGGAAAGCGAGGATGTGTTTGCCGCACTGGCACGCATGGAGCTCTCTGCGGCGCCGGAAACCCTGACGCGCCTCGGTCTGCCGGGTGATCTTCTTGAAGTCGACACCAACAACCGCTTCGGAGACCGGTCCCAGGCAGCATTCGAGCGCCAGCGACTCACGCGGATCGAAGCCCTGAAACTCTTGGAAGAGATGACCCTCGCGCCGGAAGCCAGTTCGCTGCGGGGTCACCAGGAAATGGTGCTGCGAACTTACGCGTCGGCAGTCCGCGTCGCTGAATTTGGCCATGGGCGCGTGGGCCTCGGCAATGCATACCCTTACGTTCTCGATCACCGCTCAGGTGCCTGGGTGGACCTGCCGGACTTGCTGACCACCCGCCAGCGTGTCGTGGACCTCCGGGACGCCGAAGACTTCCTCGCGCGCATGGTCCAGCTGGCCAGTGCCCTGGAAGATGAGCGCCTCCGCCTGCTGGCGGATGCCGAGGCGGGCATATTGCCGCCGCGTATCATACTACAGACACTCGCCCTCCGTTTGGGTGAAGATCTAGCCATGCCGTTAGAAAGCGATCGCGTCATTCTCGCTTTCGAAGATCAGGTTTCCGGGCTGATCGACGAAACATCCCAGACGCGCCGGGCATTACGTGACTCCGCCGATGACATCATTCGGAACCGTGTGCGCCCCGCATATGGTGACCTGCTCGAAACCGTGGCGTCGCTGATTGAATCGGCCACCGATGTCCCGGGTGTTTGGACCCTGCCCGATGGCGACGCCTACTATGATGCCGTGCTGGCGATGCACACCCGTGCCGATACGTCGGCAGAAAGTCTCCATCGCGAGGCCAGGGCCCGGGTAGATGCGCTCACTGAGGCTTTGTCCGAGGAATTTGCGGCTTTGGATGCGCTTGCGCTCGAAGCGGAGCCTGTCCAGCCCCCTGCGCTGGAGGTCACGGAAGACGGAGAGCCTTTGCCCCCGTTGACTGTCGGACAACGCCTGGCCGATCTCGCTTCTTCTGAGGCGCAGTTGTATCCGGATACAACTGAAGCGCGGGCTGAGCTCGAGGCAGACGTGGAAGCGGCGTTTCTGGCCGCGAGTGAGGCGATGCAGGGCTGGATCGCGCGCCAGCCGGAATTGCGGCTGACGGTGCGTGTGGCTGAGCCAAGGACACGGCTTGCTGCTGCGGCGCTTTACACAGCACCTACGCCCGATGGCGCAGACCCAGGCGTTTTGCGCATCGATGCGACAGACGTTTCCAGATGGCCACGCTTTGCCGTACCGGCCCTGATGCTTCACGAAACCATTCCGGGGCACCATACCGAAGCGAGTTTCGCCATGGTCGAGGCGGACTTACCCCTGATCCGGCAACTCATGTGGCATACCGGTTATGGTGAGGGCTGGGCGACATATGCAGAAACGCTTGGCCTTGAGTCCGGGCTCTATGATGACGATCCCCATGCGCGGATAGGCATACTGCAAAGCCAGCTGTTCAGCGCGGCGCGACAGGTGGTGGATACGGGCGTCCACAGAATGCGCTGGGAACGCCAGGAAGCGATCGATTATCTGGTGGCCGTAACAGGCATGCCGGAAGCGTCGATGGCGGCGGAAGTTGATCGGATCATCGTCTTGCCGGGTCAGGCTTCGGCCTATACTGCTGGTGCAGACCAGATTTCCGCCATTCGGGCCCGGGCACGAGCTGTTGTCGGAAGGGCCTTCGATCCCGCCGCGTTCCACTACACGCTCTTATCGGGGGGGCCACGCCCGCTTGAGCAGGTCGAGGCGGATATGGAGCGCTGGTATGAAGCGCAAATGGTCGGCCAATAGCGCACGGACCGGCTCCAGTATGCCCATAGAAGGGCCCTCCTCCGCCGCAAAGATGACAGAATGGAGAGGCTTTTAGGGGCACGCAAAAGTGTGAATGGGGAAGACCATGACGAAGAGAATTTCCATCCTTCTGGCGGGCGCCGCCAGTCTTGCTGTGCTCAGTGCCTGTGAAGACCCTGGTGAAGTCTACGAAGGTGAACCTGGCGAAGTCACGGATGCCGTAGCGCCGCCTGCGCCGCCGCCTCCTCCTCCACCGCCTCCTTCGCCCCAAGCCGTCATGGAATCCGGCGCGATGGCAGACATGTTCAGCCGATCAGCGCCGACTGCGGGCATGGTCCCGCCTCAAGTGGTGCCGCAGCCCGTGCCAGGTGATGTAGATCGCGATCGGTTTGAGGATTTCGAAATCAATCCGGTAAAACTCGTCTCCGAAGAGCCCGTCAGCACGTTTTCAATCGATGTGGACACGGCCAGCTATGCCGTTGCGCGCCGTTATCTCAATGATGGGGTTCTGCCGCCAAAAGATGCTGTGCGCATCGAAGAGATGATCAACTACTTCGACTACACCTATCCCATGCCGGACGGGTCAGGCTCGCCATTCTCTACCAACATAAATGTAGCGCCCAGCCCCTGGGCAGAGGGTCGCGATCTTATTCAGATCGGTATCCAGGGTTTTGACATCGTGCCGGAAGATCGCCCGCCTCTCAATCTCACGCTTTTGATCGATGTGTCGGGGTCCATGGGTCAGGCGAACAAGTTGCCGCTGGCCAAGAAGGCGCTGGCGATGCTGATCGACGAGATGGGCGAAGACGATACGGTTTCGATCGCCGTCTATGCCGGCGCGGCAGGCGAAGTGCTCGCGCCTACGCAGGCGACAGAGGCCAACAAAGGTAAAATCCTCGCCGCATTCGAGAACCTCAATGCTGGCGGATCCACGGCCGGCGGCGAGGGACTTCGCCTCGCCTACAGCCTGGCTGAGCGCAATTTCAATGCTGAAGGGGTCAATCGGGTCATGCTGCTCACCGACGGTGACTTCAATGTCGGCATCAACAATCCAGAGCAACTGGAAGACTTCGTCTCCCGCAAGCGCGACACTGGGATCTATCTGTCTGTGCTTGGCTTCGGTCAGGGCAACTACAATGATGCCCTGATGCAAAAAATTGCCCAGACCGGCAATGGAATGGCCAGCTATGTGGACACGCTGAACGAGGCTCGAAAAGTCCTCAACGACGATCTGACGGGCAATCTCTTTCCCATCGCGGATGATGTTAAAATCCAGGTTGAGTTCAATCCGGCTCGCGTCGCCGAGTATCGCCTGATCGGCTATGAAACCCGGATGCTGAACCGCGAGGATTTCAACAATGACGCCGTCGACGCGGGCGACATCGGTGCTGGAACCTCGGTGACGGCAATCTACGAGATTGTGCAGGTCGGCTCGGATGCGCGGATGATCGATGAGAGCCGCTACCAGCCCAGCGAACCTCTTGAAGCACGTTCGAATGAGCTTGCCTTTCTGAAGCTGCGCCAGAAACTGCCGGGAGAAGACACTTCGACCTTGTCAACGCGCCCGATCACGCTGGACGATATGCGCGGCAGCATCGATGAAAGCCCCCAATGGGCGCGCTTTGCCACTGCGGTTGCCGGATATGGCCAGCTGCTCCGCGGAGACCCTTACACGGCTTCGGACTACGATTTTGAAGATGTCATCGCGCTCGCTCAGTCTGCGAAAGGCGAAGACAGCTTCGGATATCGCGCGGAATTCATAAGTCTCGCGCGATTGGCTAACACGGCCGCGGCCCAGGCCCGTCTTGAAAGGGACGGAGACGCTGCTCCTTACTAAGGCGCGCTGAGCTTCGACCCACCAATCGCCGGCTCCAAAGGGGCCGGCGATTTTTGTTTCACCGGGCTGACCCACATCGCTTTGGGGCTTTGACGCCCTACCTCCTTTCCCAAGCGTCACACTGCCAACCGGAAAGGCTTACGATGAAAATCAAAGATCGCCCGGAGTACCACTCCAAGCCCAAGCCTATGACTGCGGCGCCCGCAGACACGATCCGTGATGCGGTAGCGCGCATGTCGGAGAAGAATTATGGCGCTGTGGTGGTCGTTGATAGCGCCCAGCAAGTGCTCGGCATGGTGACAGAGCGCGATATCATGAAGCGTGTGGTGAATGCGGGCGTAAACCCGGACACAACACCCCTCAGCGAGATCATGACCAGCGATGTACGTGTCGCGCGCGAAGACGACGAATTGCTCGAATGGCTCAGGATGATGTCAAATGAGCGGTTTCGCCGCTTACCGGTCGTTGATGACAAAGGCAAACTCGTCTCAATTATGACCCAGGGCGACTTCGTGTCTTACACTTGGCCGGACCTGATGAGCCAGGCGATGACGTTCGCCCGTTCCACTGTGTCGAACAACTACCCGATCTTTCTGATCCTCGGTGCGGGCCTGATCTACACGATTATCATCGCCGCGGCGGTTGTCGCTGCCTTTTCCTGATCAGGCTGCCAACGGTATTTCGGGGCTGTTTGTGTTCGCGGCCAGGGGCGTCGGCCAGAGCGGGCTCAGCCCGGCGTCCAGGTCGGCCAGAATCTGATCGCGGATGGCCGGGTCTGGCTCCACCAGAACCAGGACCGTGTCCCCACCGTAGCGAGCGGCATCGTGTTGGGCCCAGATGGGCTGGACATCGTCTTCTCGTCCGCGCAGCGCCGTGAGGCGAATGACCCGCCAAGTGTACCCATTCGGTGCGGCAAAAATCGCGATGCCGGGTGTCATCACCCAATCTCCTGCGGGGTCTGCCGCTGTGAAAACATAGGTCTGTCCCGAATGTCCCCGGAAGCTGACGGGTCGCTGCATGTTCTCTCTCCGTTCCTTAACTTCTTTGTATTCATCATTTGTTCTTTTGCAAGAAATTTATCGTAAACAGAAGGTTAACGCCAAGTTTCCCCAATTGGGCGAGTGACCTTTCTTTCTAAGGCATAATACGGACTTGCGAGGGGCATCCGTCATTCCCACCTCTCTGATCGACGGCATTGCTGCTGAGCGGGATGCCGGACTGAAACCCATAGCGCCGGGCAGGATGATTTCCTGCCGAGGCCAAGCATCTGCCTTTGGAAGGGGATACGCATGAACACAGAAACCTACACCGAACGTGCGCGAGCGATTTTACAGAGCGCCCAAACCGCAGCTCTCGCAGCCGGTCACCAGACATTTTCACCGGAACACGTCCTGAAGGCCATGCTGGACGACCGCGACCAGCTGGCAACAAACCTGATCCGTGCAGCCGGCGGTCGACCCGAATTGGTCGCGCAAGGCATCGATGCGGCCCTTGGAAAAGTTCCCCAAGTGAGCGGGGGAGATGGCCAGCTCCGGCTCGATCAGAAAGGTGCCCAGCTGTTTGCCAGCGCTGAAGATTCAGCGATGAAAGCCGGCGATAGTTTTGTCACCGTCGAGCGGTTGTTATTGGCGCTCGCCAGCCAGTCCGGAACGCCATCAGCGACGGTGTTGCGGGACGCGGGCGTTACGCCCAAGGCGCTGGAAACGGCGATCACGCAATTGCGCCAAGGCCGCACTGCGGACAGCGCAACCGCGGAAGAAGGGTATGAAGCGCTTAAGAAGTATGCCCGCGACCTGACCCAGGACGCACGCGATGGCAAACTCGACCCCGTCATCGGGCGCGATGAAGAAATCCGCCGCGCCATACAGGTGCTTGCCCGGCGCACGAAGAACAATCCCGTACTGATCGGCGAACCCGGCGTGGGCAAAACCGCCATTGTGGAAGGCCTCGCCCTGCGTGTGGTCGATGGCGATGTTCCCGAAAGCCTGAAAGGCAAGCGGCTGATGGCGCTGGACATGGGCGCATTGATCGCTGGAGCAAAATTCCGCGGCGAATTCGAGGAGCGTCTCAAGGCGGTGCTTAACGAAGTGCAGCAGGCAGAAGGCGATATCGTCCTCTTTATCGACGAGATGCATACGCTGGTCGGCGCCGGTAAAACCGATGGCGCCATGGATGCGTCCAATCTGCTCAAGCCTGCCCTTGCGCGCGGCGAGCTTCATTGTGTCGGCGCGACCACGCTGGATGAGTACCGGAAGTATGTAGAGGGCGACCCGGCCCTGGCTCGGCGATTCCTGCCGGTATTTATTGACGAGCCGACAGTCGAGGACACCATTTCGATCCTCCGCGGACTGAAAGGGCGCTATGAGGCCCACCATGGCGTGCGCGTTGCTGACAGTGCGATTGTGTCTGCCGCGACCCTCTCAAACCGCTATATCACCGACCGGTTTTTGCCGGACAAGGCGATTGACCTCATGGATGAGGCCGCCTCCCGCCTGCGCATGCAAGTGGATTCCAAACCGGAAGAACTGGACGAGATCGACCGGCGTCTGCTGCAGCTGAAGATCGAGGCGGAAGCGCTTAAAAAAGAGAAAGATGACGCGTCCCGTGAGCGATTAGCCTCTTTGGAAGGCGAAATCTCTGAATTGCAGACGCAGTCTGACGAGCTGACGACGGCCTGGGCGGCGGAGAAGCAGAAGCTCAAGGGCGCTGCCAGCGCGAAGGATGCCCTGGCACGGGCGGAAACCGAACTCGCTGAAGCCCAGCGCACCGGAGATCTCGCCAAGGCGTCCGAGCTGAAATACGCAACCATCCCCGCTCTGGAAAAGCAGATTCGTGAGGCAGAGAGCGCCGGTGATGGCGACGATGGAGGGTTGGTGTCCGAAGTCGTTCGCCCAGAACACGTCGCTGCCGTCGTCTCCAAATGGACGGGAATTCCCGTCGACAAGATGATGGAGGGCGAGCGAGAGAAGCTGTTGCGCATGGAAGATGCGCTGCGTGGCCGGGTCGTGGGGCAGGAAGAGGCGCTCTCGGCGGTCTCAAATGCCGTGCGCCGGGCCCGGGCTGGACTGCAGGACCCAAACCGGCCGATTGGCTCGTTCCTTTTTGTCGGGCCAACCGGTGTCGGCAAAACCGAACTGACGAAGGCGTTGGCCGAATTCCTGTTCGACGATGATACAGCCGTCCTGCGTCTGGACATGTCCGAATTCCAGGAAAAACACTCGGTCGCCCGTCTGATCGGGGCGCCTCCCGGCTATGTCGGATATGATGAGGGCGGCGTGCTGACGGAAAGCGTGCGGCGTAGACCCTACCAGGTCGTACTGTTTGACGAAGTCGAAAAGGCCCATCCGGACCTTTTCAATACTCTGCTGCAAGTTCTTGACGATGGTCGCCTGACCGATGGCCAGGGTCGGACAGTGGATTTCAAGAATACGCTGATCATCATGACGTCAAACCTTGGCTCCGACGCCCTGGCGACGGGTGAAGAGGGCGACCTAAGCGAAGCGGTGCGCGCGCAGGTGATGGACGCGATCCGTGGCCACTTCCGCCCGGAGTTTATCAATCGCATCGACGAAACGGTGTTCTTCAAGCGGCTCGGCCGCGGTGAGATCGACCATATCGTCGATATTCAGATGGGCCGCCTTGGCCGGTCACTGGCTGAGAGGAAACTCACCGTAGACCTGACGGATGCGGCGCGTACCTGGTTGGCGGAACGCGGATACGACCCCGTCTACGGCGCGCGGCCCTTGAAACGCGTGATTCAAAAGGAGCTGCAGGACCCGCTCGCCCGTCTCATTCTCGAGGGGCGGATCAAAGATGGCGAGGTTATTCAGGTTGACGTTGAAGGCGGGCAACTCGCCATCAATGGTGTCCCGAACGATTTTGCCAAAGGCGCTGCGGCGTTAAACTAGGCTTTGAGGGCGCTCGCCGGTCCACACAGTCTGGGCCGGCGACAGGTCGCCGGGGCGTTTAGCAACGACCCATTGCATGCGATTGAGCCCAAAAGTGCGACAAAATTGCGAAATCTGCTGCAACTGCGCACACATGAACACTGAACAGTAATCTGATAATTCAGTTTGAGTGCATTGAAAAATAGAAAGATATTGTTCTTTTCGGCGCGACCCCCTAAATGTGCATGGCTGATCTGCGTGTGCAACACTACTCGCCATGCTGCGTTCGCTCAATTCTGCTGCAGCTGCGAAGCTAAACGAGTTCCTCCCACTCTGGTTTCGTAGCGCAGCATGAAAGGGGACAACCATGTTCCGCAACACACTCGCACTTGCCGCCGCCGCTGCTGTCGCTGGTCTTGCCCATGCCGATGATGTGGTCACTGTCACCGCAGAGCTCACCTACGAGCCTGCTTTGCTTGCGACTGAAGAAGGTGCGCTCGAAACGCTTTCTTCGTTCGAACGCCAGGCCCGCCGTCATTGCCGGACTTTGTCCATGACGTCTGCTGGGTTCTCCTATGACGAAGTCTGCGTCGCCAGCCTCGTTGAAAGCGCCGTGTCCGAAATCGGTAGCGAAACCCTCGCTCAGACCTTCGTCGCTCTGGAGACCGACAAGTTCGGATCGTAAGGTTCAGAAGGACACTCCATTCCTGAGAATTGAAGCCCGGCGGCCGATAAGGATACGCCGGGTTTTTTATGTGAAACGCCCGGTTGATTGGTCGCTCACTCTCTGCTTGTCTTGCAGCAATGCGGCATCGGCGGGGATAGCGACATGCGCAATTGGTTTTCAGTCTTCACTTTCAGTTTAGTCCTGGGAAGTTCAGCAACGGCATCGGCCGATACTGCGGCCCTTTTTGGCCAGGCTGATGCCACTTGGGACGCGCAAATCTCGCCGGATGGGGCCCATCTTGCGCTCGGATGTAGCCCGAATGGGCGCATGGCGGTTTGTGTTTATGAGACGGGAAATAGCGAGGCACGGCCCAAGCTTATCGAACCCACCGACGATCAGCGTTTATTGAATTTCTATTGGGCCAGTGACGACCATGTCGTTTCCAACATTTCCTACTTTGACAGAGTGAACACGAGCAACGGTATCGTTGAAGTGGAGGTCCGCCGGGCCCTCTCCTACAGCCTTGAGCGGGACCGGTCCGTTATGCTGATGCGCCAAGCCTCGAACTATGACCACCTGACAGATGTGAAATCGGTTTGCGATGCCGATCCGCAGCACGTCCTGATGGAATTGAGCGTGCGTCTCGACGAGGCACCAAAGACAGGCAGCCTCTTGGGGACAACGCGCGGCGGGGTGTTCAATGTGCTCTATGAAGTGGATCTCGATACCGGTCGTATGCAGGTGCGCGAGTCTGATCGAGCGTCGGTTTGGACCTACATTCTAGATCCGGCTTGCAAAGTAAGTGGGCGCGTTGTGTTCAACGATACACGTGGAGAGTTCTCGATAGAAATTGGTGACGATCGCAATCGCCGGACTCTTTTCGAACGAACAAACACTGATCGTCCGCCCCTTCGCGTAAGTGGCTTCAACGTTGCGCGAACTGCTTTGATCGTGGACGCGGATTTTGAAGACTTCCAAGGCTATCATGAATTGGATCTGGAGACCGGATCACTTACCCCTCTCAGTGTAGGTGATACCTCTATTGGCGAGAAAGGTCTCATAGTCTCTCCCTACGACGATACGATCCTTGGTTACCACGCGATCGGACACCTTCGCGAGGAGGTGTTTTTTGAGCCCACCATCGCCGAACTCCAAACCATGTTGGGTGATAGTCTGCCGGGTCGAACCATTACGCTCGTATCGTTGGATAAGGCCGGAGATAGGTTCACATTCCGAGCGGTCTCGCCAGGAGCGCCCGCTGAGTTCTACCTTGTAGATCTAGTGGCTGGGCAGATTCAACCTGTCGGGAATGAAGCCTCGCAACTAGAGGGACGGGATCTTGGTAGAATTGAGCCGTTCCGGTATACCGCCCGCGACGGTGTTGATATTCCGGCTTATTTGACGCTGCCGCCCGGCAAGACTCGCGCCGATGGCCCGTTTCCTACAATCGTCATGCCTCATGGCGGTCCAGAGGCGCGCGATACCGCAGATTTCAATTGGTGGGTGCAAGCATTTGCATCCGAAGGTTACGCGGTAATACAACCGAATTTCAGGGGGTCATCGGGCTACGGCGCTGAATTTCGCAATAGGGGATTTGGTGAATTTGGCGGAGCTATGGTTGATGACGTCGTAGACGCAATCGACTGGGCGGAATCAGAAGGCCTCTCAATGGAAGCGGGCGTTTGTGTGGTCGGCGGAAGCTACGGTGGCTATTCGGCCCTCATGACTGCATTGCGAGCCCCGGACAAAGTTGGGTGCGTTGTTGCGGTTGCGCCTGTAACAGATGTTTACAAGCAGATGGCCCGGTTTGGTCGGAACACGTATATTTATAACTATTGGGTGCGCTATGTTGGAGGTGGAGTGTTTTCTGACGAGGCTGAAAAGCTAGACATCACCCCAGAAGATCGTGCGGGTGAGTTTCGCGCCGCCGTGCTGCTGATCCACGGATCAGACGATCAGGTTGTGCGTCCCCAGCAATCCCGCAACTTCGAAGAAGCATGGGGACGCCGCCCCGGCCTTCGATATGTGAAACTAGAGGGATCAGACCACTATCTCACGTCGACAACTGCCCGGACGACGGTTTTGCGGGAAAGCCTGGCCCATCTTGCGGCGCACCACCCGGCGCGCTGATGTCGGGCTTGGCTTGACAGGCAGTGGGGCGGCGCACCACCTCTGGCGAATGATTATTGCGATTGATGGCACTCTCGCCTCGGGAAAAGGCACTTTGGCGCGGCGAATTGGAGCCATTTATGGGCTCGCCCATCTCGACACAGGCCGCCTCTATCGCGCCACGGGCGTAGCGGCTTTGCGGGCGGGAACGGACTTTGAAGATTCCGTCGCACTCGCCGTGCTTGCCAGGTCCCTGGACTCTGAGTGTTTCGAGGAGCTTGAACTGCGCAGCGCCGAAGCCGGGCAGGCAGCAAGCAAAGTCGCAGCCGTGCCTGAAGTGCGCGCCGCGCTCCTGGCGTTTCAGCGTGACTTCGCCGCGCAACCGGGCGGCGCAGTCTTGGATGGTCGCGACATCGGCACCGTGATCTGTCCCGATGCCGATGTGAAACTCTGGATTGACGCCAGCATTGAAGAACGCGCGCGCCGGCGCCATGCAGAATTGTTGGCCAAGGGCGAGGTGCTCTCGTTCGACCAGATGATGGATGAAGTGCGTATCCGCGATGCCCGCGACGCTGGACGGGCAGATGCCCCGATGCAGCGCGCCCCCGATGCGCACTTGATCGACACCACTGAACTGTCTATAGACACGGCCGTGGACCGGGCCTGTGAGATTATCGATCGCACGGTGCCCCGAGAGAATTCCGCCGCTTCTCGCGCCTAGGGCAAGTCTGGCCTGTGTGCGAAAACCAAAAAGCGGCACCACGCACGACCTTTTGAACCCCTAGCCCAGCGCCACTGGCGTTCGGGCGCTTTGCGTTTTCTCGCGCAGCGCACGGACGGCTTGGCCAAACCCTGAACCCCAAAGACCCCCTCAATGACCGAAACCATGAACCCCTCCACCGACGACTTCGCGGCCATGTTCGAAGATTCCGCCGCAGCCTCCGCCATGACGGAAGGCAATGTGGTGCCTGCCACGGTCCTCGCCGTGGAAAACGACGCCGTTATCGTCGATGTCGGCCTGAAAACCGAAGGCCGTGTGCCGCTCAAGGAATTCTATCAGGACAAGAACGAGCCTGAGCCCGGCAAGATTGTGGAAGTGTTCCTGGAGCGCATCGAAAACGCCCTTGGTGACGCCGTTCTCTCGCGCGAGAAAGCGCGCCGCGAAGAGAGCTGGATCCGTCTGGAGGATGCGTTCAACAAAGAAGAGCCGGTCAATGGTGCGATTGTCGGCCGCGTTAAAGGCGGCTTCACGGTCGACCTTGGCGGCGTCAACGCCTTCCTTCCCGGTTCGCAGGTCGATATTCGCCCGGTGCGCGACATTGGTCCCCTCATGGGCGAAACGCAGCCGTTCCAGATCCTCAAAATGGATCGCCCGCGGGGCAATGTGGTCGTCTCTCGCCGGGCCATCCTCGAAGAAAGCCGTGCCGAACAGCGTGCTGAGATCGTTGCCGATATGGCTGAAGGCGATGTCCGCGATGGTGTGGTGAAAAACATCACCGATTACGGTGCATTCGTGGATCTGGGCGGCATCGATGGCCTGCTTCACGTCACCGATATGAGCTGGAAGCGGATCAACCACCCAAGCCAGGTCGTCAATGTGGGCGACACGGTGAAGGTCCAGATCATCCGCATCAACCAGGATACCCAGCGCATTTCGCTTGGCATGAAGCAGCTTGGGTCTGATCCATGGGATGGGATCGAAGCCAAGTACCCAATCGGCATGCGCATGTCCGGCCAGATCACCAACATCACCGACTACGGTGCGTTTGTTGAACTGGAAGATGGTGTTGAAGGCCTGATCCACGTTTCTGAAATGAGCTGGACCAAGAAGAACCTTCACCCCGGCAAAATCGTCTCCACCAGCCAGGAAGTGGACGTTGAAGTCCTCGACGTGGACAGCGACAAGCGCCGCATTTCCCTCGGTCTCAAGCAGACCCAGGACAACCCCTGGGACGCCTTCATCGCCGAGCATCCAATCGGCACGGAAATCGAAGGCGAAGTGCGCGGCATCACCGAGTTTGGTCTCTTCGTGGGTCTCGGCCCAGAGCTCGACGGCATGGTGCACATCAACGATATCGCTTGGGACAAGTCCGGCGATGAAGCCATTCAGGACTTCCAGAAAGGCGACACGGTTCGTGCCAAGGTCCTGGATGTTGATGTCGACAAAGAGCGGATCTCCCTTGGCATCAAACAGATTGCAGGTGACCCAATTGCCGGCAGCGGTGGCGGTTCCGGTGGCGAAGCCGGCGGCATTCGCCGCGGCGAGGTCGTGACCTGTGTGGTGACCGAAGTTGCATCCGGCGGCATCGAAGTGGAGTTTGGCGAGCCTGCGATGAAATCCTTCATTCGTCGTTCCGACCTGTCCCGCGACCGCTCCGAACAGCGTCCCGAACGTTTTGCGGTTGGCGACAAGGTCGATGCCCGCGTTCAGAATGTCGACAAGGCTGCGCGCCGCGTGACACTCTCTATCAAGGCGCTGGAAATCGCCGAAGAGCAGGAAGCTGTGAAACAGTACGGCTCTGCCGATAGTGGTGCATCGCTCGGTGACATCCTTGGGGCCGCCCTGGCGGGCTCGGGCGGTGCATCATCCGATGAGACGTCCGACGCTCAGTCTGAGGCGCCATCCGAAGCCGCCGCCGATGCTCCTTCCGAAGCCAATGATGATCTGAAAGCTCTCTCCGGGGTTGGTCCCGCATTGGAGAAGAAGTTCATCGCCGCTGGAATCACTTCACTGAAGCAGATTGCCGAGATGAGCGAAGATGACATCGCCAAGACCGAGGAAGAACTGAGCATCAGTGGCAAGTTCGAAAAGGGCGACTGGGTGAACCAGGCCAAAGAAATTCTGGGTGGTTAGCGCCAGTATTTGAGGGGAATTCCTCCCTTCAAGATGAATAACTTGCAAGATTTTGCGGCGGGGACTTACGTTCCCGCCGCAAATACATTATGAATCAACGTGATGTTGAGATCAGAACTCGTCGCTATGCTGGCCGATAAGCACAGCCACCTCCAAGCAAATGACTTGGAAAAGGCCGTCAACATTATCCTGGATGAAATCACGGACGCGCTCGCGCGGGGTGACCGGGTGGAGCTGCGGGGTTTCGGAGCGTTCTCCGTGCGAAAACGTGAGGCTCGCCGCGGCAGAAACCCCAGGACCGGGGATACGGTTGATGTGCCCGCCAAGGCTGTGCCCTTCTTCAAAGCCGGCAAGGAATTGCGCGCGCGCGTCAATGACGGATCAGACCCGGAAGCCCGCTAGCTTTGGACCGATGCTCTCCATGCGTTTGCTTGGTTGATGAATCGCGCGAAATAGGCCACTGACAGGCAGCATTTATCCAGAGGAGGGCTGAAATGCTGAATGAATTCAAAGAATTTGCGATGAAGGGTAACCTCGTCGACATGGCGGTTGGTTTCGTCATGGGCGGGGCGTTCGCAACGGTGGTCACCGCCTTTATCCAGGGCGTGTTCCTACCGCTCCTGGCGCCAATCATGGGCGGCATCGATCTGTCGAGCCTGACCTACACCGTTCAGGAAGCCGTGCTCGGCCCTGACGGCGAAGTGGTGAAAGAAGCTGCGATCGTGGATCTCGGCGCATTCATCGCCGCGCTCATTTCCTTCATCATCGTCGCGTTTGTGATGTTCCTGATCATCAAGGGCATGAACAACATGCAGAAAAAGGCCGAGGAAGAGCCCGCTGAAGAGCCAGCGCCGCCAAAAGAACAGCTTCTGCTGGAAGAAATTCGTGATCTGTTAGCAAAACAGAGCTAAATACGTCTTCAGTAGAGTACGAGTTGAGTCGGAAGGGCGGTCCTAACTGGACCGCCTTTCTTGTTTTCTGGGACTCAGGCGTGATCAGGCGCGCTTTTTCTGAGCGAAATAGTCCTGCGTGCCATAGGTCAGCACATCGTCTTCCTTGATGACCGCGTTGGCTTCGATGTCTTCCGCTTTGCGCAGGGCGCAATACACGGTCCCGAAGTCGCGATAGCAAGTTTCCAGCAGGCTTTCGAAGCTGTCGATCACGAAATACGTCTGCTGGAAGTCATCAATGATGTACTTGGTGCGCATGATCCGCTTCAGGTCGAACGCCACACGATTCGGCGAATCATCTTCCAAGGCAAATACGCTTTCATGGGGGCTGGACATGATGCCCGCCCCGAACAGGCGCAAGTCTCCATCTTCGCGGATGAGGCCAAACTCAACCGTGTACCAATAGAGCCTCGCCAGATGGTGGAGCTGACCGCGTTCAATCGCCCGGGCGCCGCCTTGCCCGTAGGCTTGCATGAAATCGCTGAACACAGGGTCAGCGAGCAGGGGCACATGGCCGAAAACGTCATGGAAAACGTCCGGCTCCTTCAAATAGTCGAACTCTGCTTCGGGGCGGATAAAGGCGCCAGCCGGAAACCGTTTATTGGCCAGATGGTCGAAGAACACATCATCGGGCACCAACTCAGCCACTGGCACCACCCGCCAGCCGGTATGCTTCTCCAGCCTGTCCGAAAGACGGCCCATATGGGGCACGCCGGATGCAGACAATTGCAACGTGTCGAGGGCCTTCAGGAATGCCGAGCAGGCGCGGCCTGGCAACACAGAACGCTGGCGAGCAAACAGTCTGTCCCAGCGGTCGTGCTCTTCCGCGCTGTAGCTGTCCCAGTTCTGGTCGATCGTCCAGTCATCGGCGCGTGGTGCATCTGCATACCGGTTTTTGACGTGTTCGGGGCCGTGTTCTGAGTCAGGCATGGCTTGGCGCTCCCACTATTCTATCCTGCGAACATAGGACAGAATCGTCCGAAATCCGCTTAAATTATCAGCTCCCTCGCCGCCATCTTAACGCTCGGCTAGGATAGCCGCGACAAGAAATACGGCGTCAGGCCCTGCATTTTCCGGGCCATGGGGAGATCTGTGCAATGGAAGCGCCTGCCAATTTACCGATTCTGGACCGGTCCCATTTAAGCGCAATGACGGGTGGTGACACTGATCTTGCCATTGAAGTCATTGAGATATTCAGACAACAGGCAGATGTTTGGGGACGTTTGCTGAGCGCGCGCGAGCCACATGAAACATGGGCCGATGCCGCCCACTCCTTGAAGGGCGCTGCCCTCGGAATCGGGGCGATCAAACTGGCAAAGGTTTGCACACGCGCAGAAACTCTCGGACGTTCAGGAACGGCCAGCCCCGCTGAAGCCGCTGTCGCCCTGGACGATGTGCGAGCCTGTCTTGGAACGACTCTTGAGGCCGCAGCGGTTGCTGCTCACGAATTGGCAGGCTCTACCGGCTTCAGCGCGTCAAACGCTTCAAACTCATAGGCAATACACCGGTCGATCATTGTCCGCCAAACGGGCTCAGCTATGGCTGGAGAAAGCCCTGCAGCCTCGGCGGCGGCTTTCACCTTCGCGACAACATCCTCGATCCGCGGACGGTCATGCACCTTGTCTCTCGCCCCCTTGATGCGGGCGGCAGCGTCCATAAAGGACTGTCGCTCCTTGATGATTTCCACCAGGAGGCGGTCCAGCCGATCAATTTCATAGCGGACGTCCGCCATGGTTTCAGCGGTTGCAGCAGAGTGGCGCCGCGGGTCTGAGGTATAACTCGTCATTCCCGCGATATAGCGGCGCTGGCCTGCCTTGCCTATCAGGGTGTGCGCACTCGGCGCAGTTTTAGCCTGCAAACGCCTTTTCGATAACGAAGTCCGCCGGCTTGGCGTTGGAGCCTTCCACAAAGCCTCGCGCTTCCAAAAGCGCCTTTGTGTCCTGAATCATTTCCATGGATCCGCAGATCATGGCGCGGTCATTGGCCGGGTCTAGCGGAGGCAAGTCCAGCGAGCTGCATAGTCCGCCATTCTCAATGAGCGTCGTGATCCTGCCCTGAACGGGGTAATCCGGCGTTCGAGTGCAGCTCGTGAAGTGGTGCAGCTGGGCTGTGGCCTCCTCGCCGACCAAGGGGTCCGCTTTTGCGCCAGCAACCGTCTCGAAACTGTATTCCAGTTCCTCTTGGAGGCGGCAGGTGTGCGTTACGATCACCTGATCGAATTTCTCATAAGTCTCCGGATCGCGGATCAGGCTCGCAAAGGGCGCGAATCCTGTGCCTGTGGAGAACATCCAAAGCCGCTTGGCAGGGGTCAGCGCGTCATTGACCAGCGTGCCGACAGGCTTCTTGCCGAGTAAAACATGGTCGCCTTTCTGGATTTTCTGAAGGCGCGATGTCAGCGGCCCGTCGGGCACCTTGATGGAAAAGAACTCAAGTTCCTCATCCCAGGCTGGTGACGCGATGGAGTAGGCGCGCAAGAGCGGTTTCCCGTCTTCCTTCGGCAGGCCGATCATAATGAATTCGCCCGACCGGAACCGAAAAGTGGACGGGCGCGTAATGCGGAATTTGAATAGCCGGTCCGTGTAGTGATGTACCGACAGAACTTCTTCGCTCGTCGGGGCGTTCGGATTCGGGCGCTGCTTCTGCTCAGCGGCGGCTGTGTCGGTCATGGCGCAAAACTCGTGTTTCTTCCGCCCCCACATGTCCTGCAAGGCTTGCCTTAGCAAGGGTGCAAAGGTGCGGTTTAGTTTTGCTGATATAGGAGCTGTTCGACTCTGTCGCCCGGGCAACTGCGCCGCTCAGGCGGCCGCGGCCCCGGCGATGATGAATGCTGCCAGCGCCAAAAGGGCGGATATCACAGTCGCGTTGCGGCGGGCAGGCATCGGGGTCTCCATCGGTCTGTCGATGGAGTGAGCTTCGCCTCACATTGTGGCCAGTGCAGGGCCAGCCTGCGGTCAGATCAAGATAAAGTGTTAAACGCCGACGATTTCACCTCGCACCGCTTCCGACTTTACCCAGGAGATAAAGGCGCGCACATCAGGCGACAGGTGGCGCCCTTTCGGCCAGACGACCCAGTAGGAAAAGTCGATCTCTGTGGAGCCATCGGCAAAGGGGGCAACAAGGCGGCCCGCGTCCAGTTCGGCCTGGGCGATCGCACGCTTGGCAAGCGCCACGCCCCGCCCATTCGTCGCCGCTTCAATGACCAGAACAGCCTGATTGAACCGGGGCCCACGAGTTGCGTCGACGCCCGTCACGCCTCGCGCGGCGAGCCAATTGGCCCAATCGGGACAGGATGGATCGTTTTCCGGGCTTTCATCGTGGATGAGTGTATGCGCCGCGAGATCCTGGGGTTTCCGGATCGCGTCCGCACCTTCCAGCAATTGGGGGGAACACACCGGCAGAACGCTCTCATCGAGCAGTTTTTCTGATTTAAGCCCGTCATAATTGCCGGTGCCGTAACGGATAGCGATATCCGCGTCGGCCGTATTGAAGTCGGTGAGTTGCATGTCAGCCGACACCCAGGCCTCGATTCCGGGATGCGCCTGGTGAAATCGCTCCAGCTTCGGCGCCAGCCATTTGGCCGCAAAGGATGGAGCGCACGACACCATGACGCGCCCGCGCCGGGCCGGGGCGCGCATGATCCGCCCAGCTTCACCAATCTGTTCAAAGGCTTCGGCCACAAGGGGCAAGCATGCCTGGGCGGCGTCGGTCAGAAGGACCGATCGACCGGTTCGCTTGAAAAGCGGCGTTCCAGCATAGTCTTCGAGTTGTCGGATCTGCTGGGATATTGCGCCGGGCGTCACGTTCAGTTCCTCGGCCGCTTTTGTGAAGGACAAACGCCTGGCAGCGACTTCAAAAGCACGCAAGGCGTTCAGGGGCGGAAAGCGATCGTTGGAGTCTGTCATCTCGAATAGTTTTTCTGATTCTTCGCTGTAGGGGTCGCCGGTTGCTGCGGCGCCGTCAAGCACCAAATAAGATCCCGGAACCAAACGCCGGAGTCCTCGCGAATGAAAGTCTTCCCCGCCTTCTTCGGAATGGAGGCCGCCCATGTGGTGGTGTTTGGCAGTGGTGAAGAGGCCCTCCGGAAAGTCCGCCTTCTCGCGAAAACGCCAGCAGAGATCCGCGTTGTTGCCGAGGAAATCGGAGTTGAACTGACGCAAGAGTTTGGTGAACGCATCATCCAGATCGCGCCGATTTCGGCGCCGGCGGCCCTGAAAGGCGCAGCGTTCACCATTGTTGCTTTGGAAGATGATGCGGCTGCCCACGCGGCCATTTTCCTGGCAAAATCCATTGGCGTGCCAGTGAACGCCGTGGACAGACCGGAGCACTGCGACTTCACAGTGCCCTCCATTCTGGACCGCGGTGATATTGTTGCGGCGGTGGCGACGGGAGGAGCTGCGCCAGTGCTTGCCAAGTCCGTACGCACGCGCCTGGAAGCTCTGATGCCCCAGGGAATTGGAGATCTCGCAGCTCTGGCAAAACGTCTGCGCCCCGATGTTTCGGCGCACCTGCATGACGGCGCTGATCGTCGCAAATATTGGGAAACGGCACTGAACGGACTGGCTGCAGAGCGTGCCTTCGCCGGAGATATTGCCGGCGCCGAGGACGAGATGCGGCGACTTTTAGAACAGTTTGGCCCAGCCGAAGGTGTGGTGCACATTGTGGGCGCAGGCCCCGGTGATCCGGAGCTCCTCACAATGAAGGCCTTCCGCCTGATTCAGCAGGCCGACATCGTATTTTACGACCGTCTTGTCAGCGGAGACATCATGGATCTGGTGCGTCGCGACGCAGATCGTGTGAGCGTCGGCAAGTCCAAAGGGGACCATTCGGTTCCCCAGGGCGAAATCCACGACTTGATGATTTCGGCAGCGCGCGAGGGGAAACGTGTTGTGCGCTTGAAAGGTGGCGATCCCTTCGTTTTCGGCCGGGGCGGAGAAGAGCTCGAAGCGCTCCAGGCGGCGGGCGTTGAGGCCCACGTGGTGCCAGGAATATCGTCAGCGCTTGGCTGTGCGGCGTCCATAGGTCTCCCCCTCACCCATCGGGACCACGCCCAAACACTAACCTTCGTCACGGGCCACGCCCAGACCGGCGGCGTGCCGGATCTGGACTGGGAGGCGCTTGCCCGTCCGGCCCAGACCGTTGTGGTGTTCATGGGCGTCGGTACGGCGCCAACGCTATCAGAAAAACTCATCCAAGCCGGGCGCGCGCCGATGACGCCTGTGGCTGTGATCGAGAATGGCACCCGCCCAAACGAAATTCGCGTCTTCGGCACCCTGGCAGAGTTGCCGCAATTGATAACGGGGGCCGGAATCAAAGGCCCAGCATTGCTTGTTATCGGAGAGGTTTCCGGCTTGCCGATCGAAGCGCGCTCCCAAGCCGCCCTGGAGGCCGTCGCATGACATCGGTTCGCCCCAAACTGAAACCTGAGACCCCGAAGACTGTCACCGCCTGGGACACGGCGACCGGCGAGGTCATTTACATGACCGAAGCCGGCGATTGGTCACCTGATCCGAAAGCGATCGGCGTGTTCACGGATGACGCGGCCGAAGCCGCATTGTCAGCTGCAAAGGCGCAAGAGGGGCGCGTGACCGACCCATATTTCATGGAAGTCACGGCTGAAGGCTCCATTGCAGGGCGCGAAACCCTGCGCGAACGCATTCGCGCCGAAGGGCCCACCGTTCATCCGCACTTTGCCAAATCAGGAGGCGCCTGATGGCCGACCTGCCCACAAAACTCACCCTCTATGGCAATTCCCAGAGCGGCAACTGCATGAAGCCGCGCTGGACCGCCGATGCACTTGGTCTCGATTACGACTGGGTTGAGGTCGATATCTTCAAGGGTGAAACCCAAACCGACGATTTTCTCGCCCTGAATCCGGTGGGCCTTGTCCCGCTCGCGGTGTGGCCCGATGGACGGCGCCTGCCGGAATCCAATGCGATTATGCTGTATCTTGCGGAACAGGCCGGAAGCGACCTGATCCCGACCGATGATTTCGAGCGCGCCCAAATGACGAGCTGGCTCTTCTGGGAACAGTATTCCCATGAGCCCTACATCGCGGTGCGCATCTCCCGGCTGCATTATCGCGGCATTCCCGAAGATGAGTTGGACCCGGATCTGCTGGCCAAGGGCCGCCGCGCCCTCGGCGTCATGGAGATGCAGTTGACCTACACCGACTGGCTGGTGGGTGAGGCCATGACGCTCGCCGATGTGGCGCTGGTCGCCTATACCCGCCGTGCTCATCTTGGAGGTTTCGACCTCTCGGAGTTTCCCGCGGTGGGCCGATGGGTTCGCCGCACCGAAACCGCCCTCGGCCTCGACCATGCAGGGGATTGGTGATGAACAGCCCTGAGCGCGATCCATCGCGAGGCGAAGCGAAGCGGGGATCAGAATAAATGTACAGATACGATGAATTCGACGCTCAGATCGTGCGCGACCGGGTCAACCAGTTCCGCGGCCAGGTGGAGCGGCGCCTTTCCGGAGAACTGTTGGAAGACGAGTTCAAGCCCCTGCGCCTTCAGAACGGGGTCTACCTCCAGCTCCACGCCTACATGCTGCGTGTGGCGATACCCTATGGCCAGCTGAACCCGACCCAGCTGCGCAAACTCGCCCACATCGCGCGCACTTATGATCGCGGCTATGGCCACTGGACGACGCGCCAGAATATCCAGTTCAACTGGGTGGCCCTGAAAGACATTCCAGATGTGCTCGACGAACTGGCCGACGTGGAAATGCACGCCATCCAGACGTCCGGGAACTGCATTCGCAACGTGACGAGTGACCATTTCGCAGGCGCGGCTGCAGACGAAGTGATGGATCCGCGCCCTTGGTGCGAGATCATACGCCAGTGGAGCACCTTCCACCCCGAATTCGCCTTCCTGCCGCGCAAATTCAAAATCGCTGTGACGGCGGCTGAACACGACCGGGCAGCCATTCGCGTCCACGATATCGGGCTGCATATGCGCGCGCGTGATGGTGTCGTTGGATTTGAAGTCCACGTGGGCGGCGGTCAGGGTCGCACGCCCCACATCGCGGCACTGGTGAATGAGTTCGTACCTGAGGCGGACCTGCTCGACTATCTCGAAGCGATCATGCGGGTCTACAACCGGTTTGGTCGCCGGGACAACAAGTACAAGGCGCGGATCAAGATCCTCGTCACCGAGACGGGCGAGGCAGAGTTCACACGCCTGGTGGAAGAAGAGTTCACCGCCCAGCGCGATGCGGAGAAGATTGAGCTTCCGCAGAGCGAGATCGATCGGATCCAAGCCTACTTCATGCCGCCTGAGCTCGCAGAGAAGCCTGCCAGTAGCGATGCGTTCGAACGCGCGAAAGCCGCCGACCCGGCCTTCTCCCTTTGGGCAGACGCCAATCTCCATCCCCACAAGGTCGCCGGATACACGTCTGTTACCGCCAGCCATAAACCTGTGGGCGGGATCGCGGGCGACGCAACCGATGTCCAAATGGAAGCGGTTGCGGACCTTGTCGAACAGTTCGGACAGTCCGACATCCGTGTCACCCATGCCCAGAATGTTGTCCTGCCCCATGTGGCGTTGGACGATGTCTATGACGTCTACCGCGCCCTGGATGCGGCCGGTCTCGCAGCGCCAAATGAGAGCCTGATCAGCGATATGATCGTGTGCCCGGGCCTCGATTACTGCAACCTGGCCAATGCCCGTTCGATCCCCATCAGTCAGGAAATCGCCCGCGAATTCTCAAGCTATGAAGACCAGGCCGACATCGGCAAGCTGCACATCAACATTTCCGGATGTATCAATGCTTGCGGCCACCACCATGTCGGCCATATCGGCATTCTCGGCGTCGATAAGAAAGGTGAGGAATTCTACCAGATTACCTTTGGCGGACGTGCAGATGAGAAGGCGGCCATCGGCGAGATTGTGGGCCCGGGCCTGCGCGCTGAGGACGTCCCATCGGCGTTGAGGCGGGTGGTGGAGCGGTACAAAGATCTGAGATCGGGCCCGAATGAGCCTTTTATCGATGTTTTCGAACGTGTCGGCATGGATGCATTCAAGGAGGCCATTTATGCCGCTGATTAGAGACGGCGTTGCTGCCGAGGATGATACACCCAGCTACACGCTGGCAGAGTTTCTCGAAGATGCTGACGCTTTGATCGCGCAGAATTCCGCGTTCGGAGTGCGGCTTTCACCTGAAGACGATCCGGCGGTTTTGACGTCATACCTCGGTTCGCTGGTGCGTATCGAAGTGGACTTCCCGAAATACACCGATGGACGCGGCTACTCCCAGGCGCAGCTCTTGCGGCGGCGTTTGGGGTTTACCGGCGAACTGCGCGCGGTGGGCCATGTGCTGAGGGATCAGCTTCTCTATATGCACCGTTCAGGGTTTGACGCTTACGAGACGACCCGTGCTGACCTACCTTCCTTCCTAGAAGCGATGGGGGAATTTTCCTCCTTCTACCAGCCTGCCGCCGACGGCGCGCAGAATGTTTTTGCCGCCAGACACAGGCGCTAAGGAAGGTTTAGCCAGTGGCCTATGCCGATGTGATCAGCCGCGCCGATGAGCCCGTGACCGATAAACTCGCGCGCCTGAACGGCGAGTTGCGGGAGGCGTCGGCCCAGACCATTTTGCGCGTTGCCATGCTGCGCGAATGGCCAGACGAACTGACCTATGTCTCCAGTTTCGGTGCGGAAAGCGCCGTCATGCTGGCCTTGATCGCCGACGTAAAGCCTGACTTGCCGATCATCTTCCTCGAAACAGGCATGCATTTTCCACAGACGCTGGATTACCGCGACCAGTTGATTGAAAGGCTGGGCCTAACCGGCGTGCGCAATATCACGCCGGATGAAGCGGAGCGGGTTGCTGAAGACGCCAAAGGTGGCCTGCATAAGTCCGATCCGGATGCGTGCTGTGCGCTGCGCAAGGTGCGTCCGCTGGAGCCGGCCCTTGAAGGGTTCAGTGCCTGGATCACGGGGCGCAAGCGCTTCCATGGGGGCGCCCGGCTCAGCTTGCCTGTTTTCGAACATGCAAGTGGCCGTTTCAAAGTGAACCCGCTTGCGAGTTGGACCCAGGGCGATGTCGACCTGTTCTTCCACCAGCGCGGCCTGCCAAAGCACCCGCTGGTCGCCCAGGGCTATCCATCGATCGGATGCTGGCCATGCACGCGGCCTGCAGAAGACCCCGGCGATGTTCGGTCCGGCCGCTGGGCGGGGATGGAAAAGACCGAGTGCGGCCTGCACGTGGATAAGGAAGACCGTCCCCGGGTTTTCTGATATCGCTCGCCGCGATGTCGAATTCTCTGTCGAAACACGCCGCCCACTTTCACAAACAGGCCGAATGGTGCGAGCGGCTCGGCTCACCGTTCAATGCGGCTTTGCTGCGAGGCCTTGCGGCGCAACTTGGCGATGGTTCTGTTCTCGACAGTCTTCTAAGCGGTGACGCGCCGCTTGAGCCCAACGCGGCGGATGCGGGCCCGTTACGTGCCGCTGGTGCGCTCCACGCCCTGGTTCTGTCTGGGAAAGATGAGGCGCTTGCTCGGCAATATCCGGCCCAGCGCCCCGATTGGGACATGATCGAAACACTCCCGGCTGTCTACGCGGCGTTGGAGAGCCACCGGGACTGGGTGGCGGCGTTCCTCAAAAACACACCCCAGACCAACGAAACCCGCCGCTCAATCGCGCTCCTGCCGGGGTTTGCAGCATTGGAGGGATCGCTCCATCTGCTCGAAATCGGCGCCAGTGCGGGCCTGAACCAGCATTGGGACGCGTTCGGGTACCACGGAGGCCACTGGACGCGTGACGGTGCGCCCGGTGCCCCGGTCATCTCCAGCGCGTGGGAGGGTGCGGCCCCGGCTCTTCCCGCGATGTTCCAGATTGAAAGCCGGAAGGCCTGTGACCAGTCACCACTGGACATAGAAGACCCGGACGCGCGCCTTGCGCTTCAGGCGTATATCTGGCCCGACCAGACCGACAGGCTTGAGCGCGTTCGCGCCGCGATGGAATTGGCTCGGCGCCGCGGGGTCTCCGTGGACAAGGCTGATGCTGCCGACTGGTTGGAGACCCAGTTGGCAGGCCTGCTCCCCGTTGGCACCACGGTGATTTACCATTCCATTGCGTGGCAATACTTCGACCGGGAAACCCATGAGCGGGCTTCCACCGCTATTGAGAGAGCCGGTGCGGGGGCCAATGAGACCCAGCGCCTTGCCTGGCTCCGATTCGAACCAGAGCGGGTTTTTGTCCCCGACGGCAGTTCCAATGTCCATCCGGTTGACCTTGTCACCTGGCCGGGCGGGCACCGCCGCGTGATCGCCCATGCAGATCCCCACGGCCGCAAGATCACCATTGCCTCTTGATCGCGGCGTTGTGAGGTCCACCCTCTTGGGGCAGTGGAAAGCAAGCCGGAGCTAAACTATGCAGCGCGCGCGGAAGATCGTCAAAATCCTGCACACGGTCGCTGCTGGCGGCCTGATCGGCGGACTCGCGGCCTATATGGTGCTTCTGGTGGTCGCCACGCCGACCGATGCTGCCGCCTATGCAGGCTTGCGAGCATCTCTTGAGATCGTCAGCGGATACATTCTGGTCCCGTCTCTCGCGATTGGTCTCTTGTCGGGACTTGTTTCGATGCTGGTTCACACGCCCTTTCTCGACAAAGGCTGGGTCTGGTTCAAGGCGCTACTGGGAATACTGATGTTCAAGGGTGTTCTGACCATCGACAGCGCCAAGGCAGACTATGCTGCTGACCTATCCAGCCAGATTGCTGCGGGAACGGCGCCAGCTGACGCTCTGCAATCCCTGCTTGGCCTGGAGTGGTGGACCTGTGTTGGTGTTATGGTGGTCGCAATCGCCAATGTGGTTTTAGGCGTTTGGCGCCCAAACCGGTTCATGCCGCGCACAAAGCCAACGGAACCCGTTGGCCCCAGCGCGGCGCCGGCTGAGTAACGCTTTTGACAAAATTCGTCTAAGCACAACGCCATGACGCCCGAAGACCATCTGAAATCCCATGCAGGGGAGCTCGGCTTTAATGATTGCCGGATTGCCCGGGCGGATTTTCCCTGGGAGGCAGGCTCTCGGCTTTCAGCCTTTGTCGAAGCGGGTCGCCATGGCGATATGGTCTGGTTTGAAGATACGCTTGAACGGCGCCAGGCGCCGACAGCGATGTGGCCTGAGGTCAAGTCAGCCGTGATGGTCGCCATGACCTACGGGCCTGACCATGATCCCATGGACAATCTCGCCGCGCGCGACCGGGGCAATATCTCCGTTTATGCCCGGGGGGCCGATTACCATGACCTCCTCAAGAAGCGCTTGAAGCAGCTCGCACGTGGATTCGCCGAACGCACCGGCGAAGGCGTGAAAGTGTTCGTTGATACGGCGCCGCTCATGGAGAAGCCCCTGGCCGCCCGCGCCGGCCTTGGTTGGCAGGGCAAGCACACGAACCTCGTCTCGCGGTCGCTTGGCAACTGGACGTTTCTTGGCGCAATGCTGACCACGGCAGAGCTTACGCCCGACGCCGCCGAAATTGACCATTGTGGCTCGTGTCGTGCGTGTTTGGTTTCCTGTCCGACGGACGCTTTCCCTGCGCCATACCAACTCGATGCGAGGCGCTGCATCTCTTACCTTACCATTGAGCACAAAGGGCATGTTCCAAGGGAATTCCGCGCCGCCATGGGCAATCGCATCTATGGGTGTGATGATTGCCTTGCCGTCTGCCCCTGGAACAAGTTCGCCCAGCAGGCCCGCGAAGCCAGATTGAAGGCGCGGAGCGCTGCGACACTACCAGAGCTCACAAGTCTTTCCGCCTTGGACGACGAGACGTTCCGGGCCTATTTCAGCGGCTCCCCGATCAAGCGAACAGGCCGGGACCGGTTCATCCGCAACGTGGTGATCGCTATTGGAAACAGCGGCTCAGCGACCCTGGTGCAGGCCCTGCTGCCGCGCCTTTCTGACGAGTCCGGCCTTGTGCGCGGGGCTGCAGTCTGGGCCTTGTCGCGCCTTGATGCTGACATGTTTCAGCGCGAGAGGGCCGCGCGCGAGCCTTTAGAGGACGATCTGGATGTCAGAGCCGAATGGCAAGCCGCCGCCAGCGATCTGGACATGGTTTAGGGCGCGCCCGACGCGCTGGCTAAAGCGGTTGGCCGTCGCCTTGTTGGTCTATGTCGCTGGCCTGCATCTCTATGCCCTCGCTCTAACGGTTCTGCCGGCACCGGGAACCATTTTGATGGCCCAGCGCAGTTTCAGTGAAGAAACGATCTGGCGAAACATCACGCCGCTTGAAGAGATCAGCCCGAATGTTGTCCGCGCCGTGATCGCTGCCGAGGATACGGGCTTTTGTAGCCATTCTGGGGTTGATTTCGAAGCTGTCCGGATCGCGTGGACGGAATGGCGCGCGGGGGAGGGCCTGCGCGGCGCATCCACGATTTCGCAGCAAACCGCCAAGAACCTGTTCTTCTGGAATGGGGGAGGCCTGCCGCGAAAAGCCGGTGATGCCTGGATGGCCCTGGTCACCGACACGGTTTGGGGCAAGCGCCGGGTGATGGAGCATTATCTGAACGTTGCTGAATGGGGCGACGGAATTTTCGGCATCGAGGCAGCTGCGCGGTTGCGATTCAACAAGCGGGCAGGGGACCTTACTCAGCGCGAGGCGGCGCTTCTGGCTGCGGTCTTGCCCAATCCCAATCGCTGGCGCGTTGACCCGCCCGGCCCCTATGTGCGCTCACGCGCTGCCACCATCCAAGCCCGTATGGGCGTTGTGCGCCGGGACGGGCTCGATGCGTGCGTTCTCGGCGATTAGGGAATGAACACCGTATAGACGATTTCGGCTTCGGCATCGAAAACACCGTCTGCCAGATCCACATCTCCAGAATTGTAACGGTAGCGAATATCGAACCGCACCGATTGCTCTGCGAGCGTCCCGCGGCTGGCAGCTGTGCGTTGGTTGCCGCGGAAAACAGGCCGCGATGTCGTCCAGTTGGAAAACCGCCGTCCATTCATGCGTCGCCCGCCGGTCACGCCGTTTGAATGTGGAAACTGCGCAGCGCTGCCAAAGGGCAGGCCATCGTCGCCAGAAACGGTGACGCCATCAAAGTAAGCGCGCATACGATTCATCTGGTCTGCGGTTGTGTCTCCTATGGGGGTCGCGATGCCATCAATCGAAAACGGTACATTCGAAGCAACATAGAAGCTGGAGAAGATCTCCATGCGGCGCGTATTGATGTCGCTGTTCCCGCGAATACGGAAGGGCGCGAACGTATCGTTCACATCCATGACACCGCTGCCATCCACATCCGTGTTGAAGCCGCCGCCGGGGATGCGCTGGATCCTCAACGGAGCGCCCTGTTCATCAGCGATCGAGTTGTCGAAATAGGTCAGCGAGCCGGTCACGACGGTCCGTGCATCTGCACCCGCGATCAGGTCCGTATCGCCCGATGCGACAGCGTTGTTGCCCGTACCGGTATCAATAATGAAATCAGAAACGATGGGTGAGGTGCCGGTCTCGTCTGCAGCCCACACGACAACAGCGCCCTGGACACGGAAGCCCGGGCGATCCACGATCTCTGCTGTTGCCTCCGGCGCGCTGGTCAGCATCAGGGCTGTTATGGCGCCGAGGGCGGCTGGCTTTTGAAAACACATAAAGTGCCCCTCTCAGCCCACCACTCAATCATGTAAGCCCTGAAATACCGTGCGCGGGCGAGCACAAATCTCTTTGGTCTGATTAACCTTGATTGCGCCATCGCCGACCGGCTTGCCAAAACTGTGCGAACATGCGTCTTTGCGCGGCTTTGAGAGTAAGCGCGAAGGAGCCGAGATGGCAGGCGTGGTCGTTGTAGGGGCCCAATGGGGCGATGAGGGCAAAGGCAAGATTGTCGATTGGCTCAGCCACCGGGCAGATGTCATCGTGCGCTTCCAGGGCGGGCACAATGCGGGCCACACCCTCGTCATTGGCAACAAGACCTTCAAGCTTCATTTGCTGCCGTCCGGCGTGGTGCGCGGCGGCAAACTCTCGGTCATCGGAAACGGTGTCGTCGTCGACCCTTGGCAGTTTCTCTCCGAGATTGAGGGGATGGCCCGTGAAGGCGTAACCCTCGGCCCTGACGACCTCATCCTGGCCGACAATGCCAGTATCATCCTGCCATGGCACAAAGACATTGACGCAGCCCGTGAGGGCGCCCTTGGCGATGCGAAGATCGGGACCACCAAGCGCGGCATTGGCCCGGCTTATGAAGACCGGGTCGGGCGCCGGGCCATTCGTGTGGCCGACCTGGCCGATCCGGCCGCTTTGGACCTGAAGATCGAGCGTTTGCTGGCTCACCACCGGCCCCTCCGCACGGGCCTTGGCCTCGGCGAGCCAGATGGCGCGGCGCTAAAGGCCGATCTCCTGGCTCTGGCGCCGAAGATCCTGCCATATGCCCAGCCGGTCTGGCGAAAATTGTCCGACAGTGTGCAGCTTGGACGCCGCATCCTGTTCGAAGGCGCGCAGGGGGTCATGCTGGATGTGGACCACGGTACTTATCCTTTCGTGACCAGTTCCAACGTGGTGGCAGGCGCGGCCGCGGCGGGCTCCGGCGTGGGACCGAATGCCATCAGTTATGTCCTTGGTCTCGCCAAGGCGTACACGACACGGGTGGGCGCGGGACCGTTCCCGACGGAACTGGAAGATGAGATTGGCCAACGCCTGGGCGAGCGTGGCCATGAATTCGGAACGACCACAGGCAGGGCGCGCCGCTGTGGGTGGTTCGACGCGGTGATGGTGCGCCAGGCTTGCGCCACTTCGGGCATAAGCGGCCTGGCTCTCACCAAGCTGGATGTGCTCGACGGGTTCGACGAGATCCGCGTCTGCACCGGCTACAGGCTGGGTGATCAGATACTCGATCACTTCCCGGCCGGGATGACCGAGCAAGCTGCCGTCGAACCGATTTATGAGTCTTTGCCCGGGTGGAGCGCGAGCACGCGCGGCGCACGCGAATGGGGCCAACTCCCGGCGGAAGCGATCAAATATGTCCGCCGCCTGGAAGAGTTAGTGAAGTGCCCCATCGCGTTGGTCTCGACCTCGCCAGAGCGCGAGGACGTGATCCTCGTGCGCGACCCCTTCGCGATGGCTTAGGGCGCCGCACGCTGGCCCAATAGCTGATTGATCAGAACTTGGCCCTTGCCCGCTAGGGGCGGGAACCTGAAGGCTTCGTGTTTGAGAATGAGTTGCATTATTCGCAAAACCTGTCATCGTGTTCTGAGAATGCTTCTCAAAACGAATGAAAGGACTTTGCCATGTGTGTGCCTCTGGATCGGATGTCCCTGCTGGGTTGGCTGAAGACTCAAGTTCGGGTTGTGGAGGCCTGGCGCGAGGAATTGGCACGCCAGCCCGACATAGACCTGGCCCAGGTCCATCGGCTCGAAACGCACTACCAGTGGCTGACCAGCGAGATTTCCAAGCTTGAAAGCCGTCATATCAAGGCGGCGTAAGGAGCACGCCTTCTGGCGAAATCTGGGCATTCAGGCCGAAAACAGTTCGAATCCGTTCGGGTGTAAGCGTTTTGCCGGGCGCACCATCAGCGATGATTGCACCATCCTGCATCCAGATCAGGCGCGAGGCGTAACGCGCGGCCAAGTTTAAATCGTGGAGCACAACTAGTGCCCCGCCACCCCGCGCGACGAAGCCCTGGATCAGATCTAGCGTTCGAAACTGGTGGCGCGGATCAAGGGCGGCGACAGGCTCATCGGCGACCAGCAGTGGCGCTTCTGTGGCAAAGGCGCGTGCAAAGTGCATTCGTGCGAGTTCTCCGCCAGACAGTGTATCGCTGGTTCGGTCGGCCAGTTCCGTGAGGTCTGCGGCTTTAAGCGCGCGGTCGACGGCCTCGGCATCAGAGCCTTTTAATCGTCCCGGAGCCGCACCATGGCTGAATCGCCCAAGGGCAACGATGTCGCGTACCCGGCTTGGCCAGGCGAGTGGCCGGGTCTGGGGCAGGTAGGCCACCTGTCTTGCCCGGTCCATGGCGCTGAGATCGCGCACATCCTTACCATTGAGCAAAGATTGGCCATCGTTGAGGGCGTTCAGGCCGAGGCACGCGCGGAGCAAGCTGGTCTTGCCTGCCCCATTGGGGCCGACAATTGCGACGAACTCTCCTGTCAGCAGACGGAAGCTGGCCGAACTCACCAACTGTCTTTCACCCGCGCGAACGCTTATACCTCTGGCCGCCAACTCAGTCATGCAGCGCCCGCCTCTGCATGGCGATCCAGATGAAAGCTGGCGCGCCAATCAGCGCCGCCACGACGCCGAGTTTTAACTCCTGGCTGGTTGGCATCAAACGCACAGCTATGTCGGCCAGAACGAGGATTAGACCTGCCAAAAGCGCCGATGGCATGAGTGTTCGCGAGGGATCGTGTCCAACCCAGGGACGAACGAGATGGGGCGCGACAATGCCCACAAAACCAATAGCGCCGGCGAGCGCTACGGACGCTCCTGTGGCCAGCCCCGCGCCCAAGACGGTGAATATGCGTTGGTTTCGAAGATTTAGCCCCAATCCAGCGGCAGCCTCTTCACCGAGGGTGAGCGCGGAGAGGCCGCGACGTGTCGCCAGCAGGACTCCGGCCCCGACTACAAGAAAGGGGGCTGAAAAGGCGATGTCGGAATGGCCGCGATTGGCGACCGAGCCCAGCATCCAGCTGACCATGTCCGACAGGGTGAACGGGTTGGGTGCCAGATTCATGAGCAGGCTCATTAGCGCGCCCGCAAAGCTCGACAATCCAACCCCAATCAGGATCAGCGTGACGACCGATTGCGTTTTGATGGCGGCAAAAGCCAACAGTCCTGTGGCCAGAAGCGCGCCGACGATCGCTGCCAGGGGAAGCATCCAAGGCGTCAGCGCCGCCAGTCCATAATAAATTGAGACAGTTGCGGTCAGTGCTGAGGACGCCGAAACGCCGAGGACGCCGGGTTCCGCCAAGGGGTTTCGCAAGAGGCCCTGTAAGGCCGCTCCGCTGAGCCCTAGCGCTGCGCCCACGAGAAAGGCGGCCAGAGCACGTGGGAGTCGAATCTCCCAGATCACGGTCCGGTCGCCCGGCTCACCCCCGCCAAGCAGCGCCTCGAACACCCTGTCCAGTCCCATGGGAGTTGAGCCCAAGAGGCACGCAAGGAAGACGGCGAAGACACAGGCGGCGGCAAGGCCGGGTATGAGCCAGTCCGCTCGGTTCACGGCGCCGATGTCTCTGTAAGGGCTTCAATAGCTTCGATGATGAACCAGCCACCGCAAGCGGTCCAAGCGCCTTCAATCTCGCGCACCTCTGCAGCGTTCATGCGCGATCGAAAAACGCTGTGGCGTGCCGCACTCCAGGGGCCAGCGCCGCCTTCGAACTCGGCGAAAACAAACACGTCCGGCCCTTCATAGGCCAGTTGCTCGAGGGGGAGCGTGTGCCAGCCCGGCGTTTCAATGAAATTGTCCAGGCTCGCCTGTTCCAGGATCTCGCCGATGAGCCCACCCGGTCCCGTGGTTGCGCCGCCGGGCGTGGCGTAGAGCGCCGTTGCCGTCTCCGCGGAGTTAATTGCTGCGATCCGTGCATCGAAGTCTTCCACCACGTCGGCGCCGCGCGCTGGATGGCCCAGGCCCTTTGCCATGCGCAGCGTATTGGCTCTCACCGATTCCAAATCGGGGGACCATCCCACTTCCAGCACTGGGATCCCCGCGCCTTCGAAGAGGGCCGTTGCACCCGGTCCGCCGCCATAAGCTCGCACCACAAGATCAGGCTTCAGCAGAAGAACGTCCTCTGCTGATGGGCGCACCCGAGCCACATCTGCCGCGGCTTCGCGCATGAACGAAAAGTCTTTCCCGGCATCGGGCGAGACGGCGAGAATGTCGCCCGGATCGGCAAACTTCAGCACAAACTGATCCGCGCAATAGTCGAGGCTTACGATGCGCGTTGGCGTGGCCGACCGTTCCGGCGCTGGTTGGGGCGACCCGCAGGCCGTTGCCAGCCAGACGACGGGCAGAAGTGCAGTCCGCCAATCCATTACCGGACCTTTATTCCGACAAACAGACCCGCACCCGGCGAGCTAAAGCCGAAAACATCGGTTGCGTCTTGATCGAACAGGTTTTCCCCCCGCAGGGTGAAGATCAATCGATCGCCCATCGGCACTTCCAGCGTTGCGCTGGCAAGCACGTAGCTGTCCAGCGTAACGCGGGCGGCGGGGAATGCCCCGAAATCGAAATCGTCCTGCTCGCCGACATAATCAAACGCGACGCCCATGCGCCCGCCCTTCCAGCCATCGGGCCGGTAGTCGAGGGCCAGGCTCGCGGTTTCGGACGGGACACGGACCTCGTCGCTGCCATCCTCTGAGCTGGACTCGGTGAATGTGGCTTGCCCGGCGATGCTCAGGGCCGAAGTTGCCTGCCAGCGTGCGCCCAGTTCCACTCCGGAGCGTTCGCTTTCGCCTGTGCGGTTTCGCGCAGTGGCCGTGAAATCCGGATTGAAGTCCGTGAAGATCTCGTCTGTCAGCTGCGCATCGAAATAGGTTGCCGAAAGGTCCAGCGGGCCGAATGCGCCATCCCAGCCAATCTCCCAACTCGTAGATTCTTCGGGGACCAGGTCCGGATTGCCGACAAAGCTGCCCGGAAAGAAGCCGAACAGTTCGGTAAAGGTCGGGTTTTTCACGCCCGTTCCGATGCTTGCGCGGAAGCGCCCCGCCGCATAGGTCGTAAACGCTGCCCCGATCCGGCCGGTGACGGCATCGTCAAACCGGCCATCATTGTCATCGAAACGGATGGACGCTGACAGCTGCAGCACATCGAAATCGGCCTGCACGTCCCCAGCCAGCCCCAGCGTTTCGAAACTCTGGTCCTGGTCGGTTGCGCCTCCAAACTGCGCGTCGCGGGCCGAATAGTCCTCGTTTTCGTACTCGATGAGCCCGGTCAGCGTGATTTGCGCATCGGAAAGCGCTGCCTCAATGCTCGGGCTGTAGCCGAATTTGGTACGTTCGCCCTCGGACCTGTTGGAGAGCGCGCCATCGGCGAAATTGTCTCGCTCAACTGAATTAAAGCTTGCGCGGAGGAGGTGATCGATGCCGAACGCTTGGCCGGCGAGGCTGACGCCAGCAGTCAGCTGTTCGCTCTCGGTTACGCGGTCGGCATCATTCAGTCGTCCGTCGAAGTCGGTGTCGGGATCGGTTTCTACTTCACCCTCTGAAAACCGTACCAACCCTGCCAGGGTCCAGTCGCCTGACAGATCCACCCGCCCGGACGCCGTAGCCGTGGAAAGCTCCGAACCATCTTCTTCACCGCCGAGGCCGGAAGTGTCGACACCGCCGGTCGAGAACGTCGTTGCTGCGAGGTTGAGGTGTCCCTCGTCAAAGACGAATCCATAACCCGCCTCGCCCCGGAAGGACGACTGGGAGCCAACCTCGACCCGTCCCGATGGCCCGGGCAATTCTCCCATTACAACATTAATCACTCCGCCGATTGCATCAGAGCCATACAGCCCGCTCTGTTCGCCCCGCAGCACTTCGATGCTTTGGGGCCGCAACCCGGCGAACAAACCGAAATCGCTCTCGCCCGTGGTTGGGTCGGAAACTTCGACACCGTCGATCAGGAGCAGTGTGTGGTTGGCTTCAGCGCCGCGCAAGCGGATTTGCGTCAGCCCGCCTTGCGCGCCGGATCGCGACACGCCAACCCCGGGAACAGCGCGCAATTCGTCTGCAAGAAAAGGCGCTGCGCGAAGGTCCAGGTCCGCACCGCTCAAGACGGTCAGGCTACCGGTTACATCATTGATCGCGAAAGGACGCAGGCCAGACACCGTCACCGTTTGCAGGCGCGTGCCCGCCATAATCCAGTCTTCGCAACCGGCTTCATTTCCGGTCAGGCAGGGGGTGTCCGCGTCCGCTTCTGTCGTCAATTGTCCTGCCGCAACGCCCGTTAACATCAGCGTCGCAGCACTCAAAATCAGCGATTGTTTCAACATCGCATATCCTCCGCGCCGGGCCGGCAGCGCACAACACCAATCTCAGCACACTGCCCCGGCCCCAAGCTCCGGCAGCATGCATGGTGTCGTTTCAAAGGTGCGATGATCGCAGCCCCGCTCCCCTGGCCTGGTCCCGGGCCCTGAGCGAACGACGCGATGGCAGGTCTCCTGGCTCACCGATCCAGGCCTTTGGCCGCCTTCCCAGCGTTTCCAAAAGAAACACCAGTGGCTTTGTGGCCATCAGCTCCCGGCTGACAGTTGCGGGCACAGCGCCGGATTTGCACCGGCTTCCCTCTTAGCGGCTGTTTCCAGCCGCACCATCTTCGCGTGTAATGACTGAGGGGTGGCACACTGTCAATCTGCGCCCATGCCGCATTCGATTTACTGGGCGATTGCGATCGATATGGCGCCGAAACGCTGCGGACCGTCCTGGGCAACAAACTGCTCCGTGCGGTGCACATAGGTGAATGACACTTGGAGGGCTTTATAGTGCAAGGCCACGCCTGCCTGGACGTCACCGACAAAGTCGCGCCGGTCACTGACGGATGGACTGTCGCGGAAGGTGTTGCCATCAAGGAAAATATCCCGGGCAACGGCGCGCGCGTCCATGCCGATAAAGAGATACCCGCCAAGGGGTTGGTCAGGTCGAAAGACGCCTGCGCCGCTCAAGGCGGGGCGAATGCGCGGCGGCCCAAAGTCGGCGTTGAGGTCAAACCCGATCCGCGCCATTCCGCCCGCTGCCGCATAGGTGCGGACATTGCCAAGCGCGCCACCGATGTGGAGGCCATAGTCGGTTTTCAGGCCGAAGGGTAAGTCCGGTCCGTCAAAGAGCTGAAGCCTTTGGGCAATCAGTTCGATGCCGGGTTCGTCCTTGAGCTGGCTGTCCCAGCCTTCGGGCTCCACGCCGTTGATCAATTCGTGCCAGATCGTCTGGACAAATTTCCCTGCCGCCGATGGTCCGACAATTCCGAGGTTCAGCTGCAGCGCATCCTGGGTGTCCTCATCGCTAGCGACCACGGTGCCGGAAACACTCAGCCAACCTGCGTATGGTCGGTCATTTGGGTCGGGGTCAGGTGTTGAGATGTCTTCCGGCGTGTAGATGGCGTGGGACAAGGCAAATCCCTGGCGTAGTTTGACTCGCTCCAGATTCAGTCCCGGGATCAGCTCGGCTGTTTCGCGTAAAAGCGGAAAGACCCGGTCTGCACCGCTGACGCGTTCGATGCGAATGCCGTTCGAGTAGTTCCGGTCCGTGCCGCCAAACAGGTCGTTTTCGGATGTGAGAGAGATCACCCCCGGGGTCGTTTCAGCAATGGCTGTTGGAGCACAAAACGTTGCCATCCCCAGGCCGATCAGGGGAGATACCCAGCGCTGGATCCCGTTTCGCATGGCTTTTTCTCCTGCGTACCTGCGGGGCATACGCATCGTCCTACCCAAGATCAAACGTGTCGATGAAAAACCCATGCAATTTTACTGAAAACTGCATGGTCTCCCTCAGCCGAGCCTTAAAGCCCGACGTGTATTGCTGGCGTGGAGCAGAGCCAGAATGGCCCTGCCGTCCATTAGAATGTGCAGGACGACCAAGATGGAACAGCAGAATGCCTCGTCGAGTGTCAGCGGACCCAACGGCCGCGCGCTCACCCTTGATGACCTCCCCCCTCCGTCGATCACCCGCTGGGTGACGCGCCGCAAGGCCGAAGTTGTGGCCGCTGTGCAGGGTGGATTGCTGACGGTTGAAGACGCCCTGGAGCGCTATGGCCTGTCTGAGGAAGAATTCACCGGATGGCAACGCCTCTACAGTGCCCACGGCACCAAAGGACTGCGCGCAACGCGCCTTCAGCAGTACCGTTAGGTTTGGTCGTCGCAGGGGCACTCTTCGCGATGATTAAGGGCGGATTTACCGTGGCGGCTTAAGGCTTTGTGGCGAGTGCCGGAACGTTCCGGCGCGCCGCTGTGGAGTTACGCGATGATGTCAGCCGCCAGTATGAACCGACGCACGGTCTGGCTGGCCTTGGCGCTTGTCCTGGCGCTCGGGCTGACCGGACTGCGCGCGGCGACAGCCTTTTCCAATCCTCAGCCGCCCGCCCAGATGGTGGGCGCTTCTGCGCTTGAACAGAGATTGACCGGGCTTTTGGAAACCGTATTAGGCCAGGGGCAGGTTAAGGTTCACCAAGCGCTGCGCCCGGATGAGAGCCGAGCGTTTCTGGTGATGATCAATACCCAAGCCAGAAATGCCGATCCGGGCGATGCGGCGTTGACCCAGCTTCTGATGTCAGCGGTATTTGTCGATACGGTGGCTGGCGATACCGTAACGTTCGATCGTGTTGCCTTTGCCAGCGCGCCGGGCGGGTTGCCAAATCGTGCTGCGCTTCTTGAAGTGTTCGCGCTCGTCTCGCTTTGTATACTGATTGGCGCGGCCTTGGCTGTGGAAACGCCGGTGTCACAGCTGGCTCCAAACGAACAGTCTCTCCGGCAGTCGGTTACACCTCAGGATAGCGCCCCGGTTGACCGTAGCGCCGCCCAAAATCTGATTGCCCAACGCATTTCTGAAGATCCGGCCCGCGCGGCACAAATCGTGCGCCGTTGGCTTGGGTCTCGGGTGGTTGATACATGACGCCGCCCGATGCCCTGCGTGGATCATCGCATCCCGGCGGCTTGCGCGCTGTGGCTCAATTGCTGCGCGCAGCCGGGTCTGGAGCAGACATGGTCTTCGCCCAATTGACACCCGGAGAGACCCGCGCCATCCACCAGCAGATGGATCATCTGCCAACTGATCATTCTGATGCGGACCGTTCCGCTCTCGAGGCGTTTCTCCTCGAAACGGCAAAAACTCGAAATGATAATCCGGCGCCCGAGCGCCCGGGCGTTTGGGGGCGGTTGTCCAAAGCCCACGCACCTCTGCTTGCGGCCCTCGCCGGCCGGGAAAGCCCGCAAGTCTCGGCATGGCTGATCAGCCAACTGGACCCCCAGCTGGCGGCTGGTGTTGTTCGTATGCTGAGTGAGGATGTGAGCCTGGCCATTCTCAAGCGTATTCTGAATGCCAAGAGCCCACCAAAAGCGGTATGCGATCTCATTGAGACATCGCTGGCACAAACGCTGGACCGTGTCGGGACGACCCCGGACATGGATGGTCACGCCCGTCTGGCGCGTATTTTTGACCAGCTTGATCCGGGTCAGGATAGCGGACTTCTAACCCAACTCGACGCGTCTGCCCCGGGGGCGGGTGAGCGTGTTCGCGCATTGATGTTCACATTTGATGATCTGGTCGCATTGGATGCGGCGGGGATGCAGACTTTGATTGCCGCGACGCCCCGCGAGACGCTGATCAAAGCTCTGAAAGCCAGTACGCCTGACGTAAGTAACGCGTTCTATTCAAATCTCACGCGTCGGGCCGGTGCGCTGATCCGAGAGGAAATAGAGGCGATGGGGCCTATTCGTGCTTCCGACGTCCAGACTGCACGTGCTGCCATTGTCGAAACCGCGCGTCAGCTGATTCACTCCGGTGATATTCTTCTGGGGACACCCAACGATGATGACGAGCTCGTGGAATGAGCCGGCGTCAGATCACCCAGTTTCGCGCTTTTGATTTCCAATCGGATTTCTCCGCGCCGGGCAAAGCCCCTGTCGAAACTCCCATGCAGACCGCCGCGTCCTCGCTCGAAGAGGACACTGTCAGTCTGCCCGTGATGGAGATCGCCGCCCTCGGCGCCCAGCTACAGGCGCAGGCGACAGAAGCGGCCTGTGCACCCATTGATGATGCCCTCGCCAAACGGATTGAAAGCGCTGCGGAGCGCCTTTCCGCGGCCATGGAACAATTGTCGGAGCTCGCCGTCGCCCTCGACCTTGCCGCCCGCATGGGGCAGGTGCCACCCACGTTGGCTCCGGTTGCCGAGCGTGCGGCGCGATCCCTTGCCGATGGTCAGGGCGATTTGTTTGCCGCTTGTAAATCTTTGACAGACACATCTGAACGCTAATCTGCGTTTTCGGAGCCCCATTCCATGACTCAAGCCGCCAATCCTGCCCTCGAGCGCAAGCTGATGGATGTGCCCGTGCGGGTCGACGTGGTTCTGGGTGACGTCCGCATGCCGGTTGAGGAATTGCTGGCCCTCGCGCCGGGCGATGTTGTGGCGCTGCAGAACGACACGAGGGAAGACGTGGATATTTATGTGTCTGACCGGCTTATGGCGCGGGGGCGTCTGGTGATCGCCGATGGCGAACTCGGCGTCACCCTGTCTGAGATTGTGGATGAGCGCCGAGCCGCTTAAGTCAGGCTAATCCTGCGCCTGGCTGCCGTTTGGTGCAGACTGCAACAGCGTATAGTTTTCGATGCCGACGCGGTCGATGAGCTCAAACTGGGTTTCCAGATAGTCCAGATGCTCCTCCTCATTGGTGAGGATCTTGCCGAACAGGTCGCGGGAAACGTAGTCGCGCTTTTTCTCGCTGGCTTCCATCGCGTCTCGCAGCAGCGGGATGGCGTCGTTTTCGAGCGCAAGGTCGCATTCCAGGATTTCCCTGACGCTTTCGCCAATGCGTAAACGGCCAAGGTCCTGCAAATTCGGCAGTCCGCCCAGGAAGAGGATACGCTCAATCAGCCAGTCTGCATGCTCCATTTCTTCAATGGATTCCTTGTACTCATACTCCGCGAGGATTGAGACGCCCCAATCCTTGAGCATGCGCGAGTGCAGGAAGTACTGATTGATCGCGGTCAGCTCATTTTTCAGCGCCGCATTCAGATAATCGAGAATTTCTTGATCGCCCTTCATGGCCGGTCTCCTAAAAGGTTCGCTCACACGGCCGAACTAGGCCGACTCTCCCCGAGCGACAATAGAAAAGCCAATTAAAACAGGAAGTTGTGAATTTGAAACGCAGTTGCAGTCTCAATCGCTATTCAGCAGCGACGTGCATGGCGCCCTCAGTCAGTTGGCGTTGTTCACTCGCAACGATGTCAGCCATGGCCGGTTTGCATTTCCCGCAATTGAATTGGCAGCCATGGTGGGCCTGGACCGCTTTCGGCGACCCTGCACCGGCGCGAACGGCCTCGCGGACGGCTTTCTCATTCAAACGGCGGCAAACGCAAATGATCATCGTTCGCAATTAGAGACTCAAATGCGAATGAGTGTCAAATACTTTTGCGACTGAATCGCATTCTAGCCGTCCTCAGAGGGTGCCCAGCCGAAGGCATCTTCAAGGCCAACGCCGAAAACGCGTGAGATCCGGAAGGCGCTTTCCAAGCTAGGCGAGTATTTCCCCTGCTCGATGGCAATCACTGTTTGGCGGGTGACACCTATGGCCTTTGCCAGGGCCGCCTGGCTCATATTGCCGTGGGCCTCGCGCAGTTCGCGCACGCGGTTGGTGATTGGCGGGCGTTTGGCCATCAGGCATGTCCCCGGCGATAGAGGAAAATCTGAAAAGCGTATTCGCTGATCTGACTCGCCATCAGGCTCGCAAAGGCAATGTGGAACAGCATGTTACCATCCCTCTGGACCCAGAAGTGGAACAGGCCCGTCGCCACACCGAAGGCCAGAACGTAACCGGCCCAGTTTCCGGCCTGGTTCAGAATGATCCGCTCGCGCTCATCGGCGGGGGCGTTGGCCGCTTCGGCCTGGAAGGCCGCCAAAGGCGACATAACAATTATCGACGCAATCACCACCAGAACAGCATAAATCACAACAAATGCGATGATTGGTGGTGCGGTGGCGCCAAGCGCCTGGCTCGCAGCGAAGACTTTGCCGAAGTAGAGCAGCCCGGCAACCGTGAGGATAATGCCCATAGCCCATGCAGATTGTTCGCGGAACGACATCGCGTTCTCCTTTGGTGTAAAAGATCTTGTACACCATATGGTCAAAGATTTTCGACATGTCAAACTTTTTCGACATATCTTTCCACTGAGCTCGCTTGACCGGATATCGCGCCCTATCTACGCCCCTGCATCCAGCCGTCGTTTCTTGAAAGCCGCCCTCGCCATGACTGATCTCGCTGCCCTCGCCCAAGATGCCAAAGCCTGGCCCTTCGAGCTGGCGCGCAAGTTGAAGGCACGGGTCGACCAGATGGAGAAAGCTGGCCAACGCGAGGCGGGAGCGCCAGTTGTCTTCGAGACAGGGTATGGCCCGTCCGGGCTGCCACATATCGGCACGTTTGGCGAAGTTGTCCGCACCACAATGGTGCGCAATGCGTTCCAGACGCTGACCGGCGGCGATATCCCGACCCGGTTGCTTTGCGTTTCCGATGATATGGATGGGATGCGGAAAGTGCCGCCCACGGTTCCGAACCCGGAATCCCTGGAACCTTATCTACAACAGCCTCTGACGGCGGTACCCGACCCGTTCGGAACCCATGACAATTATGGCGCGCATATGGGCGCGCGCCTGTGTGCCTTTCTGGACAGCTTTGGCTTCGAGTATGAGTTCTTCTCGGCCACAGACTGCTACAAAGACGGGACCTTTGATCCCACGCTCCTGCGCGCACTCGAAAAATTTGATGACATAATGGCTGTCATGCTTCCGACGCTGGGGGCCGAGCGCCAGGCCACATATTCGCCCTTCCTGCCTATTTCACCGACCACGGGCCGCGTGCTCTACGTGCCAATGAAAGCCACAGACGCCAAGGCGGGCACAATCACGTTTGAGGATGAGGACGGAACGGACGTGACCCTGCCGGTAACGGGTGGTCATGTAAAAATGCAATGGAAGCCCGACTTCGGAATGCGTTGGGCCGCGCTTGGCGTGGATTTCGAAATGTTCGGCAAGGACCACCAGGCCAATGCGCCGATTTACTCCAAAATCTGCCGCATCCTCGGCCACCGCCCGCCGGAGCAATATGTCTACGAGCTTTTTCTCGATGAACAAGGCGAGAAGATCTCGAAGACCAAAGGCAATGGCATCTCAGTGGAGGAATGGCTGGCCTATGCGCCGACTGAAAGCCTTTCCCTGTTCCAGTTCCAAAAGCCCCGGACGGCTAAGAAGCTCTATTTCGACGTGATCCCAAAGGCCGTTGATGAGTATCTCACATTTCTGGAGAAGTACCCCGGTGAGACGCCGGACCGGCAAGTGGAAAACCCCGTCTGGCATATCCACTCGGGCGACGTTCCTGAGCAGGCGAGTCCCATAAGTTTCGCGCTCTTGCTGAATCTTGTCAGCGCCGCAAATGCGGAGGATGCAGACACGCTCTGGGCTTTTATCGCGCGCTATGCGCCCGGTGCCACGCGTGAGTCCCATCCCCTGCTGGATCATTTGGTCGGCTATGCCATTCGCTACTATGGCGACTTCGTAAAGCCGACAAAAGCCTACCGTGCCCCGAGCGATCAGGAGCGCGCGGCTATGGCAGATATGGCCGCGCGCCTGCGGGCGGCAGAAGAGGTTGATCCCGAAGCGCTTCAGACGCTCACATTCAGCGTCGGTAAGGATCATGGGTTCGAAAATCTTCGCGACTGGTTCAAGGCGCTCTATGAAGTTCTGCTCGGCGCGGCCCAAGGTCCGCGGTTCGGCAGTTTCGCCGCGCTTTATGGCCCGGCGGAAACGGCGAGCCTGATCGAGCAACGCCTGGCCGAATAATGTGACAATTTTGTCTCAATTTGGAGGTCCGTCCCCTCAAGCCCCGGATGATCTTGCTCAGGGGTGTTGATATCCGGAGAGTTGCGGTCTTCTATGCCTCTAAATGATCAATGAGGGGAATAAATTGGCGCAAGACTTGGATCCCATCGACACGCGCATTCTGGCTCTGATCCAGGATGATGCCGCCCTGTCCGTCGCCGATATTGCAGACCAGGTAGGTCTGTCATCCTCGCCCTGCTGGCGCCGGATCAAGCGGATGGAGGAGACCGGTATCATCACGCGCCGGGTGACCTTGTTGGACACACAAAAGCTGGGGCTAGACTTTGAAGTGGTGGCGAACGTGAAGCTGTCGCTGCCCAGCCGGGAGAATCTCGAAGCGTTCGAGACCCTCGTTCAGGACTGGCCTGAGGTCACAGACTGCATGACGGTGACCGGCGCGGTCGATTACATCATCCATGTGTTGACCACTGACATGCACGCCTATGACGAGTTCCTGCGGGCAAAGCTGCTCGGGTCCGGGTTGGTGTCAGATGTCCAGTCGCGGATCATCATTCGCGTGGCGAAGCGCACGACGGCCGTGCCGCTTGAAAATATCGCCGTCTAGAAATCCAGGTTTGTATAATGCGCGGACGGCCGGGTTCCCTCGATCCGGTCGCTCAACAGGCTGCGGAAAGACGGCCGCGACTTCAGCCGGGCATACCAGGCGCGAAGGTCCGGGACAGCGCTCCAATCCACATCGCCAAAATAATCGAGGCTGGACAGATGCGCTGCGACGGCAAGATCCGCCACGGAAAGATGGCGTCCAGCCACGTAGGAGCGTGTCTCCGTCAGCGCGTTGAGGAACGTCAGCCGCCCACGCAGGGCATGGGCGCCTTTGCGTAGGGCGCTGGAGTCCGGCTCACGATCGCGGCGCACCCACTGAGCCGTGCGTTCGGCCAGCAAGGTCTCCGTCACAACTTGGAAACTGTCCTCGCACCAGCGCCATAGGCGCCGGGTTTCGGCTGCGTCCTGGTGGCCAGCGGGGATCAGCCTTGGATTGGGATATGCGTCATCAAGATACTCGATCAGCGCGTGCGAGCCGAGCAATGTGATCCGTCCTTCGCCGCCCGAGTCGATGAAGGCAGGTGGCGCCGCGCCGGGGCCAAGGCGTTCCATATCAGGATGCACGGCCCAGGGGCGCGTTTCCACCTCTTCAAAACCGATGCGTTTTTCCGCGAGGGCCAGCCTTGCCGTGCGTGCCACGGGGTCCAGCGACCAATGGTAGAGCCGTTTCATGCCGCATCCTCCGCATTGCCCCATCAACACATGCGCAATCATGCCACACAAGAGCAGAATTGTGCCTTGGCGCTTGGCATTATCGCGCGCGCCCTTACTGTGTCGCGAAACTGTAAACAAACCTGGCTGGGAGCGAGCCTTTGGAATCGATTGTTGGCGTTATTCAGAACGTATCTGACCTGATTTGGGGCGGCACCTGGGGGGATACCGTTATTTTCCCTTACCAGATCGGCCCACTGGCCATCGTCTTGCTCGGAACGGGTCTATTCATGATGGTGCGGATTGGTGCGCGCCCGCTCATGCGCTTTGTCCCCGCCCTCAAAGAGGTATGGGACGGCCGTAAGGCGCAAGGCGAAGACGGGGCCATCACGCCCTGGCAGGCCCTCTCAACTGCGCTTTCAGGCCAGGTCGGTACCGGTAATCTTGCGGGGGTAGCAACCGCGCTCACCCTTGGTGGCCCTGGCGCGATCTTCTGGATGTGGGTGACAGCGCTGTTCGGCATGGCGCTGGCCTTCTCCGAAAGCTCCCTCGCGTTGAAATACCGTGAGACCGATGAATATGGCCGCATCAATGGCGGGCCGATGTATTACATCAAGAATGGCCTTGGAAAGGGCTGGGGCTGGCTCGCAGTCATCTTCTGTCTCGGTACGCTGTTCTCTGCCATGGCGACCGGCTCCATGATCCAGGCGAATTCTATCACAGAAGCGGCCATGGAGCTTTCCAACAACCAGATGGGGCTCGGAATTCCCAACTGGGCTTTCGGCATTGTCATAGCCGTCCTTGTGTTTGCCGTCATCATTGGCGGTATCAAATCTATCGGCAGCGTGGCGGGCAAGGTCGTGCCCGTTATGGCAGCGCTTTATGTATTAATCGCCTTTTCCGTGCTGGTCGTGAACGCGCCGCTGGTTCCAGGCGCATTCATGGAGATCATCACCTCAGCCTTCGGATTCCGCGAGGCCGTTGGCGGCGCAGCGGGTTACGGCATGATGCAAGCGGTGCGGTTCGGTATCGCCCGGGGCCTCTTCTCAAATGAAGCGGGCCAGGGCTCAGCGCCCATTGCCCACGCGGCGGCGCAGACGAAAAACCCAGTTATGCAAGGCGAAATCGCCATGATCGGCGTCTTCATCGATACGATCATCATCTGCACCATGACAGCGCTCGTGATCCTTACCGTACAGGGCGACTTCAAGCGGAGCCCATCCCTGATCACCGCCAATGTGTGTGCGGATGCAGGCGTCGCCCTGCCGGGGGAACTCACTGTGGGCGATTTGTTCCCAAGCGCTTATGAAGAGGGACGCGAGGAGAAAATCACCAACAATGGCGCGCTCGCCGCATCCTATCTGACATCCTGTGCCGCGACAGGCATCGATGTGCCGGCAAACTCCCTGGCTGCAGCCAGCGACCCCAACGTTCTGATCGATGTGAAACACGCTTGGGAAACCGACGCGAGCTCGTCCGCGATCACGACACGAGCTTATGCTGAAGCAATACCAATGGTTGGGGCCTTCATAGTTCCCGTGGCGCTGTTCTTCTTTGCCTTCACAACAATTATTGGCTGGTCTTACTACGGCGAACAAGCTGTCACGTATTTGATTGGAGAGTGGGCGACACACCCGTTCCGATATTTATGGGTGATCGTCGTGTTTCTTGGTACGCTGGCTACCGATTATACGGACTATCTCTGGCTCCTCGGCGATATTGCCAACGCCTCCATGGCCTTCCCGAACCTCATCGCGATCATCGCGCTGTCCGGTGTCGTCGTCGCGATGCACAAGGCGGGCGACGACCCTGACCATGCGCATCCGGTAATCGACAAGAGCCAGCCTGGGGAGTCCGAGGAGTAGCCTGCTCCCTTAGGAAACCCAGACCATGTCTTGATGGTCCACAAAGCAATCGCGGCCGAGACTGTAAACGGACTGTCGGCCGCAGGGGAGGAATCCGAGTTTACGGAGGACCCGGCCTGAAGCCGGGTTGTCTGAAAAGTAACCGGACTGCAGAACCCCGATGCCGGTCTCTTCAACAAACGCTGCGCGAAGCGCGCCGGCGGCTTCGGTCATGTAGCCCCTTCCCCAGGCCGAAACAGCCGACCAGTAGCCCAACAGATAGAGACCATGGCTTTGCCGGGTGAGGCTCACGATCCCGGCGAATTCTTCCCCGGCCCAAATCGTATAGCCATGCGCGTCGCGGTCCTTCGCAGTCGCTTCGAGAAATGCACGGGTGTCCGCCACCGATTGGTTGGGCGGCATTTTCGTCAACATGCGATAAATCGCCGGTTCTGCGCAGTGCGGCGCCACGACCTCGGCATCGGCAGGGTCTATTGCCTTCAGGTGCAGCCTTTCAGTGGTCAGCGCCCGTTCCATGAGTCCATCCCCTGTCCTTGGCTCCGGAATGAGCCGCCCTGGCCTGGGGAGGGCAATAAAAAAAGGGAGGCGCGGCCCGCCTCCCCAAACATCTGTGTCTGCTACGGGCCGCAGCCCGTATCCGAGCTGCTATTCTGCTGCGTCTGCTAGCGGTACGACGGAGACATATTGGCGGTTACCGGCCTTGCGGCGGAACTCGACCTTGCCTTCGGTCAGCGCAAACAGGGTGTGGTCCTTGCCCATGCCGACATTCTGACCTGGATACGTCTTCGTGCCGCGCTGGCGGATGATGATGTTGCCGGGCACCACGTGCTCGCCGCCATACTTCTTCACGCCAAGAAACTTTGGATTTGAATCGCGACCGTTCTTGGACGAGCCGCCTGATTTTTTATGGGCCATCGGTTTGCCTCGTATCCTCTACAGGTGGGGTATACCCGACCTACGCCTCTTTCGCCAGTTCGCTGGCCTGCTCGACCCAGTTGTCGCGCTCAATCCGGCCAGGAAAGCTCATCTCTTCTTCCAGTTCAGTGATCTGGTCAGCCTTCAGCGCCGCCACCTGCCAGAAGTGGTAGATGCCAGCATCGTTCAGTTTGCCTTCCAGAACCT
>JBCBGZ010000009.1:0-73775 GCA_038526245.1 Pseudomonadota bacterium
CAACCGTCGGACCAATTCCGCCAACCCACCACGTACATCGCAGCAAGCCCAAGGACAAATGCCAAGATGGTCCACAGCGCGAGAACTAACCAGCTCAAAGCCGCAACTCCCCGCTCGGCGTAAAGCCCGGCTCGCCGTGGATGGCGGCGATCACGGCGCCGCCCTTGGCGCGGTGCTGTTGAATATCGGTTTCCAATGCGGCGCGGGCGTCGACGTCCAGCGCGCTGAAGGGTTCGTCCATCAGCCAGACAGGACGGGCCTGGAGTTTTAGCCGTGCAAGCGCCGTGCGCTGGCGTTGGCCCGCAGACAGGAGCCGAGCCGGCACATCGGCGGGGCGGGCCAGACCCGCGGATTTCAACACATCGTCCACATCAGCTTCCGCGCCCCAGGCCTTCGCCCAAAGCGCAAGGTGCTGGCGCGGGGATTCGTGGGGCTTCAGGCCGGTGCGATGGGCGATCCAATGGATCGGTTGGGGGCGGCTGACCTCACCAGCCTCCGCCCGGGTCAGCCCGGCGAGAATGCGCAGCAATGTTGTCTTACCGGCTCCATTTGCCCCGCGCACGACTAGCGCTTCGCCCGCGCCCACGGAGAGCGAAACCTCCCGGAACAGGAGCCGCTCCCCGCGCGCGGCGGCGAGATCAGTTGCGGAAAGAAGCGCATCGGCCATGGCGGCTGTGTTAGCCGGTTTCGTGCCAGACTGTCATCTGCCGCATTTTTCGGGTCAGGTTTTCCAATGCAGGGTCTGCGCTTTATGCGGATTCACGAAGGGGACCCCTTCGGCGCGGGCCTTCTGCCACGCCTTCTTGTGGGCGAGATACCAGAGGAACTGCTTGTCGCTGTCGCCGACCAGAGTGCCCTTACCTGGCCGGAAGGCTTCGTTTTTCCGGCGCAGGCCCATGATATTCACATCCTGTTTCAAGAACGGACCCGCAGCCAGAGGCGCAAGCGGCCGGATCAGGTTCAGGATCGGGCTGTTCCAGAAAAAGATCTGGCGCAAGCGCGTGTGCCGGTCGTCGATTGGTGTCAGCGCCGTGAGGCCCAACACTGTGTGGGCCTTGTTCTCGATGTACTCTGCGCGCAGGCCCGGCATGCGAAACTCGATACGCACGCGGATCTGGCCGCCAATCAGCTTGTAGATATCCGAGTTGACCGGCGCGTGGGGCATCATGGTCCAGCCAAAGTCATTCGGCTCAAACGGTTTTGTCTTCGGCTTCAGGATACCATTGCCCCGCCAGAGCGGGCTCTTGTGCACGAAGGGCGTGTGCGCCGGATCGAGCAAACCGTAGGCCGCATCATCCTGGTGGGCGGGGATGACGACATTCTCGCAGAACCGCACTTTGCCCTTCGGACCACCGAATTTGAACGGTTCTGACCGGGCATTTACAGGGCACTCAACGCCGGGATGAAAGTACCAGACGAGATCTTCGCTCTCGATGACTTTGGCGGGACTGCCGTCAAAATCGGCCGTCACGGCGCCGTCCTGTTCCCGGCGCAAATACAACACGCCATTGCAGATGGGAATCTCGCGCGGCACGCCGCGTTTCAGGTTGCGCGACTGGGCCGCCACATACCAAACGTCCGACATGAGGCCTTCGCCAATGGGGGAGTATTGCTCTTCGTGCGAAGTTTGAGAGTTTATTTTGTTCGCAACGCCCATCAAACTGCTCGCTTCTCAATTGCGTTGTCTTCAACACTCCAAAGCGCCAGGCACAACCCAATGGGTGCGATAAAGCGCTGCGCCTCTTTGGTCTCATTGCCGCCATGGCAAAGCAGGTCTAAACAGGCCGCAATCCAACACAGAACAGATTGCGGGGTTTTTCGCCATGGCTTCACTCGACAGCTTCAAATCCAAACGCACGCTGACCGCCGCGGGCAAAACCTACAGCTACTATTCGCTGGAAGCTGCCGGCGAGAACGGCCTGGGTGATGTGTCCGGCTTGCCGGCTTCGCTAAAGGTGCTGCTGGAAAACCTCCTCCGATTTGAGGACGGAAAGACCGTTACCAAAGACGATATCGTCGCCATGGCGAACTGGCTAACAGACAAGGGCAGCGCCAAACACGAAATCGCCTACCGCCCGGCCCGCGTTCTGATGCAGGACTTCACCGGCGTCCCGGCGGTTGTCGACCTGGCCGCCATGCGCGATGCGGCCCAAAAGCTGGGCGCCTCCGCCGAAGCGATCAATCCGCAAGTGCCCGTCGATCTGGTCATCGACCACTCGGTTATGGTGGACCATTTCGCCAGCCCGGACAGCTTCGTAAAGAATGTCGAGCGCGAGTATGAACGCAACGGCGAGCGCTATGAATTCCTGCGCTGGGGGTCGTCCGCGTTCCAGAATTTCCGCGTTGTACCGCCCGGCACCGGCATCTGCCACCAGGTGAACCTTGAATACCTCGGCCAGACCGTCTGGACCAAAGAAGAAAACGGCGAAACCATCGCCTACTTCGACACCTGCGTGGGCACCGATAGCCACACCACCATGATCAACGCCCTCGCCGTGCTCGGCTGGGGCGTGGGCGGCATCGAAGCGGAAGCTGCCATGCTGGGCCAGCCAATTTCGATGCTCATTCCGGAAGTCATTGGCTTCAAGCTGAATGGCGCCTTGCCGGAAGGCGCAACGGCCACGGACCTTGTGCTGACCGTTGTCCAAATGCTTCGCGAAAAAGGCGTTGTGGGTAAGTTTGTGGAGTTCTACGGACCGGGTCTCGCCAACCTTACGCTCGAAGACCAGGCCACAATCTCCAACATGGCGCCGGAATATGGCGCGACCTGTGGCTTCTTCCCCGTCGACAATGAGACAATCACCTATCTGACCGATACGGGCCGCGATGCCGACCGAATCGCCCTGGCCGAAGCTTACGCCAAGGCCCAGGGCTATTGGGCGCCGGATATGGCTGATCCCGTTTTCACCGACACAATCGAGCTCGACCTGGCCAGCGTAAAGCCGTCCATTTCCGGGCCAAAACGCCCGCAAGATCGTGTGCTTCTGGACGAAGCAGACATTCGCTTTGCCGAAGCCATGTCCAAGGAATTTGGCAAGACGAATGATGCCAGCAACCCAACCAAGGTGGCAGGGCAGGACTACACCGTCGACCATGGCGATGTGTTCATCGCGGCGATCACATCCTGCACCAACACATCGAACCCGTCCGTACTAATCGGCGCAGGCTTGCTTGCACGAAATGCCGCGGCGAAGGGTCTGACGCGAAAACCGTGGGTGAAGACTTCGTTCGCGCCGGGCTCCCAGGTAGTGACAGACTATATCGCCAAAGCCGGCCTGCAGGATGATCTGGATGCCCTGGGCTTCAATCTCGTGGGCTATGGCTGCACGACTTGCATAGGCAATTCCGGCCCTCTGCCGAAAGAGCTGGCTGACGCCATCTCCGAGGGCGACTTGGTCTCTTGCTCGGTTCTGTCGGGGAACCGGAATTTCGAGGGTCGGATCGGGCCTGACATCAAGGCGAATTATCTCGCAAGCCCGCCATTGGTCGTGGCTTATGCGATTGCTGGCTCCCTGAAGATCAATGTCGCAAAAGACCCGATTGGCCAGGATCAGGATGGCAACGACGTCTACCTGAAGGACATCTGGCCAACAAACGCTGAAATCCAGGCAGTGATGCGCGAAGCCGTGACGCCGGAGATGTTCTCCAATCGCTATTCCAACGTCTTCAAGGGGGATGAGCACTGGCAAGGCATCGAAGTGTCGGGCGGACAGACCTATGACTGGCCCATGGCATCGACCTATGTGCAGAACCCACCTTACTTTGAAGGCATGGGCCTCACACCAGACGCGCTGACAGACGTGAAAGATGCCCGGGTGCTCGGACTCTTCGCTGATTCCATCACCACCGATCACATCTCTCCGGCGGGCAATATCAAGGCCGACAGCCCGGCCGGCGACTATCTGCGTGAGCACCAGGTTCCGGTCCTCGAGTTCAACTCGTACGGCGCGCGCCGCGGCAACCACCAGGTCATGATGCGCGGCACCTTCGCCAATATCCGCATCAAGAACCAGATGGTTCCGGGCGTTGAAGGCGGTTTCACGGTCCATCAACCATCAGGCGACCAGATGGACATTTACGATGCCGCCATGCGCTACAAGGATGAAGGCCGCGAGCTCGTCATCTTCGCAGGCGACCTCTACGGAAACGGCTCGTCGCGCGACTGGGCGGCCAAGGGCACGGTTCTATTGGGTGTGCGTGCCGTGATCGCAGGCAGCTTCGAGCGCATTCACCGTTCCAACCTGATTGGCATGGGGGTTCTGCCCCTCGAATTTGCCGACGGCCAAAGCTGGAACAGCCATTCCATAACTGGCGATGAGACGGTCTCCATTAATGGTATCGATACGCTGTCACCGCGCCAGAGCCTGAAAGTACAGGTCACGCGGGCCAACGGCGAGACGTTCGAAGTCGACACTGTGGTGCGGATCGATACGGAGAACGAGATGGATTACTACCGCAATGGCGGCATCCTCCACTACGTTCTGCGCAACCTTGCCAACGAAGCGGCTTAAGCATCAGTTTTCACTCGGGCCCTGGAGCATTTGCGCCCCAGGGCCCGAAATTACTGCGTTATCACAGCCGTTTGATTTCCAAGTCAGACCCGTGCCACGTAAACGCCAGCCATGATGAAATCTCTTGCCAGCTTCGCGGCGTTTATCGCAGCAGCTCTCCCAGTATCGGCGGAACCGATATTGGTGGAGCTGTTTGCATCGCAAAACTGCGCCGCCTGCCCGAAGGCCCATGACACGCTTAGTGAGGTGAATGATCAGCGCGACGATGTGCTGATCCTCACCTGGTCTGTGGACTATTGGGACTACCTTGGCGAACCGGACCCAATGGCAATGGAAATGTCCACGGAACGCCAGGCCGCCTATGCGGACCTGTTCCGCTTACGGGGACCCTATACACCTCAAACCGTCTACAACGGTGCTGAGCAGTGCCCTGGAAACCGCCCAAACCGCGTCGCCCGGCGCCTCGCGGCGGCCGCATCCGCGCGCGCGGAAGAAGCCGAACAAGAGCATGCGGCATCCATGGTCTCTTTTCAGCAAACGTCGAAAGGTTGGGCCGTCAGTGTCCCGCCGGGCCTTCCCAGCGATATCCATCTCATCCAGTTCCGCAAGCATGGGGACCACGAAACCGATATGGTCCATCCGGTGACCGGACTGGCAAAACTCTCACACCTGCCGTTTGGCGGAGCGGTCTCCACGGTGCCGGTTTGCGAAAGTGGTTGCGCCCTTGTCGTTCAAGCGCCGGGACATGGAAAGGTGTATGGCGCCCAACGGCTGAATTAGAAGTGTCACAAAAACTTGCCGCAAAAGTCGCTTTCTAGGCGGCCCAGCAAGGTTATCCTGTCACGGAAACTCAGACTGTGGATGGGGATTCCCATGATTGCTTCGCGCCGAACATTTCTACGCTCTGCTTCCGCCATGGCTGTCGCGGCCCCGGCCTTCGGCGCGTTGGCGAGCTGCACAACACAGCCTGTGTCAGCTGATAAAGCAGCGCTTGTGCCTGATCCGGATGGCTGGCTGAACCTTCCCGAAGGCTTTTCCTATACCCGCTTCTCCCTCACCGGTGAGCAGATGAGCGACGGTCTCTTCGTACCAACCAGCCATGACGGCATGGGCAGTTTCCCGGTTGAAGGTGATCCAGACCGCTGCCTGCTGGTGCGCAATCATGAGGTCAACGCCGACGACCCCGAAGAAGGCCCCTTCGGAGACAATTTTGAAGGTCTTGCGAAACTCGATCGCAGCGAACTCTACGATTTCACGCCAGACGGCGCCCCGCTCGGCGGCGGCAACACAACACTGCTCTACAATGTGAAAACCAAGCAGCTGGAGCGCAGCCACCTGTCGCTGGCTGGAACGGAACGGAACTGCTCAGGCGGCATTACGCCGTGGGGCAGCTGGCTGTCCTGCGAGGAATCGCGCAACCGCGCCGGAGAGGACTCCCGCCGGGCCCATGGTTATGTGTTTGAAGTACCCGCTACTGTTTCCGGTCGGGCTGCGCCCATCCCCTTGCGCGCCATGGGCCGGTTCAACCATGAGGCTGCCGCCGTCGACCCCAGCACAGGCATTGTCTACCAGACCGAGGACGAACGTGATGGCCTGTTCTATCGCTTCCTGCCGACCGCGCCGGGTGAGCTGGCCAAAGGCGGACGCTTGCAGGCGCTGGCTTTAGTGGACCAGGCGGGCGCCGACACGCGGAATTGGAACGCGGCGACCATCGCGCAGGGCCAAAGCCTGCCCGTGCGCTGGGTGGACCTCTCCGCAGTTGAAAGCCCCGATGGCGACTTGAAAGACCGCGGCTTTGCCGCCGGCGCAGCCAAAATTGCCCGGGGCGAAGGCCTCGCCTGGGCCATTCAGCAGGATGGCGCGTCGGCATACTTTGCCTGCACCAGTGGCGGGGTCGCGAAGGTCGGTCAAATCTGGCGCTATACGCCGAGCCCCTATGAAGGCACTGCCCGAGAAGCCGAAGCCCCCGGCATGCTTACGCTCCATTATGAGAGCCGCTCGGCTGAGGACCTCGATTACTGCGATAATCTCGTTGCTAGCCCGTGGGGTCACCTGACGATCTGCGAAGACGCGGACCGCGCCTGCAGGATCCATGGGCTGACCCCGGACGGCCGCCTCTATACGATAGCGGAAAACCCACACCCCGACGGCGGTGAATTCGCTGGCGCCTGCTGGTCCCCCGACGGGTCAACGCTGTTCGTGAACATACAGACGCCGGGCGCGACCTACGCCATTACCGGCCCCTGGCAGCGCCTGGCGGTTTAAGCCCGCGCGGCTGCGATCGCCTCGGCGGGGTCGATATCGCCATCATAGAGCGCTCGGCCAAGAATTGAGCCGGCAATAGCGCGCGGCCCACCCGCCGAGCGCAACGCCGTGACGTCTGCCACGCTGGCGACACCGCCGCTCGCAATCACGGGAATGGACACCGCAGCGGCCAGATCGCGGGTGAACTCCACATTCACACCGGTTTTCATGCCGTCGCGGCCAATATCTGTGGCGATGATCGCGGCCACACCGCAGCCCTCGAAGGCCTTGGCGAGGTCAACCGCTTCCATGTCCGAGGTTTCGGCCCAGCCTTCTACCGCGACGCGCCCGTCCTTGGCATCAATCCCGACGACGACCTGCCCTGGAAGCGCGCGCGCAGCTTCCCTCACCAGATCAGGGTCACGCACCGCAACCGTGCCAAGGATTACTCGGGAAACACCGGCCTCAAGCCAGGCCTCAATCTGCCCGCGCGTGCGAATGCCGCCGCCCAATTGAACCGGCACTTTGGTTGCCGCGAGAATCGCGCGCACCGCGTCACCATTCGCGCTGGTTCCGGCAAATGCGCCGTTCAGGTCCACTACGTGAAGGTGATCAAACCCCATGGACGCAAACCGCGCCGCCTGATCCGCGGGATCTGCATTGAAGGCGGTAGCCTTGTCCATCTCGCCCCGGATCAGGCGAACACAGGCGCCGTCTTTCAGGTCGATGGCCGGATAAAGGGTGAAGCTCATTTAAGGGGCCCAGGTCAGGAAGTTTGCGAGCAATTTCAGGCCAACGCTCTGGCTTTTCTCGGGGTGGAACTGGGTACCGAACACCGTGTCACGCGCCACTGCAGCGACGATGGGCCGGCCATACTCCGTGAGCGCTGCAATATGGGTCTCGTTCTCCGGCGAGAGAGCGTAGGAGTGGACGAAGTAGGCGTGGGGGTCCTTGCCCAGTCCGGACAAAACATGGTGGTTGCCGCGCAACTCCAGAACATTCCAACCCATGTGGGGCACGCGGTGGCCGGGGCCGGGATCGATGGGCTGCACAGCGCCATGAATCCAGCCGAGGCCCCGCCCCTCGCCATCTTCGAGGCTGAAATCGGCAAGCAGCTGCATCCCCACACAGATGCCCAGGAAAGGTGTTGCGCGATTGAAGACGGCCTGTTCCATCGCCTCGATCACGCCCTTACGCGCTGCCAGCGCCGCCTTGCATTGGGCGAAATGGCCAACGCCCGGCAATACAATACGGTCTGACCGGGAGATCACATCGGGATCGGCCGTCAGTTCGACCTTTGCATCCACGCCTGCAAGGCGGGCCGCTTCCACAAGGGCGCGCTGGGCCGAGTGTACGTTTCCGGAGTCGTAATCAATGAGGGCAACGCTTTGCATCGGCGCGGCTTACGACCTGAGGCACCCCAGCGCAACCACCTGGCTCTTTCCAAGCGCGCGCGTATCGCCTAGAGGCTCGCCCCATGCTGAAGACACGCATAATTCCCTGCCTGGACGTGAAGGACGGCCGCACCGTCAAGGGTGTGAACTTTGTCGACCTGCGCGATGCTGGTGACCCGGTGGAACTTGCTCGCGCCTATGATGCGGCCGGTGCAGACGAGCTTTGCTTTCTGGACATCACGGCCAGCCATGAGGGGCGCGGCACGATGTTAGACGTTGTCACGCGGACGGCTGAACAGTGCTTTATGCCGCTGACCGTCGGCGGCGGCGTGCGCAGCGCGGACGATATGGTGACGCTCCTGCGCGCCGGGGCAGACAAGGTTGCTATCAATTCCGCAGCAGTCGCTGACCCGGACGTGATTTCCGCCTGCGCCACGAGGGTCGGGCGACAGTGCGTGGTCGTGGCCATTGATGCCCGAAAAGAAGTCGGTGGCTACACTGTGTACACCCATGGTGGGCGCAAATCCTCCGGGATTGACGCCGTCGAGCACGCAAGGCGAGCCGAAGCGCTCGGCGCAGGCGAAATCCTGCTCACCAGCATGGACAAGGACGGAACCAAGTCTGGTTTCGACATCGACATGCTAAAGGCCGTTACCAGTGCCGTGAACATACCCGTAATCGCATCCGGGGGGGCTGGCTCAGCGGAGGATTTCGGCCCGGCTGTCATGGAAGGGGGCGCAAGCGCTGTCTTGGCCGCATCCATCTTCCACTTCGGTGAGGTCAGTCTGGCCGAAGCACGCAGAGCGCTTTCGCGGGCAGGGGCTCCGGTCAAACCCGTCATGGAGGCCCGGCTATGAGCGAAGATTCCGCAGCACTTGGCTCGCCAGCCGACTTCTTTGCCGCTTTGGATCACCTAGCCCAGACCATCGACGCCCGCGCAACCGGCGACTCCGACGCGTCTTACACGGCGAAACTGCTCCAGAAAGGCCCACCGAAATGTGCCAAGAAACTCGGCGAAGAGGCCGTCGAGCTTGCATTGGCGCTGGTCTCAGAGGCAGATGACGCCGTTGCAAGTGAAGCAGCCGATGTACTCTACCACTTCATGGTCGCGCTCAGATCCCGCGGGGTGTCCCTGGATCAGGTCGGCGCGGCGCTCGCCGCCCGCCAGGCCCAGTCTGGCCTGGCCGAAAAGGCTTCGCGGCCGAAAGACTAGTTCGGCGAACGCCAATACCCACTGGCCTCCAGTGCCAGCCGTTCGGATGCATCTTTGGCGCCGATCTGACTGAGACTGTCGAGAATCACCATGAGATCCGGCGTCGCCAGGCCCGTGGGATCGCCAAGCGTCAAACCCAGCGTCGATACCACAACCTCGCCCGCAGCGTCGGCTTCCGCCGCCGCGCGGATGGCGAGCATACGCCATTCATCGCCGCGTACACCGGTCTCTCGCTGGGCAGTTGCCATGAGGGCGCGAGCCGAGGGTGGCGGAGCGATGCCGAGCGCAGTCCAAAGGGCAAACATGCGTGATGCCTTGGCTTTCTCGCCAGGCTGCTCTGCGCCAACCACAAGTGCTTCCGCAATCTCGCGGGCAGCGTCCTTGCTTTCCGAATGGCCTGCCAGGACAAGCGCCGAGCGCACAAAGGCCAGGTCAAAGGCATCAGGTTCAGGCGCATCGCGCAAACCCGTGGTACGCACCCATGATGCAGCCTTATCCAGGTCGCCCGCGGCGATCTGGGCACGGGCAAACACCAGCGCGTGGCGCGCATTCTCAGGATTCCGGCTTACCCGGTCGATATCTCCGCTGAACAGGCGCGCCGCCGCCGCAAACCGCGCTGGATTGCCAGCGGATGTGCGCAGCGCCATGGACAAGCGACGGGCCCGGTCTTCGGGAGACGCGTTGACATCTTCGAAGGAAGCCACGGCAAGTTCTATCGGTCGCTGGGCTTCAAATCCTTCTGCGCGAACCAATTGTTGATAGAGTCTACGATGGGCACGCCCGTCCAGCAAACCTGCTTCCGCCGCCACGCCAGCAGCCGGGACACGAATGGATAATGGCAGGGTTGATCGCCCGGCAATCGCTGCGGCGAGGTCTGGGCGAGAGGTTGCGATCGCATTCGTGGCGGGCTCAAGGCCTAGCGCCGTGGACAAGGCAAGGTTCAGCCCGGTATCGAAACGTGCGGGCAGTTCGGACGGCTCTTCGATGGAGGCCGCGAACACCGCATTGAAGAACCAATCGTCCTCCACGCCTTGCGCCTGGGCCAGTTCCACGGCCAGTTCCGCCGCCGGGGCGTTCTTCTGAAGAACGGCGCAAACCGCGCGGAGTTTTGCGAAGAACGGACCTTCCCGCGTCTCGGTGACAAGCTCGCGGCAGGCGGAGGCCTCGTTGCCCAGGGCGAGTTGGAGGTCCACCGACAGTTCCGCCGCGTTCAGGCCGCGCGGATTGTCTTCAAGGCGACCGAGCAGGTCTGAGGCAGCATCGGCCTCACCAAGTTCATAGAGAATGCGCGCGCGCTCCCCGAGCACTTCATTTGCGCGCTCGCCTTCCGGCCGGGCTGCAGGCGAAAGCACGACGCGGCGCAGGAGCGTGCGTTCCGCAGGCGTGAGTTGGCGCGTGCGCACCTGGCGCATGAGTGGCAAAAGGTCTTCGGTGCGAGACGCCTTCCACATGTTCGTGGGCATGGCGGTCTCACCAGCCTCAAGATAGCCGCGCCCAAATGGGTCAATGTCGCCAAGCCCACCAAGCTCGAATTCCTCAACCTGGGCGAATGCCGGCAGAGTCAGGGCGGACAAAGCGCCGATGACAGCGGCCAGAAAGCGGGACTTACAGAACATCTTCAACCTCAATGCGGACTTCGCCGGGTTCCGGTTTGTCGGATGTGGCCTGGCCCGCCAGCCAGAACGCTGCGCCGCCAAGCGCCAGCAGCACAATCAATAGGAAAAACAGAAACTTCTTCATGGCTTACGCCCCGATCATTCTCAAAACGCCAAATTTTGCACCACCGCAAAATCGGCCTCTTCCATTGCTCCATCCCCTGCCCCCATATAGACGAGGAGAGTGAGACGCGAAAAGACCATGGGCGCAGACACAGGTTCGCTGGATAATCCGGGCAGCAATGAGGCGCCATATGCAAAGCGCACCATCGCCCTTGTGGGGTTGATGGGCGCTGGCAAGTCCACGGTCGGGCGTCGCCTGGCAGATCGGCTTGGTCGGAAATTCTATGACAGTGACGTGGAAATCGAAAAGGCGGCAGGCCTTTCGATTTCGGACATCTTCTCGATCCATGGCGAGGCGGAGTTCCGGCGCGGCGAGAGGAAAGTGCTGGCCCGACTCCTGGAAGATGAGCCTCACGTACTCGCCACGGGCGGTGGAGCGTATCTGGACCCCGATACCCGCACCATGCTGCGGGACCGCGCAATCACGGTTTGGTTGAATGCGGATCTGGAGACGATCTGGAAACGGGTGTCGCGGCGCGATACCCGGCCTTTGCTCAGGGCGCCAGACCCAAAAGGCGTGTTGACGCGCCTGTTTGAGGAACGTGAGCCGATTTATAGCCAGGCAGATCTTTCGGTCGCCAGCGTGGATGGGCCGCATAACGAAACCGTGATGGCCATTATCAAAGCCCTTGAGGGATGGACCGGACATGCCTGACGGCGAGAGCACTCACCGCACGGTCACTGTCGGGCTCGGCGCCCGCAGCTACGACATCACAATTGGCCCGGGCCAACTCGCAGGTATCGGCGCCGTACTCGCTCCCATGGTGAAGAGCCCACGCGTCTTTGTATTGACCGACAAAACCGTTGCTGAACTGCATCTGCAAACCCTGGAAACCGCGTTTTCAGGGGTGGGATTCAAGACCCATGCGCGGATCATTCCTGCGGGCGAGGCTTCGAAATCCTGGGCCGAACTGGAAACAACGCTCGATTGGCTTTTGGAAGCTGGCGCCAATCGAGGTGACGTTTTGGTGGCCCTGGGCGGCGGGGTTGTGGGCGACCTGGCCGGGTTTAGCGCATCCATTATGAAGCGCGGTATGTCGCTCGTTCAGGTGCCGACCACTCTGCTGGCCCAGGTCGACAGTTCGGTTGGTGGCAAGACCGCCATCAATACGCGCCAGGGCAAGAATCTGGTTGGGGCATTCTACCAGCCCCGCCATGTCCTGATCGACACTGACCTCCTTACAACACTTCCAGCGCGCGAACGCGCCGCAGGCTATGCCGAAATCGTCAAGTACGGCTTGCTCGGCGATGCGCCCTTCTTTGATTGGCTTGAGCGCCATGGAGAAGCAGTCACCGCATTGGAAGCTGGCCCGCTCAGCGAAGCCATTGCGCGTTCCTGCCAGGCCAAGGCCGACATCGTGGCACAGGATGAACGTGAAGGCGGCGTGCGCGCGCTTTTGAACCTTGGCCACACCTTTGGCCACGCGCTAGAGGCAGAGAACGGTTATGGGCCAGATCTCCTCCATGGCGAGGCTGTTGCGTGCGGAATGGCATTGGCCCTGCGCTATTCGGCGCGGCAGGGGCTGACGGACACGGCCACCGCCGCGCGCGCGGAGAGCGTTTTGAAATCGGCCGGTCTCGTCACGCGCCTCCCAGCGCTCGCCGGAGGTCCCTACCCTGCCGACCGGTTGGTCGAACACATGCGCCATGACAAGAAAGCCCGCGGCAATGCCGTCCCACTGATCCTTGCGCGAGGGATCGGCAAGGCTTTCATCCACCCCGACGCGAACTTAAGTGACGTCGAAGACTTTCTCAGCGAAGAGGCAAGGCCGTAAGGGCCACACACCATGATCATCGGAACGGCGATAGCCATCATCTTCCTGCTCAGCCTGTCTGGCTTTTTCTCAGGATCTGAAACCTCTCTGACAGCCGCGTCCCGCTCCCGGATGCACGCCCTTGAGAAAGACGGCGATCCCCGTGCGGCGGCTGTCAACAAGCTGCTGGAAGACAAAGAGGGCCTGATCGGGGCCATCCTGCTCGGCAATAATCTGGTCAACATCCTGGCATCTGCCCTGGCCACCAGCCTGTTTATCTCCCTCTTTGGCCAGGGCGGCCTCGCCATGGCGCTGGCAACGGGCATCATGACCGTCTTGGTACTGGTCTTTGCTGAAGTCCTGCCCAAGACCTATGCCATCACCCGCCCCGATGAGATGGCCCGCAGTGTGGCGCGCCCTATTGGCTGGCTGAAAAATGGCGTCGGCTGGATCGTGGTCGGCATCCAGGCGATCGTGAACACGACACTGCGCCTGATTGGCGTGAAGGCCGCCGGTGACGCGGTGCCCTATGATGAAGAAATCCGCGGTGTGGTCGATTTTGCCCACTCGGAGGGCGATATGGGCGCGGAGGATCGCCACAGGCTGGTCGGCGCGCTGGAGCTCAAGGAACTGACCGTCGAAGACGTGATGATCCACCGTAAGAATATCAACATGCTCGACCTCGATCTCGGCCCCCGCGAACTGGTGATGCAGGCCCTGGCCAGCCCCCATACGCGCCTGCCGCTGCACCGGGGCAATCCGGACGAGATTGTCGGCGTGCTCCACGCCAAGGACCTCCTGCGGGCCATGGCCGCCCAGGGCAACGATCTAGACGAGTTGGAAATCGACGAGATCATCCGTGACCCGTGGTTCATTCCCGAAACCACATCCGTCCAGGACCAGTTGGACCAGTTCCTCTCGCGCCGCAGCCACTTTGCGCTCGTGGTCGACGAATACGGCGCGCTGCAAGGTCTTGTGACCCTTGAAGACATTCTGGAGGAAATTGTCGGTGACATCCGCGATGAGCATGACGCCACAGTTCAGGGCGTACGCCCGCAGCCCGATGGCAGCGTGAATGTGGATGGATGGGTGCCGATCCGGGACCTTAACCGTGCGCGCGGCTGGAACCTGCCCGATGATGGCGCCGTTACGGTTGCCGGGCTCGTGATCCACGGCGCCCAAACCATTCCGGAGCCGGGCCAGTGCTTCGTCTTCCACGGCTACCAATTCGATATCCTGCGACGAAACCGCAACCAAGTCACAGGACTGAAAGTGCGCCCGGTCGTTGATGAAGACGAACCCGAAGGCGAAGTCATCGCCGCGAAATAGACCAGCGGGCGAACAGCTTGCTCCCACCCCAAAAAAAGGGTGCCCCCTTGCGAGGACACCCCAAGTCGGCAGTTCCACTCGGAGGGCCGAGCGACCGTCTGATTAACGTGTCAGAGCGGCCATTTGGCGCCGAGCAGCTGGGTCACCGATCTGCTCTCCGTGGAAAGCGATCAGGCTTTGATTCTGTGTGGCCGCGACGGCCTTTGCGAGGAGGGTTTCTGTGCAGGCCTCCTGCATCCGCATCCGCGCACCGAGTTGGCGGACCTCGCTGGGGGAGACCCGGCAGGCGGCCTTCGCTGTGTCGATAAAGGTGGCATAGGTCTTTGAGACCGGCGCAGTTGGGGAGTAGGTGAAGTCTGCCTTTACGGGTGCTTCTGCGGCAGCAGTTGCGGCGAAGGCCGTAAATGCGGCACCTGCAAGGAAGGTTTTGATCATGCGTGTCATGGGTGTCTCCTCAGAAAGCGATGTGTGCACAGCGTCTCGTGCTGTGACGTCACCCTTGCTGAGCTGGGCCAGCGAGGTCCTTGTGGAGACCTGAAAACGGCCTGATTTTCGTCTTATGAAAATCTGATGATGTTGTTTTTATTGCGTTTTCGGTTTCAAGTTTGCCCTTGTGACGCCCCATTGCGCTGATAATCTACCTTTGTAGACGGGGGACCGTGCGCGTGGATGGATCATACAGAACAACACCCGAAGCCTTTCGGGTCGGCCGGATCGACGTTGATCCCCAGTGCAATCTCATCATAGGCGAGCATACCGAGATCAGCATCGAGCCGCGGATCATGGACGTGCTCTGCGTGTTGGTGGAGCATGCTGGCGACGTGGTGGCGCGCGATACGCTGATTGAGCAAGTCTGGCGCGTTGAGCATGGCGGCGATGACAGTCTCAGCCGCGCGATATCCCTGTTGCGGAAAACCCTGCGCGATGCAGGTGAGACTGACACGGTGATCGAAACGATCCCGAAGCGTGGATACAAGCTGACCTTACCCGTTAAGGCACTCAGTCGTGCGGAATTGCCGGGGGGTTTGTTTTTGGACAACGCACCAGACGAAACGGCCGACGCGCGACCCGACAAATCATCAGGACGGGGGCTGGCGCTCGCAATTGTCGCGGCAACCTTGATGTGCGCTGGCGTACTTGCGGTCCTGCTCACCCGGCCTGCCCCGGATACGCAAACGGTATCGGTTGAAATCGACCGGGTGTGGCTCGCCCTAGTCCAAACCGTCAGCGACACACCCCAGACAGAACGGTTCGCGAGCAATCTGCGCGCCCAGATGTCGAGCCAGCTCCTCGCGAATGGGCTGTTCACCACGCTGGCTGCGGGCGGCGAAGCACAAGGCCAGAAATTTGACATTACCACACGCGTTGACGGCGGGGAGGACATGCTCCGCGTCACGGTGAACTTGGTGGACCATCCCAGCCAACTCCTGCTGTGGTCGCGGGTCTTCGAGCCCAGCGAGGAAGGTCAAGCCTTCGACCTGACCGTCTCGACGCGCCTTGCGGGCGTGCTGGGCTGTATGACCCGCTGGCGGCCGGATTTTCGTGAGACACCTGTGGAGACTCTGGCGCTTTATGCCCGGTTCTGCGAACGACTGTACGAGGCGAAGATGGGCGATGTCCTGACATTCTCACAGCCGATCTATGACGCAGACCCAACCAATCCCTACGCCATCAGCCTGCACGCCTGGGCGACGGTGCTGGAAGCCAAACATCAGGAGAGCCCCGAAGACAGCGAAATCCTCTTCGCAGACGCCAAGGACTTGATCGTCCCCATCCTGGACAGCGATCCAGAACACCCGTTTGCCAATTTCGTTGCTGGCGCAATCAGTTGGACCCGAAGTGGCGGGAAAGATCTGATTGAGGTGGAGAACCGGATGCGGATCGCGTCCGCGCCCCAGGCGATGCCAGACGAATTCTACACGCTGTATTCCAATTTTCTGCGGTCCGTCGGGCGATTTTCTGCCGCGTCGGACATGTTTTACAAGGCCGCATCCAACCACCCCAACGATCCTGAACTGCTGACGCAGATGGGATGGATTTTCGCGTCGCTGGGCGATTACGGTGCGATGGAACGCCAATTTGATCGCGCAGCGGAGATTGATCCCGATCTTTGGCTGCTGCACTTGCGCCGCCTTCAAAGCAAGGTGTTCCTCAGGGATGATCCGGAAGACGCCCTCGCCTTCCTGCGCCAGCCACCAGAAGGCGATTACCAGGCGCCCGAGAACTACCAGCAATGCTACCGAATATTTCTCAGGCTGAAACAGGGCGTTGTGAATGACCCTACGGCGCTCGAAGAGGCCTGCCGCGGCGTCGCCTACCACTGGCCGATGCGCATGTATGTTGCGCTGGGCGAAATTGATCGGGCCTGGGCGCTGATCGAAGGCGGAGCCGATGCCACAGTTTATGACGAGACCATCATACACTTCTATCCAGACATGGCCCCGTTCCGACAAGACCACCGATTCTGGATCATGATGGACCGGTATGGGCTGGTGGACTATTGGGCCGAGACCGACCGTTGGCCAGACTTCTGCACCATGGAAGCCCTGCCAGTGGATTGCCGCACCATGGCGCGGCGCGCGATCTCCGAGACAGACTGAGCACTTCGCAACTCAGGCTTCGGTGAATTGCAACTCCGCCAGCCGGGCATAAAGGCCGCCTGCAGCGACCAAGTCATCATGGGTACCCTGCTCCACAATCCGGCCCGCATCCATCACAATGATCCTATCAGCCCGGCGCACGGTGGCGAGACGGTGAGCAATGACCAGGGTTGTGCGCCCCTCCGCAGCCTTCGCAATGGCGCGCTGAACCGCAGACTCACTTTCGCTGTCCAACGCACTGGTCGCTTCATCCAGCAGAAGCACCGGCGCATCGCGGACAAGGGCACGGGCGAGGGCAATCCTCTGGCGCTGCCCCCCGGACAGGCCCCGTCCCTTCTGACCCAGTTCGGCGTCCAGTCCACCCTTGGTCTCCAGAAAAGCCCGGGCTTCGGCCATGTCCGCGGCCTCCAGCAGCTCTGAATCGGACGCCTCGAGGCCTCCAAATGCAATGTTTTCGCGCGCGGTCCCGGTAAACAACGCAGATTCCTGGGGTGCATAGGCAAACTGACCGCGCCAGGCGTCGAGGTCACAGCTCTTCGCAGGGACGCCGTCGAGCCGCACGGCGCCAGCCTCCGGATCAAACAACCGCAAAGCGAGGCGAAAGACAGTGGATTTTCCGGCGCCACTGGGGCCGACAAGTGCGATGAAATCGCCTGGTTTCACAGCCAGAGAAAAGTCTGAAAGCGCAGGTGCCTCGCCAGGCGCATATCGGAAAGTCACATCGTTAAAACTCAAAGCCCCGCTGGTGCGCTCCGGCAAGGCCACTGGCTGTGCAGGGCTTGTGATCTCCGGCTGCGCACTCAGCACATCTGCGGCCCGGTCTGCCGCGCCTGCCGCGCGCATCACTTCGCCGTAGACCTCTCCAAGCATGCCGAACCCCGACCCGGCGTAGAGCGCATACAGCACCATCGCCGTGAGATCTCCGCCGGTCATCGCACCGGTGGCCACCGCGCGGGCCCCAAGCCACAGAACCAGCGTGATCCCGCCAAAAGCGAGGATCGAAATCAGCAGCATCATCCAAGCGCGTACCGTGTTGCGCTTCAGGGCGGCAGCGAAGGTTTCTTCCACGGCCCGGGTGAACCGGGCCTTTCGGGCGCGCCCCTGGCCGTAGGCCTGGACGAGTTCGATGGCGTCGAGGGTTTCGGCGGCTTCTGCCCCGGCATCGGCCAGAGCAGACTGGGTTTGGTTGGAGAGACTGCGAATAATCCGGCCGACGGCCATGATTGGCAGGATTGCCAAGGGAATGATCACCAACAACATGCCGCCCAACTGCCAGTTCACCAAAAGCATGGCGATTAATGCGCCCACGGTGTTGAGCAAGGTACGCGTGGCCAGCGACATGGACGAGCCGAGGAAGTTCTCGATCAGCGCCACATCCGCGGTCAGGCGCGAGACAGCCTCTCCCGAACGCATCTTTGAATGATACCGGGAGGAGAGTCCCAACATATGCCCGTAAAGATCCCGGCGCAGATCGGCCGCAATCCTTTCGCCGAACCGGGACACAAAGTAAAACCGTAGCGCACCCACCCCCCCCAATGCGACGGCTGCGAGAAACACAAACAGGAAATTCTGGTTGATGGCGCCCAACACGGCATCCGTGCTCGCGCCCGCGCCAAACCCCGCATCGACAGCACCGCCAAACAAGATGGGAATGGTCAGCGAAATCACGGTGCCCATGAGCAGGAACACCAAAGCCGCCCCAACGGTCAGCTTGTGCTGCAAGGCGTAGGGCAACAGCATCGCTAAGGGTTTTAGGCTCCGTCCCTTCGGCCTTTCGTCCGCCGCGGCGCGCGTATCGACCGCTGAGCGACGGTCGATTTCAACGGTTTCAGTGTCTTGCGCCATAGGGTCTCCGGGACCTGTGGAAAGAAACGGCATCCAGCGCCTTGATCAAGTCCTGTGGATCATGTATTCGGCGCGCTTGATTTTTACGCGTGGTCAAACGCGCGCACCCATGTTTTGCGCCCACGGCTTAAAGAGGCAGGCACGATGAAATCCGAAGGACATCCCGACTATCACTTCATCACGGTTGTGATGAATGACGGCACCGAATACCAGACCCGTTCGACCTACGGAAAAGAAGGCGATCGCCTCGTCCTGGATATCGACCCCACCACGCACCCGGCCTGGACCGGCGGCGGCGCCCGCATTTCTGACCGCGGCCGCGTGTCCAAGTTCAAGGACAAGTTCAAGGGCTTCATGTAAGCCTTACCCCAACACGAAATCAGAAGCCCTCGCCCACTGTGGTCGGGGGCTTTTTCTATTCGGGGCCTGTTGTGTCCTCTGGCGTCTCGGAACATGTCGCAAAGCCGTCCAGGCACAGCGCATCGTGCAGGGCCGGGATCTGGTGGTCCACACGGCGCAGGATCGGCTCACCGGCATCACCAAGCAGCCACCCCAATGGAAGGTCCACCGGACGGGGCTTGTAAACCGGGGTTTCACTGGCTGTATCGCCATAGGCGTCCCGGCCGCCACACACTTCATCGGCTTGCGCCTGAAGCGGTGAGGTCAGCCACTGGTATCCGGAAGAAGATACATCCTCCTTGAAAGCAACTTGGAAACGCGGGTCGGGTCCATCGCAATCATCAGCCGGTCTTGCGCTAACTGGATCAGCGAGAAACCCATTCAAATCTTCGCAGTGGCTGTCTCCTTCTGCTAATCGATCGCCTTCAATCGTTCGGCAGAGCTGGGCAATAGGCACCTGGCCATGGGCGCCCCGCGCCTTGAGAACACCGTTCAGTGGGACCGCAAAATCGAAAAAGGCGGGCAAGCGCGCTTCGGGCAAATCGCCGGGCAAACCGCGATAATTGATGTGAAGCACCACGATCAGCTTATCAGGCGCGATGCGGCGAAGTTGGGCAACTGCGCGCTGGATGCCCGCAGCGCCGGAATTGTCATAGTAGCCGCCATCGATGAAAGGCCCTGCGCCCCGTTGATCGCAATCCACATTGCCAGGGCACAACCGCCCCGGTGGACTGATCAGCGGAAAGCGAGCGGACATATGCGCAGCGCTTGCGACATCGAGATAGGCTCCCGGCGTGCTCCCTGGTTCGATCACGTCCAGAACGTTCCAATAGGGATAGGCATTGGCCCAGCCGGGTTCTTCATCGAGGTCGGCGCCCGAAAGACGATCTCCATAGCGGACATTGCTGACAATCGCAGGCTGACCTGATCGAACATCAAACGTGTTGAACACGACGATGGGCGGTGCTCCCCCAGATCCGAGCTCGCCACCTGTTCCACTGGCAAGGGCAACCGCTTCAAGAAAGCCCAGGGCGGGGGCTTCCAGATCGGCCTCCCCGTCTCTGAGATCGGCATCTGTCTGACGGAAGCCCTGCCGGAAGGAGTCTTCGAACACGCCTGCCCGATCGAACTTGTCTTTGAAGCTGCAATCGGTGAACACGCACCAGCTGATGTTCATTGGAAAGTCGCGCAGCATGAAGCCGGACATGAGGGGAGAGAAGAAGTCTTTCTGCAGGAAGCTGGTGGTCAGCAGAGGGAGATAGGATCTATCCGGTCTGACCTCGTTGCTGGGGCTGAACGCGAAATCACAGCCACCCGTTTGCGCCTCCAATGCGCGGAACTGATTGCCGCGGTTCATTTCCGCCCGCGCGCTCAAATAGGCCCCGAGGCCCACCGACCCGCCGGAAACGCCCGACATGGCAAAAATCGAGTCGTAGAATTCGGTGTCCTGGGAATCGAGGCATGTCATTACAGCGGCCGTGTGTAGGGCTGCGCGAATCCCGCCGCCTTCAGCCAGTACGATGATGGCAGGGGCATCCCTGGCTGCGCGCGCGTCGACCCATGACTGGACCGCTTCATCAACATTCTGAACAGATAGATCGTCGCGCTCTGCGACCGACTGGATCTGAATGTTGTGGTAGTTCGACGTCCCCACAGCGCCGGATAGGATCGCCACGCCCAGAATAAAGAATGCGAACGGCATGCTTTCACGGCGAGCATTCAGATAAGCGAAAAACGCGAATACACCGCCCAGCGCCAAGAGGCACACCAGGAGCGTCGCAACGGGGCCGGCGAAACCAGCGACGGCAGCAGGTCGCAAGGCAAAACCCAGCATCAACGCGGCGAAAACGACCACAAAAGCCCAGGACACACGTGTTCGGCGCCGCCCATACACAAAGAACTGGTTCGTATTCGAGTAGAACTGGCGCATCATCCAGGTCGTGGTGTTGGCGGTGGTCCAGAGGATCGACAACAAAAGGGCAGCCAAAGAGACATAAACCCCGGTCGCAGCGCTCGAGGCAAAATCGAGCGTACGCAATCCGTTTCGAACCGTTTCCATGACGGGGCCCGCCAGCACGCCGGACGTGAAAGCCAGCAGCCAAACGATAATCAGTGCATTGAGGAGCCAGATCGCCGTGGTCTCAACGGCGCGCAGCCATGCGCTCGGTTTTGGATTGCGCCAGGCAGGCGTCGAGAAATCGTAGATGGCGCTGGCGATGAATACCAGCACGACGCCATAGCCAATCCGGGCGCGCACATCGCCAATCCAGCTAAAGGTGCTTTCCTGATATTCGACCCAATTCTGCAGGTAGAACAGAAGCAATGCGACGGGTAACGCCAAAGCCGCAACCGCCGCCACACGAAACCTTGCCCGCAGACGCGGCTCTGCCCGGCTTGAAAACGGATAGTATACGTTGATCGAGCGAAGGACCGCTTCATGCACGGCAGCGGAAAAAAACATGAGCGCCAGGAACGAGCATACCATGCGCCAATGCCCGCCCGGGTAATTCAGGCTCACCGAGTACTTTAGCGCTTCTCGGCCCTGGCTCGTGCCTGTTGCAATCAACAATGCCGCCACAACCGCCGCCAGAATGGGCCATGCGGTCCGGACCATGTTCAAATAACTGGTCAAAACCGACCAGCGCGTGGGTTTATCATTGTTCCAAATGGCCTGCAGGGCGGGCCAAAGGCCCTGACTCATGGGCCGTGTGAATGTGTCTGTCAGGTCATCGGCAATAGCCGACACTTTCAGGTGAGAAGAACCGCTCTGATCTGTCATGTCCGACCTCAGAGCTCATCTGTTGTCTGGGACAAGTCTTCCAGCCGCCGGGGCGCCTCGATGCGTCGGAACGCCTTCGTAATCAGGCGCTCATCCTCATCGGTATAGCCCAGCAGTGCGACGCCCTTAATCTTGCTGTTCGCAATTCGCTCCGGCGAGAAGTAGGCCACGATGGCTCGGACCATCTCCATCGCGTTTCTTTCCGCTTTCTGGGGAGATGCGTAAGAGCCGATCAAGGGAATGATCACGGTTCTCAGGGGCTGTTGGAACCGTGTCTTGTTGCTGTCGTCCATCGCGCTGAGCACGCCTGTGACGCATTTCGCAATCTTGTCGCCGGATACCGCTCTATACCCAGCACCGGGTTCGCGGCCCTTCAATTCCACCGCAGCAACATGGGCGACGGCTTTCACCAGATTCACGCTCTTGAGGTCCCCCTTGGTGGACGTGAGCTGTGCAAACCCTGGCTCTACGGGCCCAGCAGGCAGTTTCTGCGCCACTTGCCGACGCATGAAATCATCGCTGCGCGTGCCGCCACCCGTCCATTTCGATGACAGATGCCGAATTGTTCCCGAGATAGACGTATCGAACACGCGGGCCATTTCGAGGTGGGTGTTCTCCGGGTTCACCCAGACATCGACCCCCTTCACCATGCGGATATCACCGACTGCAATCGCTACGCGCGGGCTATTGGCCAAGCCGCTCAACGCATACTGTCGATACTGCGGCGCCTTACCCTTTTTTCGGTCTGATCCACGCAAGGAAACGGAAAGCGCTTCAAGGTCTTTGTAGACGGGGCTGAACCGCTCACCGGCGACGGTCGGTCCCATCGCCTCAATGACCTTCGCCTTTACCCGGCTGCGAACGTCGGCCTCCTGTTCCGCATCCTGACCGGCATAGAGTGCAATATCGGCCACGGGTCGCGGGTATGACACCATGCGATAGTGCTGGTTTCGATCAATCGCGATGGCGGGCCCCTTCGACAGGACGAGCCGCATACTGAGATAGCTCAGAGCGCGGTGATCATAGTCGGTCACATCTGCAATGCAGAGTTCAGCCAGATGCATCGCTCGGTAAGCCATCTCCATATCGGCATCGGAGCCGGCAAGGCGACGATTTAAGCGTACAACCTGGATCGCTCGCCCAAGCGTGGCCTCAGCCTCGCTGATGGCCGGCAAAATCACCCGTTCCTGAAACGCCTTCGCCTTTCTGTGCGCTTCATGATCGAACGGGCTGATGAGGACAATGTCTGCCTCGTCAATGTCCTGTCGCGTGGCGAGTTCTTCGTCCAGCGCCGGTTCGTCCCCCGAATGGCTGTCGTTGGACATGTCACCCTCTTGCATGTGCGTCCCCTGAAAAAAAGCTACCGGGCGGATTGAGCGTTGCAGAAGAACGTCAGCCCGCGCTCCAATTGGCCAGCGCATGCCGGTGAGCGCTCGTCGCCATCGCTGGCGCACGCCGACCCCGCGGGCTCAATGGCCAGGACACTGGCCACATCTGCGGCGGCATAAATGTAGCCATTGCGAGCAAACACCGCCGAATTGTCCCCTGTCTGGGCGCGTGTCCGCATCGTGTTCAGCCATGTGGGGCTGCCCGACTGCGCTGCAGCGTTGAAGGCGCAGGCATTGGCAATCTGGCGCTCAGAGATCGGTGTCAAATCCTGATCGCCCAAAGGAAACGCTGAGATGGCGTCCTGGTAGGTGGGCCAGTCCTGGGTCACGGCGACACCGTAGCTCTCCGCACTGGCCTTGGCGGCCTCGGCATCATCATTGGAGACAGCAGCCTCGAATTCAGCCAGCGCCGTTTCGCTGCCATTGAGGACCTGCACCATGGTGCCTGCAGCGCAACGATAGCCGAGGCGGGGGTCCGCTGTTCCGTCACCACAGGCTTCCTGAAGCGCCGATGTCGCCGAAAGCACTTCCGTGCGATAGGCGCCAACAGCGTCAGCGCCAGCGGGCGTCATCATCGCTGCCATGTCGTAGGCGTTCGCTGCGATGGACAACCAAACCAGGCGCGCATCACTGTCATCGGCAGCCGCATCGGCCTTGCCATTGGCATCTTCAGCCAGCGCTGCCATGGCATCGACTGCAGCCTGTAGAGCCTCCGGCGTGTCGGCTCCAAGGGCATCCTCAGCGTGCCCTTCAAGCCGGCTGTCATAGCCCGAAGTCAGGTTGAAAATGTTCATCCCGGTCACGGTGCCGCCGTTATCGGTGGTGGCACACCCGGCCAGAACGATGGAAGCGGTTGCCAGGAGGGCTGCGAAACGGTGGGTCATCCAAGGGCTCCTTCACGGAAGACGGGATTGATTACGGGGCCATCGGTCGGGCTCTCGCCGGGGGCCGTTGGAGGTGAGGTTTCCGAGAAGACCGATTCCGTCTCCGGCTCGGGCCCAGATGGGCCGTCACTGGCAAGCGCTCGACGTTCGGCATTCAGAACAATGTCAGCAATTTTGGCGGGCGGAATCGCTTCCGACGGGTTTGCGATTGCGTCTGCGGCAAACCAGCGGAACGCATACACCCAATCATCGGCAGTCAGGCTTCGTCCCCCCAACAGACTGCTGTCCGCCGCCATCTGGTTCAGTGTCCCGATAAAGTTCAGCAGGGCCGGAAGGGTCTGGGGTTCTGCAAGGCGCCTGGCATTGGAAACCGCCGTGTCCAGCACAGCCATCAGCGCCCGTGTCAGCGTTTCGCCAAACATGAGACGCCCACCTTCGCGCGCCAAACCGCCCGTGGCCTGGTCCTTCAGGCTCGCCGAGGCTGTGCCCAGCACCTGGGTGATCAGTTGAACGGCCAGGTGTTCATGCGGGCTGTTTGCGTTGAGGCTGAACAGTGCGCCGGGGTTCTGCATCGCCAGGTCCGTTGCCTTGGCAGACACACGTTTCCAGTCGCGGCGCGTGAGCAATGATGCATGTTCGCTGGCGATAAACGCGGCAACGCCCTCGGCGATGCGCACCACTTCGTCATTCACGTCATTGGGCAGGATCATACCCGGTGTCTGGGCGGCCTGATCGGCAATGATGCCAACCACTTCCATGAGAAAATCCAGGTCTGCATCCAGCGGAAGGACATTGACGGAAACGCCCTGGTCGCTGAACCGCGTGATCATTCCGTTGGCAATGCGCGTGACAATCTTGATGCCCACCGCCGCCCAAGGCTCTGCATCACCGGTGGCCGTGGCATTGCTGGCTTGGGCGCTGCTGGTCCATGCGGCGAGTTCCTGACGGGCTTCGTCGACAAGGAAAGTGCGGGCATGCTTGCGGGTAATCTGCATCCCCATTTCGAACAGGGCCTGGGTCAGTTTCGGACTCTTCTCGACCGTCAAATGCGTGTGCAGAGCGCCCATCATGGAGGTCAGCAATTCCTGACCGCCGACGACATGCTGGCCCTTGCCGCGCACGAACGCCTCGGGCGACTCCGACACGGCCTGCAGCACGAGCGGGAAACTGCGGCGCACAAAGCCGGGCGCAAAGACCTGGCGGATATCGTCAGGCGACGCCTGGGCCTGGTCGATCACGCCCTGGAAAAGGGCCTCGGTCACGACGCCCGCTGCCTCGGTCTTTTCAGGATAGTTGTCGAAGAATAGGCGCCGGTTTTCGTGCAGCGACTCCAAAAGACCCATTGCGATGGGACCACGCAGAGTCTTGCGGACGGAGTTGAACCGCTGGAGCGTGGACATGCCCTGTCCAGAATTTTCCACGTTTAACGTGCGCAGGGGCTCTGCCACAGCCGACACCAGGCTTTGAACGTGTTGTTCTTCAGAAAACAGCTCGGGCCGGGCCGCGGCCATATCGAGGCTGGTAGAAATGAACATGTCCAGCATACGCTTGGGCATGCCTGCCGAAAAGGCTGTCTCGACGAACTGGTCCTTTCGGGTGTCGAAATAGGTGTTCAGACTGGACGCAAGAGTCGCAACGACGCCCTGGGCGTCGGGCCCTACACCAAGCTTATGACTGCCGGCCGACAGGACGGAGAAGCTCAGCTGGATTGCAGAAAAGAGAATGGAATTTCGATCCCGCCGGGCAGCGTCCGCGCTGTCCCAATTCTTGATCTCATGGAGAAAGAACTGATCCCTAACATTCATATCCGGACGCACATCACTGGGCACGGGGCCAAACCGCTCGTCCCAGAGACCATCGGCCTTCGACAAGCGCCCCAGGATTTCAGCGATCAGGTCCGAGCGGCGACCAGCGTCCGCATCTGCGGAGATAAAGAAACTGAACTCATCGGCGTCGATAACGTCGGCGTAGCGAGGACGGATGTCGGAAAACACGCCCTGGGGGCCGAAAAAGTCTTCATTCGACAGGAGCGCCGTCGCCACGGCTTCCGGGTTACGGGGCGCGACCTGGGGGATAAGCACCACCATGTCCTGCAATTGGGCGCGGGTGTCGATAAACTCGCGGACCGACTGGCTCATGCCGAATATAGCCCGAACGACCCCAAGAATACTCGTGGTTGCCAGCATGCCTGCTTCCCTCCTCAGGCCGACCCGCGGCCAACTCTACCCAATTTTACTTCGGCGCCACCTCGGGCGGAAGCGTGCCGATAACCCGGCCCGGTGGCGGCTCACGATGCTGGTCGCTCCAGGCGTCTTCTTCTTCGCTCAATTCAACTTCCGTCCCGCGCCCCAACACGGTGAGGTAAGCCCGCTCCAACTCCGCCGGACGCAGGTCCAGCGGGCGGCGCACGGCGCCCAGCCGGTCTGCCGGCACAGTGGCAGTTACTTCAGCTTGCGGCTTTGAACTCCCCGGTACAGGAGAACTTAGAGTCAGGCGTGCCATCGGCGCCACGATCGCTGCCCCGCGCGCAAACAAGCGGAACCAGAACGGCGCCCCGAGACCCAGCAGCCCCCCTCCGATCAAAATGCCAACCAACCACATCGTAAAGGTGCCGGGATTGTTCCAGATCGCCACGCCGCGATTGCCAACATGGCCGGCGAGCGTGCCAATCGAGTGGGACGATGACGACGCCTGCAGATAGTCACCATAGCTCTGCTGCCACGAAACTGTTTTCGCCTCGCCGCGCTCTAGCTCAACATTACAGCGGGTATCTCGATAGGTTTCGGCATCGGCCTCCGACGCAACCACGAAGCCCTCACAATATGGGAACATCTTGCGCCCGACGGGCACGCCCATGTCGAGGAACGTTGTCTTCAGCCCTTGCAGGTCCGGCGAGTTCAGCGCGGCAGAGATCTGCGTGGTCGCGCCCTCTTCCGTTAGGTTCTGGGCCTGCTGAAAGCTAGACGACTCTGCCAGCGTGGACAGCCGCGCCGACAGCGTCGCATTGGTGGCAAGCTCCTTATAGAGCGTGATCGCATCGAGATTGACGAAGAATGCAACCGCGATCCCGGCCAGCACCGAGACCATGTTCGCACGGGAGCGGAAATACTCCGTCTGGGCTTCGCCGATCCGCTCAAACTCATAGGCCGCAGCTGTCAGCGCACGTCGCAAGCGCGGGCGATCGTGGCGCGCGAGAGCCTGGCCCTCAGGCGTTTCAGCAAGCCGCTCAATGAACTGTAACGTACTCATCTTCTGGACGCGCGAAGACAGTATCTGGCCAATCAGCGGCCAGCGCCGAATGTACCAGGGCCTGAGGTTCTCCGAAGCCGCGCGCCGGGTCATTGAATGGGCGAAGTTTCGGCTGTCGGCGGATGCCACATGGCTCCCGGTGGCGCCGGGCGCGCTTTGCTCAGGCGGCGTATCATTGGGTTGCAGGTTGGCGAGTTTCTGGTCGTAGAAGTTTCGCAGCATCTCGGACATGCCGGCGCTGCGCAGGGCAAACATCTTGTGGATGCCTTCGACAACCACCGACACGATTGTGGAATAGACCGCAACGACCGCTGCAAATCCGACCAGTGCGAGGAGCAACGCCATTTGGGAATCCCACCCTTAGTTTCACTCAAACTGGACGGGACTAAAGCATTGAGGCACTGTCCTGACAACTTTTCAGTAACTTTTTGGCAGGGGACGCCCGTGGCCCAAAATCTCCAGGTGACTGCCCGCAGTGGGCTGAATATTCGACGTTTCCCCGTGGATACTGCAGATCGGCTCGCCGCAATGCCCCGCGGAATGGTCGTTGAACCCCTCGATCCGCTGGTGTGGAACGGTCGATGGCGCCGTATCCGGGCCACGTTTTCCACTAATGCGGTCGTAGAGGGATACAGTGCGGTCGACTATCTGAGCCCCGTTGGAGTTTCTGCCTCGAACACGGTCCGTGTGGCACCGGTGACGGGAAACACCCATGCGGGGGGCAGCGCGGCAACGAACACTCAACCGACACCGTCACGCCCTGTGCCGCCGCCCCCTAGCCGCAAGGATCTTGTCCGCCGCGCCGTGCCAGCCTCCCTCGTGGCAGGCCTTTTCCACCATTCCGTTGCCGATAATGTTGAACGCTATCTGCCGCTGGTCCTCGATGCCATGCGCGAGGCTGAATTGGACGATTGGCCCCACATCATAACAGCCCTGGGCACGATCAAGGCTGAGACCGCCGGGTTTGATCCCATCGCGGAGTACGAGTCCCAGTACAATACCGAGCCGGAAGGGCGCCCCTTCGGAAAGTATGATTTCCGCACAGACATCGGCAACAATGCCGAAGGAGACGGCTATAAGTATCGTGGACGCGGCTTCGTCCAACTCACCGGCAAGGACAATTACCGGCGCTATGGCGAGCGCCTCGGCATCGACTTGGTCAACGATCCGGACCAAGCGCTGCAACCTGATATCGCAGCGCGGATCCTCGCGACCTTTATGCAGGATCAGAAAGACCGGATTGCACAGGCCTGGGCGTCTGAAGACTGGGCGGACGCGCGCAAGGCTGTAAATGGCGGTCGCCACGGCCTTGAGGCATTTGAGAAAACCGTAAAGGCAGCACGCACGATTTTCGATTGGTCAAAGCCGATCTGACTCGATCCCTGGCGCAGTTCGCCCCAGGATCAACGCGCCCCCGCCCCAGCCATGCCCCATTCAGACGGGAAAGTCTCCGAAACAGGGAGACGCCCATGAAACGCACGCTGATTTCCATCGCCGCCGCCTTATTGCCCGCCACGCTGGCCGGCGCTGCGCCATTCGAAGAAGGGGACACACACATGCACTCATACATCTTGCTCGACCGCACAGGCTCCATGTCCAGCATCTGGGACGAAGCGCTGACCTCCGTGAACGCCTATGCAAAAACTGTGGGCGAAGAGCGCGAAGGCGAGGCGCCCGATACGCTCAACACAGAAATCACGCTCGCAGTCTTCGACCACCAGGGCGGGCTGCAGTACGATGTTCTCCGCCGCAAGAGCGATGCCGACAGCTGGCAGGCCGTCACCTCGGACGAGGCCAGCCCGCGCGGAATGACGCCGCTGTTCGACGCCATTGGCCGGACTGTTTCCATGGCCGAGGCCGACAATCCTGAGCGCGCCGTCATCGTCATCATGACCGATGGCCACGAAAACGCCTCGCAGGAATTCACCAAGGACACCGCCCGCGCTGCGCTGGACCGCGCCCGCGCCAAGGGCTGGGAAGTCATTTTTCTGGGGGCCGATTTCGGCCAGTTTGGCGACGCAGAAGGTGTTGGCATGGCCCAGAGCAAGGTGATGGGCATGAGCGCTGGCACCATGCAGGAATCCATGCAACGGCTGGCCACCAAGGCCCGCGACTACGGCACCGGCGAAGAAGCCGAGGTGAACTTCAACGACGAAGACCGCGCCATCGCTCGCGAAAACGATGTGAAAGGCGAACGGTAAGGCTGCTTTAAGTCGATAGTACTCACGGGGCCTGCCAGAGTATTTCATTCACGGAGACGAAACGCGCCAGGCGGGCCAACTCCGACTGGAGCTTGGCAATCCGAGCGTTGGTCCACTCCACGCCCGGTTCTGGCCAGACGTTCAAGATGGTGAGCTGATCGGCCCTGCGATCGGCCTTAACCTCAATGCGCCCCACAAAGCGGTCTCCTTCCAGCAACGGTTAGACATAGTAGCCCCAGCGGCGTTTGGCAGCCGGCACAAACATCTCAACGGTGTACTGATATTCGAAAAGACGCTGAAGCCGGTTTCGGTCGCGAATGACGGGATCGAATGGGTTCAAGATGCGCAAACGGCTCGTGGGAACGGGCAACGCTTGCAGCCGGACTTCGATATCCCCGGGCGCGACCGCGGGACGCCAACTTCCATCGGCGCACTCGATCTCAACCGGGACAAGCTCGTGCGCTCTGCCCGCGACCCAGTTCCTGGCTTCGCTATTGCTGACGGCGTTCCAAAATCTCTGAATGTCACCTTCAGTTCCAAATGCGAGACGCTCGAGAGCAGACTGGCAAAGCCATGAGAGCTGATCCCCATCAGAAACGCTTTGGTCACGATACGGCTTTGGGATCACGCGCTCGCTGAGATCATAGAACTTGGTGAAGTTCTCGCGATGTGCCGTTGAGAGTTCCCCAGCGTACCACATGTAGTCGAGGGCTAGCTTATGGGGCGGTCGGGACCACATCGCCTTCTCGCCTTTGATCTTGGAATCGAATGCTTTGGTGCAGAGGGGACCTTCTGCCTGAATTCGCGCCTTTATCGCATTGCGACCATCGCTTTCGAGCATGCCGCGATGCCATTCCCAACTGCGAACCTTATTCTCCAGGCGCCGGAACTGGCGAGTCCACAAGGGGTAGAAATCCATCGGGATAACCGATGCATCATGGGTGAAATGCTCGAATACGCGCCTATCCCGGCTCATATGCTTGCCCAACATCGGCTCGCGATAGTTCTGGTTGCGGCTCCACAAGATATGGTGATGAGCGCGCGATACGACGCGAATGGAATCGATTTGGACGAAACCCAGCCGCTCTATCATCGCATCGAGATTGATCGGGCCAGTCGGCGTCTCCGCCAATCCTTGGGCGGACAGCCAAAGCCGACGCGCCAAACGATTGGATATGCGAAGCTTTGACGTCAACGCTGATGCATCACTCTAACTTGGCGTTGCCGAGTGTCCTCAGGTCTGCAGGCCCACCGCGTTTCGGAAGGTCTGCAGCAGGCTCAGTTGGTCGGCGTTGGGCAGACCCTCGGCTTCGCTGATGGCGACCAGCATGCCATCCAGATCAACGATTTCCTTGGGGCCGATGGCGTCCATTTCCATCAGTGTCTTGGCCATGCGGCTGACAACGGCGTCTGGCACGGGCGCTTCGCGCAACACCCATTGGGCGTGGGCGATAAGGGCGTCGGCATCTTCCGCTTCAAGCTCGAAATCTGACACGATGATCTTTTCAATCTCTTCGCGGGTCTCGCGGCTGAAATCCCCGCCCGCGCGGGCCATTTCCACCATGAGGATTGTGGCTGCCTCGCGCGGATCATCCACCAGTTGCAGGCCGCTCTTTCCCATTTTGCGCTTGAAGGCGAAGCGGCGCGGCAGGTTGGCCGCCGTTTTGACGACGCCTTCGAGTTCCCGAGCGGCTTCAGCGGCGCGTTGGATACGCCATTGCCACACGCCGATGGCGGTCACAACTGCAATCAAAAACCCGATTATGGCCATGGTGTCATGTCCTCTAGTCCCCGCGATCAGGTCATCAGGATAGGACAAAACGAGACCCGCAGACAGGGGGTCTGCGGGTCAAATGTATTAACGCGTTCAGTGAGTCAAACGCAGCAGCCTAGGGCTGGCCACCAGTCACCTCTGACGCATTTTGCGCATTATGGGCCTGGCGAAGCACATAAGCGCGAATGGCCTCGCTTTCCTCGTCGCTGAGCACGTCCGAGAACGCCACCATTCCGTTCGACGCAAGGGTGCCTTCATTGACAACGGCTGCCCAGGTTTCCGCATCGGCTGTAATTGGCGACCAGCGCAGATCCGGCAGCACACCGGAACTGATGGCAAGTTGCCCATGGCAGACCGCGCAGTTGCGGGCGAAGTGGACCGTGCCGGCCTGGACCATTTCCGGGCTGCCGAAGTCATCAGCCTTGGGCGTGCGCTCAATCATCGGCACGTCCGCGTCGGCGATGAGTTGGTTACCGCCAAGTTTGAAGGTGACCACCTTGCCCACGCTCGGAGGCACCGCTGCATCATAGGCGAGCCCGGCAGCGAGGGCATAGGCAGAGCCCCAGCCAGTGGTGATGGTGACATACTGTTCGCCATCGATTTCGAAAGTACCCGGCCCCGAATTGCCACCGGACTTCAGGTCATAGGACCAGAGTTTTGCTCCAGAAGCTGCATTGTAGGCCGCAAACTCACCGCCCAGCGTGCCCTGAAACACCAGATTTCCTGCCGTCGACAAAACCCCGCCATTCCAAGCATTGGCATGCTCGACGACCCAGCGAGGCTCACGAGCCACGACATCCCACGCAATCAGGCGTCCTTTCAGCGTAGACCGCAGGGCCTGCATTGTGCCGGGCGGAAGGTCTGGCACCGTGCCAGCGGAGAAGTCTGTGCCAGTATTCCATTTCGTGCGCTGCTCGGTAAAGCGGGGATCTTCCGCATAGGCCGCCGGGATTTCCTGGGCCGGGATATATGCCAGGCCATGGTCAGGATTGAACGCCATGGGGTGCCAGTTGTGGGCGCCGAGGGGGCCGGGCGTCTGGAAGAATGCGGCGCTGCCATACCGCGCCTCGGGGTTTTCAAGCGGCCGGCCAGAGCTGTCGAGGCCCGTGGCCCAGTTCACCGGGACAAAAGCGTCGCCGGAGATGAACTCTCCCGTCGCAGCATCCACAACATAGAAAAACCCGTTCTTCGGGGCCTGCATCGCGACCCGGCGGATCGCGCCATCAGCGCCCAGCGGTAGGTCCGCCAGGATGATCGTCTGAGTGGCCGTGTAGTCCCAATTGTCGCCCGGCGTGGTCTGGAAGTGCCAGTTGTATTCGCCGGTATCCACGTCCACTGCCACTATGGAGGAAAGGAACAGATTGTCTCCGCCCGACGGATCGCGGAAGGCCTGGTTCCAGGGCGATCCGTTGCCAACGCCGAAGATGATCTGGTCGTTGACATGATCATAGACGATTGAGTCCCAGACCGTGCCGCCGCCGCCATCGCTGGTCCAGGCTCCCTCATCGCCCCAGGAGTCGCTGGCCATCTCGGCGAAAATAGCGTCAGAGGCGGCGTTGTCAGGCTGCTTGTTCGGGTTCGGCACCGTGTAGAAGCGCCAGACGCGTTTTCCGGTGGATGCGTCATAGGCCGACAGGTACCCGCGGACACCAAGCTCGGCGCCACCATTGCCAATCAGAACCTTGCCATCGACCACGCGTGGCGCGCCGGTGATCGTGTAGGGCTTGGACTGGTCGACCGTCACAGTGCTCCAGACCAATTCGCCGGTCTGGGCATCAAGCGCCTGCAAACGGCCATCGATGACGCCGACATAGACTTTGCCATCGTAGACAGCGACGCCCCGGTTCACGACATCGCAGCAGGCTTTTACGCCTACGGCACGGTCAACGTCGGGCTCATGGACCCAAAGCTCTTCGCCCGTCGCCGCATCCAGCGCATGGACAACCGACCAGGCGGACGTGACATACATCACTCCGTCCACAACGATGGGCGTGCTTTCGACCCCGCGCGCTGTGCGCAGGTCATAGGTCCAGGCCACACCGAGCCGTTCCACCGTATCCGTGTTCACTTTCTGCAAAAGCGAATGGCGCGTTTCGTCGTAATTCCCGCCATAGGTCAGCCATTCGTCAGGCCGTTCGTTCGCCGCGAGGATACGCGCGGTATCCACCGCAGCGAAGCTGCCGTCGGCTGTCGTGGTTTCAGCAGGTGCTTCGGTTTCGGCCACGTCATTCGTTGGTTCAGGCGGGCCACACGCCACCAGTCCGCAGGCCAAAACGCTCGATATCAACAAGGATCGCCACTGCGCCATATCAAACTCCTCCCAGGGTTCGGCCTGTTGTCAGGCTCTTACGATAGAAGCTTACGGGAAACCGGCCCCGTGTCGAGGCAAACCCAGCGTTACCCCTGGGCTGCGGCGCGTAAATCTGCGCTCGCAGCATCCAGAGCGTGCGCGATTGCATCTTGCCACGCGGCATAGGTGTCTGCCGACTGCGCTGCGGCCGGAAAAGTGATCGAACGGGAGGCATTCACCACCCCGCCCTCAAGCCCATCGGGACCTGGAACGAAGCCTGCCAACGCCGCCGCGGCGTCCGCGCCCTGGGCGCCATATCCCGGCACGAGAAACAACGCCGATGGCGCAATATCCCGCAAGGCGCGCGCTTCTTCCGGCCCGGTTGCGCCGGCCACAAACATCAAAGAGGACCAAGCCCCCTGCCCCCGCAGACGCGTTATTGCTGGGCTAAGCGCATGGCCGACTTCGCTCCAGAGAGATCGCTCGCCTATCGCCTTTGCCTGGAAATCCGCCGAACCGGGGTTAGACGTGCGCACCAGCACGGCCACACCTTTTCCGCTCGCTTCGGCAGCAGAAAGAAACGGTTCCAACGTGTCTAGGCCCATATACGGGTTTACGGTCACGCAATCGGCTGGAAACGGCGCATCTTCCGCTAAGTAAGCAGCGGCATAGCCCTCGGCAGTCGAGCCGATATCGCCGCGTTTGGCATCTGCCAAAACCAGCATGTCTTGAGCCTTTGCACGCTCCATGACCGCCTGAAGCGCAGCCATACCCTCCGGGCCATGGCGCTCGAACAAGCCCACTTGGGGCTTCACGATGGCTACCTTGCCGGCGCACGCATCTACGACCGCCATGCCCCATGCCGCGATGCCCTGGGGCGTGTCGCCACCAAACAGCGCCGGAATGCGCCCGGCATGTGGATCAATCCCAACGCACAACGGGCCGAACTCGCGTGTGCGGGCGATAAGCGTATCAGCGAAATTCACGAAGAGACCTCGCACGCCACTTTCACAACTTGCAGGGAGTTGCGCGCAAGGTCTGCCTTTGCGCCATAGTCCGCTACGGTGATGGGCTCGAGACGGGCGGGAAGATTGGTCTCGACATCTACTTCATCGAGAAAACGGCGGATCGACTCCGGGTCGGCGGTGTAAATCCGCCCGCGCCGGGGGCTTTCCGCAACAATGACGCCGCGCACCCGGCCTTCAGCATCAAATACAGGTCCACCACTGAGGCCTCCCAGGCCACCATTCAGGCCGCGAGTCCGGCCCACCTCCGCCCAGGCCAGCACGGGCTCATCGGAGTGGCGCTCCCCCCGGCTCAACAGGCGCGAGCGGGCCAAGAGCCGAGAGGCGACCTCGCCCGGTCGACCATTGGGATACCCCACATGAAAACCGTACTCCCCCACACGGAGGTCTTCGCCCAGATCAAGGGCGGCCGCGCGTGGGCTACGCCCTGTAGACAAGAGCGCCAGGTCACTGGTGTCTGAAACCCGCACCTCAGCCACAGGAACGTATCGGCGCGGCGCAACGAGGATCGAGACGCGGTCACAACCTTCCACCACATGGCGGGCTGTCAGCCAGTCTCCATTTCGATTGATAGCAAAAGCGCTGCCGAGCCCGTTCTGCGGTTCATCCACCTGAACCAGAACCCGCTCATCAAACACGGAGGCATTGGGCAACATGGGCCCGTCTTGCTCGAAATGGTCCGGCAAAGGTTCGGGCGCATCAGCGTTTTCCGTTCCCAATCCCGACAGCACCCAGAGAACGGTTCCCAGGACAAGGGCATAGAGAAGAATATCGAGCTGACGCACCAAAACTATCCTTTTCTGCCGCCCCTACCTGGCAAACAGATTGGGATCCCAAAGCCCGGTTGCCAGTATCAGGGCCGAGGCAATCTTTGTTCCGATAAGAACGATTGCCGCGCCTGCCTGATCTTCTTCGATCCGTCGCGGCAAATCCCGCAGCAGCAGATCTGTCACTCGGTAGGCGAGAAGCTGGAACAAGATTGCCACCGTACCCCAGATTAAAAACCCCTGCCATGTCAGCGCATTGGCAAGACAAGCAGAGATGGGAATGGCCAATCCAATGACCGCGCCGGCCAGCGCGAGGCCCGCGGCGCCATTCTGATCTTTCACCAGGGCGAGCTCCCGCCACGGCGTCAGCTTGATGTAGATCGTGGTGGCCACGATCAGCATGCCAAACGCCATGCCGGTATGGATAAGAAAGTCGGGCAGGCCTGCCTGGAATGCCTCCAATGCTGCGAAGACGTCGTCCATGCTCGCTCCTGTGATTGTTCGCCCGGCGCAAAGTGCTAGGGAAGGGCTCTGCACCGCCACACCCTGCCCTTATACGGGCGTTCACCTGCGCCTCAAGGAGATCAAAACATGCTCACTGGAAAAACTGCCCTCGTAACAGGCTCAACCAGCGGCATCGGTAAGGCCATCGCGACGCGATTTGCTTCAGATGGCGCCAATGTGGTGCTAAACGGGTTTGGAGATGCCGATGAAATCGAAGCTCTGCGTTCGAGCCTTGCAGAAAAACACGGGGTAAAGGTCGGCTACTCCGGCGCAGACCTGACGGACCCGGACGCCATTAAGGGTCTGATGGGCTATGTCGCGCGCGATTTTGGCGGCGCCGACATCGTCGTGAACAATGCGGGGGTTCAGCATGTTGCGCCCGTGGAGGAATTTCCCGTCGCCCGCTGGGATCTTATCATTGCGCTGAACCTGACGGCGGCCTTCCACACCACGCGGATGGCCGTTCCGGGCATGAAGGAGAAAGGCTGGGGCCGCATTATCAACACTGCCAGCGCCCACGCCCTGGTCGCCTCACCCTTCAAATCGGCCTACGTCGCCGCAAAGCACGGCATTGCAGGGTTTACCAAGACCATCGCCCTTGAAGGCGCCCAATTCGGTGTGCGCTGCAACGCCATTTGCCCTGGATATGTCTACACGCCGCTCGTCGAAGGCCAGATCGCCGACACCGCCAAGGCGCGCGGTATGACTGAAGAGCAGGTGAAAAGTGACGTACTCCTCGCCGCCCAGCCCACGAAGGAATTCGTGACGCCAGAACAGGTCGGCGAGTTTGCCAGCTTCCTGTGTTCCGACGCCGCCAGCCAGATCAATGGGGCGATGCTGCAGATGGATGGCGGCTGGGTCGCGCAGTAATCGGGGCGCTAGAACCGTTCCGGACGCATCACATCCACATTGCTGACGCTCACCACACCAATGTGGGAACCGAGAATATTGGCGATCTGATCCAATGCGGCGTCGACCTTGTCGTCGTCCCCAATGGATATGACGACCACCATATCGGACGCCGCCGATATGTCTGTGTCTCGACTCCAGCGATTGCCGCCGCCAAATCCTGCCATTGACGGGAGTACGGTGTATCCCGTCATCCCGGCCTGTTCGAGCACGCGACAGGCGCGTTTATAGGCCATCCGCTCAATGATCAGCTCGATACGACGCTTGCGGTGCAACTCCATGGCAAAGTCTCCCTATCCTGAGAGGCTGGCGGCCTGCTGGGCCAGAAAAATGTAGATCGGAATGCCGACGGTCACATTGAACGGGAAAGTCACGCCAAGGGAAAGCGTCAGGTAGACCGAGGGCTTGGCCTCCGGCAGGGCCAGGCGCATTGCCGCCGGAACGGCGATGTAGGAGGCGGACGCTGCCAGAGTGATCAGGAGTGCGGCATCCCCAACCGGTAGGCCGAGGACGGCGCAAACCCCGGCCGTGATCACGGCTGATATGAGCGGCATATAGAGGCCGAAAACGAAGGTGGACACCGTCATCTGGCGCCAGCCCTGGCGCAGACCCCGCCCTGCATTCAAGCCCATATCCAGCAGGAACAGGCACAGCACGCCCTGGAACAGGCCCGTAAAGAATGGCTGTACATTGGCCGTGCCATCCTCGCCCGCGATCCAGCCAATGATCAGCGCGCCCACGAGGACGACGACTGACGCATTCAGCAAAACCTCACGCACCAGTTCGCCGCGCTCCGACCCGGCAATATCCCCGCGCGCCTTCTGTCCCTGGTGGGCCAGGATCAGTGCGGTGATAATGGCCGGCGTTTCCATGAGGGCCGCCGTGGCAACAAGGTGTCCGCCCGGCTCAAATCCGGACAGGCGAACCGCTTCGGTGGCGGCGACAAAGGTGACGATGGAGATAGATCCGTAGTGGGCAGCCGTTGCGGCGGCATCCGTCCGGCTCAATCGCGTGGTGAATTTCAACAGGACAAAGGCCAGTGCCGGAATGGCAAACGACAAGACAATCCCAGCTGCCAGCACCAGAATTACCTCTGTCGTGAGCGGGTTTTTTGACATCTCCACCCCGCCCTTCAGGCCGATGGCCATCATGAGATAGATGGACAGACCCTTGGAAAAGGCTTCCGGGACCGACATTTGCGAGCGCAACAGCGCCGCGCCCATGCCCAGCATGAAAAACAGAATAATTGGCGAGAGGAGAGTAGAAAGGGCGGTGTCCATCGGCTGGCTCCCGTGACCGTCGGTGTCCGCCGGATTGCTCAAGTCCGGGCAATTCCGAGCCAAATAGGGCGCATTGCGGAAAAGATAAACCACAGCCGGTTCGAATTCTCCGACGAACACGCCCAGCGCGAAGAGGTCTTTGAGGTTCGTATCGAGCGACGAACCACTCCGCTCAGGCGGGCGTTTTGCAGTCTTCAGTGCAATTCCCGGTACAACGTGCCCAATCGGGACTTGAACGGGGCGTCAAAAACGCGGATGAACGGAACGTACCGTTTTTCGGAGAAATCGCTAGCTGCCCAATGCCTTGGCGAGGGTGCTAGCTGAAAGAAGGACCGCCATGGCAGGCAGCACTCGCAAACAAGGCCCAAAACGCAGCGAAGACTCCCGTGCTGCGATCCTGGCGGCTACGCGGGAGGAACTGGCGGAAAATGGTTGGCGCAAATTCAGCGTCGACGGCGTTGCCAAACGGGCGCGGGCTTCCAAACAGACCATTTATCGCTGGTGGCCCTCTGTGGGTGCCATGTGTGTGGACGCCGGCCTCGAACTGCTGCCCGCCCAGGGCCGTTTGGGCCGCGATCCTGCCGAGCGGGTGACAGATATCTTTCTGCCGCTGGAAATTGCAGCACGCGCTGGAACGGGCCACGCTGTTCTGCGCGCAAGCTTGATAGCCGCAGCCGATGATGCGGACGCGGGAGAGTATTGGCGAGCCTGGCTCCAGGACAATCTGCGCACGCCCTTGAGGAATGTGCTCGCAGAGCTGACTGCAAAACGCATCATTCGGCGCGACTGGGAAATTGATATCGCCATGCAGCTTATGCTTGGCGCATTCTGGCATCGGCTTGTGCTCATGCGCGCCCCCATCAGCGATGGGCACATGGCCTCACAAGCAGGCCTTTTGCTGAAACTGTTCGAAGAGACCTAAGAGCAACGCCCCGACTCTTCGATTACCCCGGCGCGTTCGCTGCGGGGAAAACGCCGAGAATTTTCAGGCTGGCCGAGAAGAACCCCAATTCCTCAAGTGCCAATTGCACGGGTCGCTCATCGGGATGGCCCTCAATCTCTGCGTAGAATTGCGACGCCTGAAATGCCCCATCGATCTGGTAGCTTTCAAGCTTGGTCATGTTCACACCGTTCGTCGCGAACCCGCCTAACGTCTTGTAAAGCGCGGCCGGAATGTTGCGGACCTGAAACAGGAAAGCCGTCTTGATGGGGCCACCGCCCGACTCCAGTTCCTGCGGCTCGGCCGACATGATGACGAATCGGGTCGTGTTGTGGCGCGCATCTTCGATATCTTCGGCGAGTATCTCCAAACCGTAGACATCCGCGGCAAGTCGGGGGGCAATGGCTCCAATGGCTGGATCGCCCGCCTCGGCCACTTCGCGGGCCGCGCCGGCCGTATCGGCGGATGTAACGGCATCGATCCCATGTTGCTTCAGGAACTTACGACATTGCCCCAACGCCATGATGTGGGACCGCGCTTTCGTGATCTCCGCCAGCTTGGTTCCGGGCAAGGCCATGAGTTGGAACCGAATGGGTAGATAGTGCTCGCCCACGATGTGCAGATTTGTGCCGGGCAGAAGATAGTGGATATCGCCCACGCGCCCCGCAATCGTGTTTTCCACAGGGATCATCGCCAGCTTGGCCGACCCGCTCTCTACAGCTGCGAGCGTGTCTTCGAAGGTACGGCATGGCAGTGGCGTCAGGTCTGGAAAGGCTTCATTGCAAGCGATGTGGGAATTGGCACCGGGCTCGCCCTGATAGGCAATGGATACTGTCATCTGAGTCCTTCGTCGCAGTGCGTCACCGCGTCAGTTGTGGAGGCCCCTCTAGCGTGCCACCTAGCGGAAACCAAGACCACACTCATCTGGATACGTATTATGGGCGGTATGAGCTTAAACACCATTTTTGGATGCCTCCTGGCGGTCCTTCTTGTGATCCTCGGGCTCCACAACCTTTCACATTCTCTGTTTGCCCCGGAGAAAGGTCACCATGACGACCATCACGGCGAAGAACTCTCGCTGAACGAGAAGATCGCCTCGAGCTACGCTTACTATGTCGAGATCGCAGATGCTGGCGGCACCGACTCGGGCGAACCCGAACCGGTGTTCGACCTGGGGCTGGCCCTTGCCAACGCGGATCCCGCGCGCGGCGAAAGCAGCTTCAAACAGAAGTGCCAGTCCTGTCACTCCATCGAGCAAGGCGGCGGCAATGGCATCGGCCCTGCCCTCTGGAACACGGTGGGCGCTGCAAAAGCAGCCCAGGACGGGTTCCGTTATTCCGGCGCCCTGTCCGGCATGGGCGGTGAGTGGACGTACGAAAACCTCAACGACTGGCTGAAGAATCCGTCGGGCTATGTCAGCGGCACATCCATGGCTTTTGCGGGCCTGAACCGCGACAGCGAACGCGCAAACGTAATCGCCTACCTGTCAACCCAAACAGCCAGCCCCATTCCATTCCCAGCTGCGATGGACGCAGCTGTTGAGCCCGCTACCGCAGAGGTTGAGGCTCCTGCAGATGCCGCTGAACTCCAGGAAGTGATCGATACCCCAGTGGAAGAGGTCGTCGAAGAAATCATCGACGACACGATCGGCGAATAAGTAAGACTTGAATCCGAATGCGAGAACGGCGCCGGATGCTCCTGGCGCCGTTTTTCTTTTGTGAGATCAGGCGGCTTTGGAGACCTTGGCCGGTTTCTTACCGGTCGTGGCGCCTTTGACGATTGGCCTTGCCATGGCGCGCAGAAAAGTGGTGCCGGCCTGGGTTCGCACGATGAAGACCGAGCGCAAGTCTCGCTCGTCGGTTTGCCGCCGCACCAGGCCGAGCGACTCCAACTTGTCTACAGCGCGGGTGATAACGGGCTTTGAAAGCTCCAATTCTGCGGCAAGCCCCCGAACGGTATGGGGTCCGCGCTCCAGCGCCACCACCATCAGGATCGCGCTTTGGCGCGCGGTCAGGTCAGGTGCATCGCCCGAGACACTGGCCGTAAAAGCAGATTTGAGGAACTCCAGCGCTTCACGTTCGTTGATGGACATGTCCGCTCCCTCCCGACATGGAAAGAAGCGTTCCGTGATTTGGTGATTCTCGCAAGACGCGAGTGGTCAGGCGCCGTAACGTGACTGGAGCATGGACCAGCTCGCGCGCAGACCCGTCGCCGCTCCGCCAGCCGGGCGGCCATACTTGGACTCCCGCCAGGCCCAGATGTCGAAATGCATCCATCGCGGCGCTTCGACAAAGCGCGACAGGTAAACGGCAGCTGTAATCGACCCGCCCATCCGGCCACCCGCGTTCGAGATGTCAGCGATCGAACTGGACAGCATGGACTCATAGGGCCGCCAAAGGGGCATCCGCCACACTGGTTCTCCGGACGCCTTCGCGCCCGCCTCGATGGCTAAGGACAGCTCTTCATCATCGGTGTAGTAAGGTGCGAGATCGGGCCCAAGCGCGACACGGGCAGCGCCGGTCAGCGTGGCATAATCAACCAAAATGTCCGGGTTGCCTTCGCAAGCGCGGGCGAGCGCATCGCACAAGATCAAGCGTCCCTCGGCATCGGTGTTGTCGATCTCGACCTTCAGCCCCTTGCGCGTCGCAACGACATCTCCCGGCCGGAACGCATTGCCGGCGATCGCATTTTCGACCGCAGGCACATAGAGCTTCAGGAAGACCGGGAGCTGGGCCTCCATAACTAGTTTTGCGAGACCGATGGCGTGGGCCGCACCGCCCATATCCTTTTTCATCAGGCGCATGTAATCGCCCGTCTTGATATTCAGGCCCCCGGTATCGAAGGCGACGCCTTTGCCAACAATTGCGAGTTCGGGATGATCCGGGTTGCCCCAGCTTAACTCCATCAGGCGTGGGGCAATATCGGCCGCCCGGCCGACGGCGTGGATCATCGGATAGTTCTGATCCAGCAACGCATCGCCCAGCGTGGTCTCCAGGCGCGCACCATTGTCTTCGGCCAATGCGGAAATCGCGCCCTGGATGGCATCCGGTCCCATATCTTCAGCCGGTGTGTTCACAAGGTCGCGAACGAACCGAACGGCGCTGGCCTCCCGATCGATGGCCACACTGTCTTCGCCCTCTGGCAGCACCAGTTGCGGCGGCGCGGAAGCGGCATCCCGGTAAGCATCGAAGCTGTATGCGCCATCGTGCCAGCCAGCTGCGGCAGACGCGAAGCTGAATCCGTCCGGAAGTCGGGCGATTTCATAGGCCCCCTTCGGAAGCCTTGCGGACAGGGCAGCAAGCGCCAGTGCGTCGCGTCCAGAACCAATTCCAAACAAGACGTCTCCAAGGCTGCCATCGCTGCGCGGGGAAATCACGCACTGGCCTTGAGCGCCCACAAACCCCGATGCATCGGCAAATGCGCCAAGGGGTCCGCCGGGCCGCGCCTCCTGCCAGTCGGAGGAGGTGAAAACGTGGATCTGAGCCGGAGCCTCTGCCGACGCTGTAAATACGGGGTCCATTTTGGCTCCTCTAGGGAAAAAGCGCAGAAAAGTTAAGGGATGAGCCCGCAGCGTTAACCAGTCCTTGACCGGGGCCTGCGCACATCTTTCGACATCCTTAGAACGTGAGGTAATGCGACATGTCCAGTGCCCAAAAAGGCAAACTGTCCCTGGTGGTGGCCGCAGCAATCGCCCTGGGTGGTTGTGCAACCGATGGCAGTGCTGTTCTTCCGGTTCAGTCAGAGGTCGCGCCCGAAACAGATCCGCAGTTCATGCCCGCCACAGCGGAAGAGCGCGAAATCGCCAATCGGATGCCACCCCTCGAGCGGGCAAACTTCTGGGCTGTCGAGTATGCGAAAACGCCAGAAGACCTCGACACCGCACTCGATTTCGCCCGTGCGCTCGCCGGTATCGGCAGCCATGAGCGTATCGTTCAATTGATGACAGAGACGGAAGTTATCCATCCCTTCTCCGCCGAAGTGAAACGCCTGAAAGCCCGCAGCATGACTGCGACAAACGACTTTGCTGGCGCACGCCGGGCCTTGCAGGCAGCCGCCGTCATCGCTCCGGCAGATGCGGCCATCCTCGCATCGCTGGCACTGACAAATGACCGTCTGGGAGATCATGTCACAGCCCAGGTGGCCTACCGCCAGGCCCTTGAAATCGACCCCAATCGGGTCGCGACCCTATCCAATTTCGGATTGTCACTCGCCCTATCGGGTGACCTCGATGCTGCCGAGGGCCAGCTCCGCAAGGCAGCCAGCCTCGAGGGCGCGAACTCCAATGTACGCCAGAACCTCGCCCTTGTGCTCGGTTTGCAAGGTCGGTTCGATGAAATGATCGAAGCGGCTGGGGATGCCCCCGAAGAAACCATGCGCCGGAATGCGGAATTGTTGCGCGAGTTGCGGGGTGACGCGCCTCCAACCTCGATCGCGCCCGACGCAACTACCAATGATGGGCCGACCGAAACTGCAAAAGAAGAAGCCTCCGCTCGCGCCCCATCCCTTCGCCGCAGCTCGGAGGGCTGATCTTCAAAGCAACCTGGTAACGCAAAGGCCCGCTGCGCTATGATGTGCAGCGGGCCTTTTTTTATGTCGGCGAGCAAAGCGGCGCGCGGACCGCCGCCCTACATTTCCTGGAAGTTGATATAGGCCGGGCCGAGCACCACAACGAACAGCACTGGCAGGAAGAATACGATCATGGGCACGGTCAGCTTGGCAGGCAGGGCGGCTGCCTTCTTCTCGGCCTCGGACATGCGCATATCCCGGTTTTCCTTGGCCATGACGCGCAGGGCGTCGCCGAGGGGCGTGCCGTAGCGCTCGCCCTGGACGAGGGCCATGCATACCGATTTCACGCCCTCATGGCCCGTACGCTTGGCCAGGTTTTCATAGGCCATGCGCCGCTCGGGCAGGTAGGAAAGCTCTGCCGTTGTCAGCGTCAGTTCCTCGGCGAGTTCAGGCGACGCCGAGCCGATCTCACTGCCCACCTTTCCGAAGGCCATCTCGATCGACATACCGGATTCAACACAGATCAGCAGCATGTCCAACGCGTCGGGAAAGGCCTTCATAATCGAAGCCTGACGCTTTTGTTTCAAGTTCCCGATATACATGGTCGGCGCATAGAAACCCGCCGCTGCACCAAACAGGATCGCGCCGTATTTCTGGATGGGCTCAAACCCCATATCGTTGACGAAGAAGATATAGATGAAGGTCGCGACTGCGCCCACAAAGGGCAACGAGAATCGGAAGAAGTAGAAGGTGGCGATGGGTTTCGGCCCGCGAAAGCCCGCCTGCGCCAGGCTTTGCTCCACATTCGGGTCTTCCAGAAGCGTCGCCAGGTTCAGCTTCTTTGTAATGTCAGCCATTGTGCCCTTGGCTTCGCGGCGGATCGATTTTCCGTCTTGTTCCAGCCGGGCGCGGGACTGCTTGCGCAACCGCTCGCGCTGGGTGGTAACGGCCTTCAGACGTGTTTCGAGCTTGTCGCCCTTGAGCGCGGGCAGCGACAACGAAACGATCGTTGCAAACATGGCCGCCGCCGCCAGGATCGAGGCGAGGGTTGGTCCGTTCAGGAAGGTCTCAGCAAAGCTCTCCACACGCGCCCCCTAGATCTCGAAGTTGATCATGTTGCGCATCACCATGATGCCGCAGAACATCCAGAAGGCACCGCCTGCCAGGAAGGTATGCCCGAGGGATGTGGTGAAGAGTTTCATAACGTATTCGGGGGTGGTCATGTAGACCATGCCGCCCACGGCAAACGGCAATGAGCCGATAATCATGGCGGACGCTTTCGCCTCCGACGACATCGCCTTGATCTTCTCACGCATCATTTTGCGCGACCGGATGATGCTTGAGAGGTTGCCAAGGGCTTCCGAAAGGTTACCGCCCGACTTGGACTGAATGTTCAGCACGATGACGAAAAAGTTCACCTCGGGCAGCGGGACGCTCTGGTAGAATTTTCCCAATGCCTGCTCGACTGTGTTGCCCATACGGATGTTGTCCGACAGCTGTTGGAATTCCGTTGAGAGCGGATCGGGGCTTTCCCGCGCAATAATCTGAAGACATTCGTTCAATGGCAGGCCGGATTTCACACCCCGCACAATGATATCGATGGCATCGGCAAACTGGTTGGTCAGTTTCTTGTTCCGCATGCCTGCCAGAAAGCCCAGCAGGAAACGTGGCAGCCCCAGGAAGCCTGCAAAACCGGCCGCGAAGATCACGACAGGCCGCGAGCGCAGCTCAATGCCGCTGACGGTGGCGCCATCCGCGCCGGAAATGTAAGCCACGGTGGCCGCTGTCAGCCCCAACACCACGGAGGCGATCCAGAACGCCGATATTGGAACGTCCAGGCCAGCCTGCTTTAGACGCGAGCCGATATCGCGCGGCATGATTGAGCGCTTCCGGGCTTCGTTCTCCGTGCGTAGCCGGTCGAGCATCTGCTGTGTCTGGCGACGCCGGCTATCCTGCTTTTCATTGCGCGCCTTGCTCACGCGATCTTTCTTGTCGCTGGAAAGTTGCTTGGCGCGCTTCGCAACCGCTTCGCCCGATCCACCACCGGCAAAGGCCAGTCCAACCCCTGCGATTGCAAGGAACGCCAATCCAGCAATGCCGTATATGATCAGGTCTTCGTTCATATCCTAGCCCAACTCGTCCAGCGCCTTGGCCAGATCACTTTCAAGGTTGTAGTACGACGCACGTTCCCAGAAGCGGGGGCGACCAATACCCGTGCCCCTGTGGGCACCCTTCACCTTGCCGTTCTCATCCTCGCCGTCGATTTCGTACTTCAGCACGTCCTGGAGAATGACGGTGTCACCTTCCAGGCCCATCACTTCGGTCACGTTCATGATCTTCCGGGAGCCATCGCGAAGGCGCGACGCCTGGACCACAATGTCGATCGAGCCGACGATCATTTCGCGGATCGTTTTCGCAGGCAGCGAGAAGCCACCCATGGTGATCATCGATTCCACACGGCTCAGCCCCTCGCGCGGGGTGTTGGCATGCAGGGTTCCCATGGAGCCATCGTGACCTGTGTTCATGGCCTGCAAGAGGTCGAACGCTTCCGGCCCACGCACCTCGCCCACGATGATCCGCTCAGGACGCATCCGCAGGCAGTTCTTTACGAGATCGCGCATGGAAATCTCGCCAGACCCTTCAATGTTTGGTGGGCGGGTTTCAAGGCGCACCACGTGGGGCTGCTGGAGCTGCAATTCCGCGGAGTCTTCGCAGGTGATGACCCGTTCACCGGGCTCAATGAAACCCGTCAGGCAATTCAGCAGGGTGGTTTTACCAGAGCCCGTACCGCCGGAAATCAGAACATTGCAACGCGAATGACCGATGATTCGAAGGATTTCAGCGCCTGCGGGAGAGATTGAACCGAAATTCACAAGGTCCTGAAGGCGCAGCTTGTCCTTCTTAAACTTACGAATGGTGAGTGTTGGCCCATCAATGGCCAGCGGAGGCGCGATGACGTTCACACGCGAGCCATCCAGAAGACGCGCGTCACAGATGGGAGAGCTCTCGTCCACGCGTCGGCCAACCTGGGACACGATGCGCTGACAGATGTTCATCAGCTGGGCGTTGTCGCGGAACCGGATATTGGTCCGTTCAATCTTGCCGCTAACCTCAATGTAACAAGTATCCGCACCGTTCACCATGATATCGGCGATGTCGTCGCGGGCCAGAAGCGGCTCTAGCGGGCCGTAGCCGAGCACGTCGTTACAGATATCGTCGAGCAGTTGTTCCTGCTCTGAAATCGACATCACCACGTTCTTGATAGCGATGATTTCGACGACGATGTCGCGGATTTCCTCGCGCGCACTTTCCGGATCAAGCTGCGCCAACTGCGCCAGATCGATAGTGTCGATCAGCGCATTGAAGATGGTCATCTTGGTTGTGTAGTACGCCTCAGAACGGGTATCGACGTCGCGAACCGGCTCAGGCTCAGCCTGGGGAACAGGCGCTTTGGCTACAGGCTTCTTTGGCTCCGGCGCAGGCGCTTTCGCTTCAGGTTTCGGCTTCGGCGCCGCCTTCGGACTCGGCGCGGTCGCAACGCCGCCAGCTTGTTTCTTGCCAAATCCCATGGTTCAGCCCGCGCTCCCTACTTACCCATCAGCTTGGCAAGCAAGCTCTTGGTGGGTTGTTGCACTGTCTGGCCACTGATTGCCGAGGCGAGGTGATCAATCGCCAGGGATGGTTTGGATGCCGGGTCGGTCTCGGAAATCATCTGGCCATTATTGGCCGCAATCCCGAACAGGTGCGGATCGAACGGCAGCACAATCTCCGGCTCGAACCCAATAGCCGCAGCGAAATCCTTCACGGGGATTTCCGGGCGCTTCGGAATGCCGACCATGTTCAGAACCAGGCGGGGCGCGGTATCATTGGGCCGCTCGGCCGTCAGCTGGTCAATGATGTTCTTGCCATTGCGCAGGGATGCGAGATCGGGTTGGCAGACAATGACCAACTCATCGGCATCCACCAGGGTTTGCATCACCCAGGGGTTCCAGGCGTGCGGCAAGTCGAGGATGACATAGGGCGTGTTGCGGCGCACGGTTTCGATCACCTTGCCGTAGGCCTCGGTGGGGATCTCCGGCATGTCGGCCACGGTTGCAGGCGCAGCAAACAGCGAAAGCCGGTCTGTGGCGCGGGCGAGAAGGCGATTGACCACGGCTTCGTCGGCGCGGTCCGGGTCGAGCAACGCGTCCACGACGGTCTGCGCAGGATCTTCGTTGAAATCCAGCGCCGTGGTGCCGAAGGATACGTCAAGGTCGACCAGAGTCGTGTTGCGCCGGGCATTTTCTGCCATGGACCAGGCCAGGTTGTGGGCGATGGTCGAGCTGCCAACGCCGCCTTTGGCGCCGACCACGGCAATCGAGCGACCCAGGAACGGCGCATCGGGGTCCGTAAACAGGTCAGAAATTGATCGAATGATTTGCAGCGGCTGGATGGGCGGAACCAGATACTCGCTGACGCCGCGCGCGACGAGTTGACGATAGAGCGGAATGTCGTTCGTCGCGCCGATGACCATAACTTCGACGCCTTCGTCGCAATGTTCCGCGAGGCGGTCGATTTGAGCCACCATTTGGGGACCCGGCGCAGTGCTTTCGATCAGCAACAAATTGGGCGTGGCGTTTTCCGTCAGATAGGCCGTTGCAGCTTCAAGACCGCCTTCGAACACCTCTACGCTGGCACGGTTCATGCGCCGATCGCCGGCCATCGCTTCAATCAGTTCACGCGTTTCGCTGTTCTCGATGAAGGCAAGAACGGAAATTGCCGGGATGGGTTTGTCTCCCATCTCGGGCACAAGGTCCGGCAGCTCAGCAACAGGCTCGCTGGATGAGGTGTCTTCGCTCTCGAACGGGGTCAGCTCTTTCGCGGGAGGATCAAGATCAACGCCGACAGTCTGGTCGTCGGCCACGTCTTCCACGGCACTTTCAAGCCCTTCCAGGCCCAAATCGGTGTCTTCGGTCTCGAGGTCGATATCGTCAAAGGTTTCGAGATCGAAGTCGAAATCGTCTTCAAACAGTGCGCTGTCTTTTCCCATCGAACCTACTCCAAATCCTACTGACGCCGGTTACGGGCGTGTCTATCCGCCTACGCCGACCGCTTCGCCGCCGCCCCAATTGCCTGACCGATATGCTTCCATCACAATGGAGACCCTGGAGTTCTCACCAGGGCTGATTTCACGCCGCGAGAGCAAATCGCCGGGATCGGCGAGCATCATCGCGATATTGTTGCGTACCGCGCAGCCATAATAGGCCGGCTCATTGTTGCTTGAGATGTCTGACATGTCATAGGCCGCGAGAGAGAGACACTCCGGCGCCACGGCTTCATAGGCGTCAAACGCCAGCAAAATGGGCGCGTTGGCGCCGTTGGCATTGTAGGCTGAGCCGGAAATTTGTTCCCAGGAAATCCCGCTTTCCCAAGCCAGGTTGCGCACGTTTTTCAGCGCTTCAATCGATGCGTCCGGGTAGAGCCCGTTTTCCGGCATCGCCATGACAAGCTCGCCGTGGCCGCGGTCGCGATAGGCGGCAACGAACCGCTCCAGCGCGCGACGATCTGCCAGGCGCAATTCTGGATAAAGCGGGTTGATCTCGATCTCGAGCACTTCGGTAACGCGCTCAACGCCGATGCGATTGTTATCGAACGGCAAGCCCTCCAGCTGCACGTTCTCCGGCAGCGCGAGATCATTGTTCGAACAGGCGCCGACAGCTGCCAGCGCGGCGCCGGCCAGGAGGAATTTGGAGAGTTTCGTAACGCTCACGGGAGGGTCTCCTATTCTTCGATAAAGCCGACAGGGGCGCGGTAAGTGTTTGCGTTGAGGCGCGCATCACCATTGCTGTACATCTGGTTCAGACGGCCAAAGAGGATGGCGTCGCGGTCACTCGGATTGGCGAAGCCATCCGCAGGCGTGCGCATGTCATGTTTGGAAGCGGAATCGACGAGATAAGGCGTGATCATGATCACCAGCTCAGTCTCATCATTGGTGAAGTCACGTGACTGGAAGAGGCTGCCTAGCACAGGCACATTCTTGATGCCCGGGATCTGATCGAGCTCCTGGCGCGTGCGCGACTGGATCAGGCCTGCAATCATCATGGAGCGGCCAGATGGCAGCTCCACATTGGTTTCAACTTTCCGCGTCGTCAGCGATGGAATGCCACCAACAGCGCCCTGGGCGGCAAGTTCGGAGAACTCGGTCGCCACTTTCAGCGCGATACGGTTTTCGGTCATGACAGTGGGTGTGAAGCCCAGGCCGATACCGAATTGCTTGAATTCCACCCCTGCCGTGCCGTTCAGCGCGGCCGGTGTCGGCACGGCGAACTCGCCGCCTGCCTGGAAGGTCGCTGTCTCGCCCGAAAGCGCGGTCAGATTCGGCTCGGCGAGCGTGCGTGCCACACCCACACGCTCCAGAGCGTCGATGTCGATGCTGACTTCGGACTGCAGCAGATTGCCGACAAAGTTCTGGTAGCCGAGCTCTGCACCAAACCCGCCAGCGAAGCCCGTGCCCTGAAAGCCAGCCTGTCCATCCAGCGTGCGATTGTTTGGAATAGCTTGCGTTTCTGTGCCCGTGACCAGCCCCGTTGCTGGGTCTGTAATCAGAACGTCACCTTCGACAAACGTCTCGGCATCACCAAAGCTAGTATTGCCCTCGGGGCGAATGCCGAGCTGCTTAAGGAAGGTGCGCGACATCTCAACGATGCGCACTTCCAGCAAGACTTGATCAGCGGCAGCCACATTCAAGAGGTTCACCACGTTGGCTGTCTCGTAGAGATTGACGAGATCGAGCACCTGAGCGGCCTGGGCGGCATCATCAACTGTGCCTGTCAGAATAATCGAACCATTCACGGCCTCGGTCGTCACACGCGCTTGGGGAAGGTGGCGCGCGAGAAGCTCATCGAGGCCCGCCAGATCGTTCTCAACAACGATTTCGAGATTCAGGATCTCGCGCCCTTCGGAATCGAAGAGGAACGCGTTGGTCTGGCCGAGCTGGACGCCGCGGAAAATAATGCGCTGCCGACTCTGAACGGTGGCATCTGCAATGCCTGCATTGGTGATCACAACATCTGCGGCTGGGCGCGGCAGGTCGATCACTGTGGACTTGTTCAAGCCCAATTTCAGGGTCTGCGTAACAACGGAATCGCCTGGATCGACGATTTCAAGCCCTATGAGGTTCTGGGCATGGGCGAGCGGCGCCAGGCCGAGACCCAAGGCGACCGCACACGCAGCGGATTTGAAGAGAGTCAGTTTCATCGGGTTCAACTCCCACCCAATTCTTCGACCTGGTCGACGGTCACATCGCCATTTCGATAGACACGGACTTCCGATTCCTCGCGAATGTCAGCGAACTCATCGGTTGGCAGGACGTCGATCAAGAAGTCGGTCCGCGCCATAGTCGGCCCGCCTTCAACGAAATCCTGGAGCGACCTGAGCGTCATCGTGACGGCCCCAAGACGATCGGCAAGGATGAGCAGTCTGGCCTGTTCGGGATAGAGCTCTACGGTCGCGGTTGAACCAATGGCGAACTGTCCGCCAGTTCCCTCTCCGAAAGCCTGGTCAATGGCAAGAACCCTCACATTTTCAATGAGCGTCAGGGTCGTTGGACGCGCCTCCTCGACGCCGTCCACCAGCACTTGGACTTCCATGGAGATGTGCACGTCCACATGGTCGCCGGGCAAGATGAAGCCACCCGAGGCCCGGTCCACCGAAATCTCGACGGAAACCGCTCGCATACCGGGCGTAATCAGCGCGGCCATGTAGCCAGCCTCGCCCTTCTGCACGATTTTGTGTGGCAGGACAGGTTCGTTCTCGACCATCGATTTGCGCACCACCGAGTTCGACAGGTCTTCGTTCGCGGATGGAAATACGTCCTGGGTAAAGTAGTTGATGTTGATGGCTTCATCGGGCCACTCTTTCCAGGCGAAATCCGTGGGGTAGAGCAGTTCTCCAACCGCAACGTCTCGCGTGACCACCAGAACCGGGGTTTGGGGTACTTCGATCACCTCAGTCACCTGAACCGGTGGCGGGGCGACCTCGACCGGGGTTGGCGCAGGCTGCTGAGCCATGTTGCGCACCAGGAACGCGGCACCAGCGGCGGCGCCAGCCGCGATCAGGAGAATGATGATTCGCATTGGTGACATGGTCGATCCTCCAAACTCGGCCGGTACATCGGGCAGCCTTCCCGTATGAGCGCGTTTTAGGTGCCGTGCGCTAAGGCATGGTTAATGGGCTTAATTCAGCAACCCGAACGGGGCGGTAAGAAGCGGGGAGTGAATGGCGGCCAAAAGGGCGCCGCCAGCAATCGCGACGCCGTAGGGCACACCTTCACCGCGCGAAAGCGTATTGGTTACCCAGGACGGAGTTGTTTGCGGCAAGGGCGCATAGCGCGCTGCCAAACCCACCAGGGCGATGCCGCCGCCGATGAACGCTGTCCAAACCAGGAAGGGTACAATCGCCACCGGCCCCATCCATAGGGCAACGGCTGGGATCATCTTGGCGTCGCCGCCGCCGAAAACACCAAACGAAAACAGGGCGAAGGAAATGGCAAATGCGATCAGCCCGATCAGAAGGTGCCAGCCCATATCCACCAGCGGTAACCCTGAAACGGCGAGCGCTGAAATGCCGAGGCCGGCGATGGATGCATTCACCCAATTGGGAATTTTCAACGTGGCCACATCATGCAGGGCGGCGAAAATGCAAAGGGAGAGGCAAGCCAGCGCGGCGAACGTCAACATGTGGAAACACCTTTAAACTTTGCGCGAAGAATTGACCGCAAAGCTTGAAGGAACCCTTACCAATCAGATCATTATGACAGTCGCGCACAGAAAAACCCGCCAGCTCGAAGCTGGCGGGTTTCCCTTGCCTGCAGATGCAGGCGGATCTTCAAGAAGATCGCCTGGCCTTAGGCCATTTCGTTGGCGATGCTGTTGAAGGTGTTACCAGCGTTCGTGCCGAGCGAAGTAACAGCCGTGATGATTGCAACAGCGATCAGTGCTGCGATCAGGCCGTATTCGATGGCGGTTGCGCCGGACTCATCTTTGAAGAAGCGAGCAAGCTTTTGCATAGGAGACTCCCATCATGCGTTTGGTTTCAAACGTCCCGAGTTATCGGGTTTGTTTCCCGGAACAGTGCTGGTTGTAGACCATCGCGATGAAGACCAAGTAAAATGGAAAAGGAAATTCCTGAACGAAAACATAGATTTCGTTTACACTGGATTTTCGGCTCCAGCCCATCGGCCACGGCGCATGATCCCGCGTCTATATATATAGCGTTGTGCACCGATAGATCGAATTTGCTTCAAAACTGAACCAGCCGAATAGGGAAGCTGAAAACGAGATTTGCTAGGCCCGACCCAACATCTGGTGTGGAGCCATCCATGAAATCTCTTCTCCAACGCGTGCGTGCCCGGGCCGCCCAGCGTCGCTCACTGCGAGACCTTGGCAAAGACAATAGCGGTCTTTCGGCTGTGGAGTTCGCCTTCGTCGCCGGACCCTTCTTCATGTTGCTCGTCGGCATATTCGAAATCTGCCTGATCTTTCTCGTATCGACGATCCTGGAGTATGGCGCCCGAGAGGCTGCGCGCGACATTCGCACCGGGACGCTGCAGGCCTCCACGGCGGTGGTCGCAGATCAGAAGACCGCTTTCGAAACCGAGATCTGCAATCGGATGCTGAACCTGTTTGGCTGCAGCACCTCGCTTTCGATTGATGTACGAACGTCCAGCACTGGCTTCCCATCCGTGCAGGACGTCATCCCCCGCAACTCAGACGACTCCCTCGATACATCCGGCTTCGGGTTCGACGCGGGTGGGCGCGACGATATCGTGATCGTCAACGTCTACTATGAATGGGGCCTCATCACGCCGGTGATTTCGCGCTCGATGGCCAACCTGCCGGACGGCAAGCGTCTTCTCATTTCCACACAGGCATTCCGCAATGAACCTTTCTAGTCTGTCCCCCCGCCGCATGCTCGGCCGTCTGAGCCGGGACAAAAAGGGCGTTTCTGCCGTCGAGTTTGCACTCATCGCGCCGGTTTTGGTTTGCTTCTATTTCGGCTGTATCGAAATCTCGACCATGCTGATCACCGACCGGAAGGTGACGTCTACGGCCGCATCTGTGGGCGATCTGGTCGCCAGGCTGCCCTCGATCGACACAACGGAAATGAACAATGTGTTCAACTCCACGGTCATCAACATGGCGCCCAACGATTTCACCGACACCCGTATCCGAGTCACCTCAATTCAGTACGCATCTGATGGTGTGACCCCGGTCGTCGGGTGGAGCCGGTCGACCTCCAATTGGACGGCCCACGCCAACGGGAACATCATGACCGTGCCAACGGGCATCATTCCGACAGGTGGCTCGGTTGTCCTGACCGAGGTGGAGTTCGACTATTCCTCGATCACGGGCCTCTACGACCCGAACACCGGTTTCCTGTTCGACGTCTCACGGACCATGACCGACAGTTATTATGCGCGCCCACGCCGGGTCGACATTATACCATTCACCTAGACTGAGCCGCCATTGCGACCCCGCCCATGGCCTGGACGTTCTCTGCGGAGTTGATGCTGATCCGCCCATTGCGGTGCCAGCCGCGCACCTCAACGCGCAGTCCCGGCTCCAGATCGCAAACTGCCATGGCGGGTCGCTCCACCACGAGTGTGAGGCGGCTTCCGAGCAAGTCCCGTGCGCAGGATGTGTCATCGAAGGGGGGCGCATCCCGCGGTCCGAGGATACCAAACAGTACAGTGAAACCGCTCGCATCCGGGTCGGCATCTCTCGCATCGCCTACGCGGTAGGCCGAAAGGGCCCAGAGCCCCGTGCCCGCCGTGCGCGCGTCTTGCTCGGCCTGAAACAATGGGGCACTGCCGCGCGCCGTATCCGGATAGGTGCGAACCCTGACAGCGCCGCGCGAGACCAATTCCTGATTTACCCAATATCGCGGTCCAAGGCGGTCTGTGGTGGCGACGTGGGCAAGGGCGCGGTCATATCGGTCACGGGTCAGTCCCGCATAGTGGAGTTGGACCTGGCGACCCAGGACAAGGTCCTCAAGCATCCTCTGAGAGTCTTGGGCGAAGGGTTGATCGGCGCGACCATCGCGCCCGAACGCCGGCGCTTCAATGCCGACCAGTCGCACCGATTGGCCCGTGTCCAGGACAAGGGCGTCTCCGTCGATCACGCGCACGACACGGCCTGTCTCTCCTTCCTGGAAGTCCTCTAGCCCCGTCGATCGCGCGCAAGCAGCCAGAAGCGCGCCAAACACCATTAGCCGGATGACCACCCAGAATTTCAAACCGCGTCTCCCACCCAACCGGCATAGGCGAGACACGAGCCCAAAGCCATGGCTTAAGGACGGTTTTCGCACACTCGAAATGGCGCTAAAGGCTGTCCTGCGCCGTCTCCGTAGCTCAGCTGCATAGAGCAACCGCCTCCTAAGCGGTAGGTCGCAGGTTGGAATCCTGCCGGGGACGCCACGCTGGGTGTACGAAAAAAATTCACTTGATAGGCGAGCGATGGAACGGTCAATTGAAGCTTGGCGGGGGCCACTTATGACGGTCATAAGGAACACAGCCATGCGGGGACTTAGCTCAACAGCCATGTCGGCATTTGCCGTCATCCTCTCCACGTTTACGACATACCTCACCTTCTTTGACGCGCGCTACACAGTCTCCGCGGCTGTGGCCAAGGTCAGCGTTCAGGTGCAATCGGGCGGCGGCAGCATTAACGGCGTCCAGAACGTCGCCTATCGTTACTTTCCAACGGCAACGGTCATCCTGTCCAACCGGGGAACCCGGCCAGTCGTGGTCTCAGAAATCGATATCGTCCGCTCATCGTCGCTGGAAAGCTGCGAACCGGCTGAAGCTGAGGTCTTTGTGACTGAGATTTCGCCCATCATCGTTGAGCCGGGCACGGTCACGAGTCTGGACCTCGAAATTCAGCTTCCGAGGATTGCCGCAGAAGGCCCGGTCGACACCCCTCTGCAAGTCGACGATGAAACAGCGCTTTGGTGCGCAGCCTGGGTAGCGTTTGACCCGCAAGGGTATCGCCGCGAGCCGATGACACCGTTTTTTACACTGACCCGGCGCTTTGACCCTGCCGGCCCCGGAGATCGCTATCCCTCACCTCGCCTTGAGCTGGATTATCCACGACAACCCGAAACGATCGTCTCAAAGGGATTATTCTAGCTCGTTACATCCAACTGGATGGAAAAGAACACCTTGTAGCCGCGCCGTCCACCACGCCAGACCTGCAACAGCAGCGGCGTTTCAGGTTGGGCGACGGCGTCTTCCATCTCTTCCAGCGCGTCGGAAACGGTGGATACGGGATCAAAGCCCATCTCGAGAATCACATCGCCTTTTTCGAGTTTGCCAAAGCTGGCGCCTCGCGGGCTGACAGCATTGACGACGACGCCATTGATGTCGCTCGGCACGCCATAGCGACGCCGTGTGTCGTCATCGAGTGGGGCAAATTCAACGCCGAGCGCATTGTCTGTGACGGCGAGTTCCGGAAGCGCTTCCGGCGTCTCGGCCTCGCGGCCGGAGTCAAGCTCTCCTAGGGTGACGTCCACTGTGCGGGCCCGGCGGTCGCGCACGATCTCAAGACTTGCGGTCGTCTCCACGCCCGCATCAGCCACGATACGTGTCAGCGCGCGAACATCGGAGACGGTCTCGCCATTGAACGTGCGAATGAGGTCGCCGACCTGAAGACCCGCTTCGGCAGCGGGGCCCTCCTCATCCAGGCGGATGACGATAACACCTTCATCGCCGTCTATGCCGTAGGCGCGCGCGATATCAGCGTCGATGCCCTGAACGGACACGCCCAGCCAACCCCGGCGCAGTTCGCCGAACTCGATCAACTGGCCAGATATCCGTTTCACCATGTTTGCAGGGATTGCAAATCCGATCCCGACCGACCCGCCCGTCGGAGAGATGATCGCGGTGTTCACCCCGACCACTTCACCAGCAAGGTTGAATAGAGGACCGCCGGAATTGCCCCGGTTAATGGCGGCGTCGGTCTGGATGAAATCGTCATAGCGCCCGCCCGTGTCGCGGTTCTGGGCCGAAATGATGCCCGCGGACACAGAACCTCCGAAGCCAAACGGGTTACCTATGGCCATCACCCAGTCCCCGACTTCCGCCGCATCGCTGTCGGCCAGGTCGACGAATGGCATGCTTTCAGCGGTCTGTAGCTTCAAGACTGCGACATCTGTTTCCGGATCGGTTCCGACCAGTTCAGCGCGAATTTCGCGGCCATCGGAGAAAACACAGGTGATTTCGTCCGCATTCTCGATGACATGATTGTTGGTGATCACCAGGCCATCGGCGGAAATGACAAACCCTGATCCAAGGGAGCCTTCCTGGCGAAAGCCATCCTCATCGCGTCCGAAGAACTCGTTAAAACGCTCCAGCGGAGAGCCCTCTTCGAACTCAGGCAGGCCCGCAGGCGCCACGGTTTGTGTCGTGGTGATGTTCACCACAGCGGGCATGAGCCGTTTGGCGAGTTCAGAGAAGCTTTCCGGCGCATCGGACATGTCCACCGCGTCAGCGGCGTTGCTCAGGGATTGGGCCAGGCCCGACATCGGAACAGCGGCAACACACGCCGCCAGGCAGGCGATCTTGGCAAAACGCACCATGGGCTCAGATCTTCCTTTCACCGATCAAATCGAGATCCATTACGCTCAAAACTATGGCGCTTCTGGGTCAGGGGGCAATGGCTCACAGCAGGCGCAGGGCGCCATAGAGGAGTATTGCGCCCAAAACGGCCGTCCATACTCCAGATGACCGAATATCAGCCACACCCAGCCGAGATGCCCACGCCAGAAAGCGTTTCATCGCATCGGGAGCCAGGGCATAGGCCAGGCCCTCGATCAGGAACCAGAGGCCGAACGCCGCCAGAAAGAGTGGCCAACCCGGTGCATCGGCGAGCATGGCGCATCTCCTATCTCGCGGGTAACACCCCCGAACCCAGTCCGGGGGTGCTCTTTGTAAACCGAACGCCTAGCGGCCTGTGCGCTCTGCTTCGGTCGAGAAAATATCGCATACGCCGAGATTGTTCGGGTCCACGATCAGTTTCGTTCCGGCCTGGATAGAGCGCTCGCACGCAATCAGGGACCGATAGAACCGGAAGAACTCCGGGTCCTGATTATAGGCCTGGGCGTAGGTCTCGTTGCGTCGGGCATCACCTTCACCGCGGATAATCTCAGCCTGCTCGCGGGCCTGGGCGACGATCACGGTCGCCTCACGCGCACCGGTGGCGCGAATGAGGCGGGCGCGTTCTTCACCTTCGGCCCGGATACGCTCAGCTTCCTGGAGACGGTCCGTCCGCATCCGCTCATAAACACCTTCGGCAATTTCGGCCGGCAAGTCAGCCTGGCGGATCCGTACGTCGATGATGTCGATGCCGGTTCCCTCGAGGTTCTCGTTCACAGCGTCCCGGATACGGTTCATCAGAACCACACGCTGGCCGGACACAATCTCCGGCACGGGCACGTTACCGAGCGCTTCACGGATCGAGGATTCGGTGAAGCGGTTCAGCTGCGCCGCGGCAGCGGTTTCCGTACGAAGGCGCTGGTAAAACAAGAGCGGGTCTTTGATCCGCCAGCGCACAAAGGCGTCCACGGTCAGGCGCCGCTGGTCGGAGGCAAGCACTTCGATGTTGGGAATATCGAGACCGATATTCTTCCGGTCCAGCAGCGTGACCTGCTGCAGAAGCGGCATCTTGAAGTAGAGGCCCGCTTCGTCTGTGCCGGGCTCGTTGCGCACGTCAACAAGGTCACCGAACTGCAGGACAACGGCCTGCTGGTCCTGGCGCACTGTGTAGAAGGAGTTTGCGGCAATAACCGCGCCGATCACGACGAGGAATGCGAGAATGATTGTAAAGGCTCTCATTGTAATATGCTCCTAGCGACCGCCGCCAGATTGCGGGGCAAGCGGCAGATACGGCACAGCGCCGCTGTCGGAGTCCAGAATGGTCTTCTCAGCACCGCCGAGGACCTTTTCCATGGTCTCCAGATACATTCGCTCACGCGTGACCTGCGGGGCCTGACGGTACTCATCATAGATTGAAAGGAACCGGGCCGCTTCACCCGACGCGTCGGCGATCACCTGCTCACGGTAGCCTTCAGCCTCCTGGATCAGGCGTGATGCTTCACCACGCGCCCGCGGAACCACCTGGTTTGCATCACGGGTCGCTTCATTGACGTTTCGCTCAGCATCCTGCTGGGCGAGGTTCACGTCGTTGAAAGCCTCAATGACGCGCTCGGGAACGTCGGACTTGGCCAATTGAACATCGATGATTTCGATGCCGGCATTGTATTCGTCCAGCAGGGCCTGAATCTGCGTCTCCACGTCGTTTTCGACACGATCACGCTCTGTCGTGATCACGTCCTGGCGAGTCGACTTGCCAACCACTTCGCGCATCACTGATTCTGCAACCATTTCGACCGCCATTGCGGGCTCTTTGACGTTCAGAATGTAATCCTCGGGCGCATCGGTTTTCACTTTCCAGAACACGGAGAACTGGATGTCGACGATGTTTTCGTCCTCGGTGATCATCAGGCTCTCATCGAGGCTCTGGCCGATGGAGCTTTGGCGCTGCTCTTCGACATTCACCAGTTCATGGGTCTCGATGGGTGTTGGCAAGTGCACGTGGATGCCAGGAGCCAGATTGGTCTGCCAATTGCCGAAGCGGAAAACCGAGGCCTGTTGGCCCGCATCGACCACGACCACACCTGTCGAGAGCCAAGCAATCAAGGCAACGATTGCGATCACAATGAATCCGAAGGGACCGAATCCACGACCGGCGCCGCCGCCATTGCCACGACCGCGTCCGCCTACACCGCGGCGAAACCGCTCCTGCATACGGCGCATCTGCTCTTCAATGTCGGGGCCGCCTCCTCCGCCGCCCTGGCCACCGCCACCACCGCCACCAGGACGGTTCCAGGGTGAGCCACCATTATTATTTCCGCCTGATCCACCGGACCCCCAAGGGCCTCCTGCAGCGTGGGGGCGATCCCCGCCGCTCTCATCCTTCCAGGGCATCTATGGCCATCTCCTTACAGAAACTTGTGTCTTGGGTTTTTCCCAACATCACCGATATGTGGTCCATCTGTTATCGTCTATCAAGAAGGCCTGCACCGCTTGTTCCGTCCAAAACCGAAATCGTCGCAGGGTCTTGAGGCCGATATACGCTCCGCGCTGGGCACGCCGGACTGGTTGCAAACCGTAACAGTGACACCTGAAGGGCGCGCCCTCCTGGTGATTGAAGCTGATCCCGATGACATGGAGCGCTTTGAATCCCTTCGGCTCGAGGCTGAGAGCACCGTGCGGATGGTCAAGGGTATTCAGGATGTCGACGCCATCCTGACATCCGAGCGGAGCTCTGCTGGCGCCCCCCCGCCCACCGCGGCAAAAATCGATCTCACGCCCAGCCCTGCGCCGCGCAGGGTCCGCAAGGGTGCGCGCCTCTCTGATGAAGCGCTGCAACAGGGAAATGCTGGCCCGGCACCCAGCGCCGTGTCGCCTGTGCCGGGTGCGGCGCGCATTCTTGTGGTCGCCAGCGCCAAGGGCGGCGTTGGCAAGTCCACGGTTTCGGTCAATCTTGCGGCGGCACTTGCCAAAGTCGGCATGAAACTCGGTCTTCTGGACGCGGACATTTATGGCCCGTCTATCCCCACTATGCTGGGCACGGTGGACGCGCAGCCCGCCACGACCCCGGACGGCAAACTGGACCCCGTCCTGGCCCATGGGCTGCAGACCCTGTCCATCGGGTATTTGTCAGACCCCGATGCCCCGATGATCTGGCGCGGCCCGATCGTCATGTCCGCCATAGACCAGATGTTGCGAGAAGCCGCCTGGGGTACGCCCGGCGATCCGCTTGACCTTTTGATCATCGACACACCACCTGGCACAGGCGACGCGCAACTGGCCCTGGCCCAGCGCGTGCCGGTCGACGCGGCACTGATTGTGACAACGCCCCAGGACGTTGCGCTTGCCGATGTCCGCCGGGGCGCTGCGATGTTTGCGAAGACCCACGTTCCCGTGCTCGGCATTGTGGAAACAATGAGCTGGTTCGAGGACCCGACAGGTGCGCGCCATTATCTCATGGGCGAAGGCGGTGGCGCGCGTATGGCCGAGGCGCTGGGCCTGCCGCTGCTGGCGCAAATCCCAATGCTCCAGGCCATTCGCGAAGGCGGCGATGCGGGTACGCCGTCGGCTCTTGCGGACGAAAAGGCCGGTGCCCTGTTTCATGGTCTCGCCCGCGAAACCGCCCTGGCCCTGGATGCTCTAAAGACGAAGCCCGCGCCGGAAATCGTCTTCGAAGACTAGGGCCTACATATTCATCGGGGGTGGGCAGGCAGGCCCTTCAGGTTTGCGCATGCCGGCGGGGGCGCGCAGGGCAAGGATACCGGCCTCGGCAAAGCGAAAGTCGATCTGATCTGTATCGAGCGCTGCGGTGATGCAGGAGATGGGTTCGCCCGTGTCGGCCGCGATGAGCACAGTGATGCCGGTGCGCCCGCCATACCAATCCCAAAGATAGCCCGCCTTGTGTGCATCAGCCATGCGAATGACATCGGCGAAAACCGCCAGCTTTTCTTCATCGCTGGCGCGCCATGTCCGGGTCATGTCCAGTTCGACAAGTTCGAAGTCGCCGGGCGTTTGCCGCTCAAGCACTTCATCGATACGCGGATCCACGATGCGGCAATTCGGGCACCAGTCAGCGGTGAAATTGATGATTTTCACCAGCGGCTCAGCTTCTGGGCCCTCGACCGCTGTTTCAGCGCTCGCAACGGGAGCAATCAGCACAACACACGCCGATAGAATTGCTTTGAGCATCTCACGCCCTCTCACACATCGCCATGCCCATGCATCAAGGCGCAAGCGGTGTAAAATCAAGCCCCTGTGAGCAGTGCAGGTCGAGGGCTACTGTCGGGTGAAGAAGCCAGCGGCAAACTCCCAGAGGAGTAACAGTCCCAAAATGCCAGACGCAAAGGCTACAAGATACCAATACTCGAAAAACTCGATGCCCGGCCCCAACGCGATGACCGCGATCAAACCAGCAGCAAGCGCGGCGATCACGAGGGAAATACGCAGCCAGAGCGAAAGCACGCTTTTCTTTTGTGTTTTCTGATGGCGGAACGTCACCGGCACATCGTCTTCATACGAACGTGAGGCGCTGGCGTCTGGCGAAACTCCTGAACTCTCCGTCATTTTATCCCTCGTCTCGGCGTTTTAGCTGCGACAACCAATAGCGGCATTGTTTGGCACAAATATGGGGAGATTCGCGTTTTTCGAGGCCTCGAATGCGCGTTGCCCTACCCGGCCAATGCGATTAAGGCCACCGACAATCCAAATGGTGCCAGGGACACAAGACACATGAGCGAGATTGTCGACATTTACGCCCGCGAGATCATGGACAGCCGGGGCAACCCGACCGTCGAGGTGGACGTGACCCTGGAGGACGGGTCAACGGGCCGTGCGGCCGTCCCTTCCGGCGCCTCCACTGGCGCCTATGAGGCCCATGAATTGCGCGACGGCGAAGCAGACCGTTTTGGCGGCAAAGGCGTCGAAAAAGCCTGCGAAGCCGTGAACGGCGAGATCTTCCAGGCGATCGAAGGGCTGGATGCCACAGACCAGCGCATGGTTGACGAATTGATGATCGAGATTGACGGAACCGACAACAAATCCCGCCTTGGCGCCAATGCCATGCTGGGTGTGTCGCTTGCCGTTGCCAAGGCCGCTGCCGAGAGCTGCACGCTCCCACTCTATCGCTATATCGGCGGCGCCAATGCGCGCATCCTGCCGACGCCGATGATGAACATCATCAATGGCGGCGAACATGCCGATAACCCCATCGACATCCAGGAATTCATGGTGATGCCTATCACCGCACCAACCCTGGCTGACGCAGTCCGCATGGGGTCCGAAGTGTTCCACGCGCTCAAAAAGCAACTTCGCGATGCAGGCCACAACACGAATGTTGGTGACGAAGGCGGCTTCGCTCCGGGGCTCAGCTCCACGAACGAAGCCATCGATTTCATCATGAAGGCCATTGAAGCGGCCGGTTACGCCCCAGGCGAGGATATCGCGCTGGCCCTCGATGCGGCCTCCACCGAATTCTATAAAGACGGCAAATATGTCCTGGCAGGTGAGGACAAGACTCTCGATGCTGAAGGCATGGCGCGGTACCTGGAAGATCTGGTCACGCGCTACCCCATCCTCTCCATCGAAGACGGCATGGCCGAAGATGACTGGGAAGGCTGGGAGACGCTGACCGAATTGATCGGCGACAAGTGCCAGCTTGTGGGCGATGACCTCTTCGTCACCAATCCAGAGCGCCTTGCGACCGGGCTGGAACGCGGCGCGGCCAACTCCATTCTGGTGAAAGTCAACCAAATCGGCACGCTGACCGAGACGCTTGAAGCGGTCGAACTGGCCCACCGCCACGCCTACACCGCCGTCATGTCCCACCGCTCAGGCGAGACGGAAGACACCACAATCGCCGACCTCGCCGTGGCCACCAATTGCGGACAGATCAAGACCGGCTCGCTCGCGCGTTCGGACAGGCTGGCCAAGTACAATCAGCTGATCCGGATCGAGGAAGAGCTTGGCGCCAGTGGCTACTATGCCGGTCGCGCGCATATCAACGCTTAAGTCACTTGCAGAGTCGCGCCGATTGAGGCCTCCTCCCCCAGAGTAAACCGGGAGGAGCGCCATGGCGTGGATCTACCTGATTGCAGCCCCTGAAGACGAAACCCATGCGGAAGCACTCGCCGACTGGCTAAAACAGCGAGGTCATGTGGTGCGCCCCGAGATGGGCAAATACGGCTTTCCGCCCGCGCGGCGCGGCGAAGTGACGTTAGCGCTTTGGTCCCGCGCGGCGATGATGAGCGCACGCCGATTTCTTATGACGAACCGGGCGATTGACGCCTGGGAGGACCAGCGTCTTGTCATGGTCAAACTGGATCAGGGTCTGCACCCGAATGGGCTCGCCGATGTCGACATGATTGACCTGACCTTCGAACCCGCGCGGCAGAGCCGCTACTTCGATGTCGACCGTGCAATTCGCGACGCCGACGCGGCCTATATGCAGCGAATGAATGCGCCGGCTGAAACGCCATCGAGCCAAAGCGGCGAAGGGACGAACGCCCCGGCGGGACTGCCCGAAAGCGACGGAAGGATGGCGCCCCAGGAAGATGAGGCACCTTTGCCGTTGCAAGAGCCCGATCACCATGCGGTTTTTGTCTCATACGCCCACGCCGACAGCGACACGGTGTTGTCGTTGGTGGACCCGATCGAGCAAACGGGAAATCCAGTCTGGATTGACCGCGAAGGTATCAAGTCAGGCCAGACTTGGGCGGGCATGATCGTTCGGGCCATCAAGTCGGCCCAGGTCTTTTGTCTCATGTGTTCGCAGAAGGCCTTTGCCTCTGACCACGTCCGCCGGGAGGTCTATCTGGCAGACAAATACAAAATAGGGCTGCTGCCGGTGCGCCTCGATGCCAGCGATATGCCCGATGATATCGAGTATTTTCTCGCTGGCGTGCAGTGGGTCGATCTGGTCGATGCATCGGATGCAGAGCGAACCGCGCGATTGACAACCGCCTTCGCATCGTAAAGTCGGCATTAACCTGCTGGACCGATTTTCCGAACCATGCGCTCGAAATTTGCTGGTTTCGGCCTCACGGCCCTGATGCTCTATTTTGCCTTCCACGCCTTTGCGGGGGAGACCGGCCTGGGCACGTGGAGCGATATGCAAGCTGAACTGGTTGAAAAACGGGCGACACTCGACGCGCTCGAGGCCGAAATTGCCCTCAAAGAGCGTGATATCGAACGACTGACGCCCGGAACCGTCGACCCGGACTTCATCGAGGCCCTGGCCCGCGAGCGCTTGGCCTATGTCTATCCCGATGAACTGATTTTGCTGCCCGGCGACGAAACATCCATGCGATAACGCATAGGTGAACTGACTGGACCGCGCCCAATTCCTCATCCAAAGTGTGGAAAATACAACACCGGGATGGAAAACGAGGGCATGGCGAAAGCAACGAAGCTGACCAAGGGTCCGCTGCGCGGTGCAACGCGCGACGAGCTGCACGAATATTATCGAATGATGCTCCTGATCCGGCGCTTTGAAGAGCGCGCCGGACAGCTCTACGGCATGGGACACATTGCCGGATTCTGTCACCTCTATATCGGCCAGGAAGCAGTCGTGACCGGCATGCAAGCCTGCATTGGCGAAGGCGATCAGGTCATTACTGGCTACCGCGACCATGGCCACATGCTGGCCTGCGGGATGGACCCGCGCGGCGTGATGGCGGAGCTGACGGGCCGCGAAGGCGGGTATTCGCGCGGCAAAGGCGGCTCGATGCACATGTTTTCGCGCGAGAAGAACTTCTATGGCGGCCACGGCATCGTCGGCGCCCAGGTCGCCATCGGCACCGGGCTCGGCTTCAGCAATAAATACAACGGAACAGACCGGGTGTGCCTGGCCTATTTCGGCGATGGCGCAGCCAATCAGGGCCAGGTCTATGAGAGCTTCAATATGGCCTCGCTCTGGGACCTTCCCGTCGTCTATGTGATCGAAAACAACATGTACGCCATGGGCACGAGCGTGGAGCGCGCCAGTGCCGAGACGGAACTCTACAAGCGCGGCATCAGTTTCGAGATCGAAGGCGAAGAAGTCGACGGCATGGACGTCATGGCTGTGCGAAAGGCCGGCGAGAAGGCAGTGAAGTATGCGCGCTCTGGCAAAGGGCCGTACATCCTGGAGATGAAGACTTACCGCTATCGCGGCCACTCCATGTCCGACCCCGCGAAATACCGCAAACGCGAGGAGGTGGACGATATCCGCTCCCACCGCGACCCCATCGAAGGCCTGAAGGGCCAGCTCATCGAGGCCGGCGTCGCCGATGAAGATGAGCTGAAAGCGCTCGACAAGGACATCAAGGCCATCGTCAAGGACGCGGCTGACTTTGCCCTGGAGAGCCCTGAGCCCGATCCCAAGGAACTATGGACCGATGTCCTTATTGAAGCGGAGGCGCTCTAAATGCCCCTGATGTATGATTATCTCGTCGCGGCCGTCCTGCTGTATCTGGTTATGATCTTCTTCCAGGCGGTCTCAGGCGCCATGCACCATGGTCTGGTCCTGCTTGGGCCACGCGACAAGCTGGCAAAGGACGACAGCGTTCTGATGGGCCGGGCCAAACGCGCCAGCGCCAACATGCTGGAAAACATGGTCCTGTTCATTCCGCTGGTGGTCGTGGCGGTTGAAACCGGCCATCAGACCGCCACAGCCGAGTTCGGCGCAGGCCTCTTCCTCGGCGCGCGCATCATCTACGCCCCGGCCTACTGGTTTGCCATTCCATTGCTGCGCCCGGCGGCCTGGCTCACCGGCATGGTTGGCACGCTCATGGTCGCGTCGCAGATTATTCCGTTCACAGGAGCGGCCTAGATGTCCGTCGATATTCTCATGCCCGCCCTTTCGCCGACCATGGAAGAGGGCACACTCGCCAAGTGGCTGAAATCCGAGGGCGATGCCATAAGCTCCGGCGATGTAATCGCCGAGATCGAGACCGATAAGGCCACGATGGAAGTTGAAGCCGTCGATGAGGGCGTGCTCGCCAAGATTCTCATCCCCGAAGGCACCGAAGGCGTGAAGGTCAACGCCGTCATCGCGCTTCTGGCCGAGGATGGCGAGGATGCGAGCTCAGTGTCGTCCAGTGGCAATGGCGCCGCGGCCCCGGCTGCAGAGGCGCCCGCCCCCACAAGCGTTGAGGCCACCCCCGCACCGATCGGGCACAATTCGGCGGTGCTGGCCGAACCCGACGTGCCCGAGGGCACAAGCTTCACCGACACAACGGTGCGCGATGCCCTGCGCGATGCCATGGCCGAAGAGATGCGCCGGGACGAGACCGTCTTCGTCATGGGCGAGGAAGTTGCCGAGTATCAGGGCGCGTACAAGGTGACGCGCGAACTGCTCCAGGAATTCGGAGATCGCCGCGTGGTGGACACACCGATCACCGAACATGGCTTTGCGGGCCTTGGTGTGGGCGCGGCCTTTGGCGGGCTGAAGCCGATTGTCGAGTTCATGACGTTCAACTTCGCCATGCAGGCCATCGACCACATCATCAATTCAGCGGCCAAGACGCTCTATATGTCCGGCGGGCAAATGGGCTGCCCCATTGTGTTCCGCGGGCCAAATGGCGCGGCCAGCCGTGTTGGCGCCCAACACAGCCATGACTATTCGAGCTGGTATGGCAACGTGCCCGGCCTCAAGGTTGTCGCGCCCTACGATGCGGCTGACGCGAAGGGCCTGCTCAAGGCCGCGATCCGCGACCCAAACCCGGTGGTCTTCCTGGAGCATGAGCTGCTCTACGGAGAAAGCTTCGCCGTGCCGGACCTGGATGACTATGTCCTGCCCATCGGCAAGGCGCTGGTGCGCCGCGAGGGCAGCGATGTGACGCTGGTGGCGCACAGCCGGATGGTCGGTTTCGCCCTGAAAGCCGCGGAAATCCTCGCTGGCGACGGCATCGACGCCGAAGTCATCGACTTGCGCACCATCCGCCCGCTGGACACGGACACCGTGGTCGAGAGCGTGAAGAAGACAAACCGGATCGTCACCTGCGAAGAAGGTTGGCGCTTCATGGGCGTCGGCGCGGAGATTGCCGCGACAGTCGTGAACGAGGCGTTCGACTATCTCGACGCCCCGCCCGCCCGCGTGCACCAGAAAGACGTGCCCCTGCCCTATGCGGCCAATCTCGAGGCGCTCAGCCTGCCCGGCACCGACGACATCGTCGAAGCCGCCCGCGCCGTCTGTGAGGGGATGTAGAATGCCCATCAACATCACCATGCCCGCCCTGTCGCCCACCATGGAGGAAGGCACACTCGCCAAGTGGCTCGTGAAGCCCGGCGACGCGGTTGAAAGCGGCGACGTCATCGCCGAGATCGAGACCGATAAGGCGACCATGGAAGTCGAAGCCGTAGACGAGGGCGTCGTCGCCCAGATCCTGGTGCCAGAGGGCAGCGAGGGCGTGAAGGTGAACGCGCTGATCGCCGTGCTGGCGGAAGATGGCGAGGACCCGGCCAGCGTCACCGCCGATGCAGGCCCAGCGCCAGCTGCCGCGGAACCCGCCCCGCAACCGGCCCAATCGGCCGCGTCAGCCGATCCCGCACCCAACATGGAGGTCGCCTCCACGCCCCTGCCGAGTGCGGATACCGCAGACGGGCGGATCAAGGCCTCCCCTCTGGCGCGCCGCATCGCGGCCATGAAAGGCATCGATCTGGCAGCGCTCGCCGGAAAGGGCTCCGGCCCGCGGGGGCGGATCGTGAAGAAGGATGTCGAGTCTGCCCAGCCGGGCGCCGCACCAGCCGCCGGCCAGCAGGCCCCGGCCCAATCGCGCGAGCTGACTGTTGTGCAGACCGGCGACCTGATCCAGCCCGCCGAGCTTGACGACCGCGTCTATGATCCCGGGAGCTATGACCTCGTCCCGCTTGACGGCATGCGCAAGACGGTGGCGCGCCGCCTGACCGAGAGCTTCATGCAGGTGCCGCACTTCCCGCTCTCGATGGATCTGCGCCTCGACGCCCTCCTCGCCTTCCGCAAGAAGCTGAACGATGGCGCGCCCGAGGGCGTAAAAGTCTCGGTCAACGACATGCTGATCAAGGCCAGCGCGCTCTCCCTGATCGACGCGCCGGAGACCAATGCCAGCTACACCGACCAGGGCATCGCCTATCACCACGCCGCGCATATCTCTGTCGCCGTGGCTGTGGAGGGCGGGCTGATCACGCCCGTCATCTTCCATGCCGAGCAGAAGGGCCTGAAGACGATCGCGGCGGAGATGAAGGACCTCGCGACCCGCGCGCGCGAGCGCAAGCTCAAGCCGCAGGAATATATGGGCGGCACGTTCAGCCTCTCGAACCTCGGCATGTTCGGCATCAAGAATTTCGGCTCCATCCTGAACCCGCCGGAGGGCATGATCATGAGCGTCGGCGCGGGCGAGAAACGCCCTGTCGTGAACGAAGCCGGTGAACTGGAAGTCGGCACCGTGATGAGCGTGACACTGACCTGCGACCACCGCGTCATCGGCGGGGCTGAAGGCAGCCAGTTCCTCGCCGCCTTCAAGCGCTACATCGAGACGCCAGAGGCGATGTTGCTGTAGGACTGGGACTGGCTTACCCAACCGGGCAGCCGATAGAGTAGAAAGTACCCCATGCCCCAGACCACGCCCCGCTATAACTGGACCCGCGAGGATATTCGCGCGCTGTACGAACAACCGCTGGACCAGCTGTTTTCGGCAGCCCTCGCCGTGAAGTCCGTCAACTGGCCCGATGGCGCGGTGCAGAAAAGCCAGCTCCTCTCGATCAAGACCGGCGGCTGCCCGGAAGACTGCGGCTATTGCAGCCAGTCGGCCAAATTTGAAACGGGACTGAAGGCGGAAAAACTGATGCCGCTCGGCGACGTTGTTGCCGCCGCAAAGCGCGCCAAGGCGGGCGGGGCTGACCGGTTCTGCATGGGCGCGGCCTGGCGATCCCTGAAAGACCGGGACGTGCCGAAAGTGGCCGAAATGATCCGCGCGGTGAAGGCCGAAGGGCTGGAGACCTGCGTGACCCTGGGCATGCTGGACGAGGGCCAGGCCGAAGCCCTCGCCGAAGCAGGCCTGGATTACTACAATCACAACCTAGACACCTCGCCGGAATACTACGGCACAGTGGTCTCGACCCGCACCTATGATGACCGGCTGGAGACGCTGGGCCGGGTGCGCGGGGCTGGCATCAAGCTCTGCTGCGGCGGCATTCTGGGCATGGGCGAAGGACGCGAAGACCGCATCGGCCTCATCCACGAATTGTCGAAGATCACGCCCCATCCCGAAAGCGTGCCGGTGAACATGCTGGTGCCGATCAAGGGCACGCCGCTTGGTGAAAGCGCGCCGATCAGCGTGGTGGAGATGGCGCGCGCGATCGCAACATGCCGCGTCGTTTTTCCAAGGAGCTGGGTGCGGCTCTCGGCCGGGCGCGACACGATGAGCGAGGAAGGCCAGGCGCTCTGCCTGCTGGCGGGTGCAAACTCCATTTTCGTCGGCGACCGTCTCCTGACCACCGACAATCCCGGCGAAGACCGCGACGGCGCCCTCCTCGACGCCATCGGCTTCGAAACCTTCGAGCGCGCTGACGCTGACCCCACCGAGCCCCTCAAAACAACGCTGATCGCGCAGACCTGACGAAAGGACGCCCCAACCATGGCCAACGACTTCGACCTCATTGTCATCGGCACCGGGCCTGGCGGCTATGTTGCGGCGATCCGCGCGAGCCAGCTCGGCATGAAGACGGCTGTGGTGGAGAAGGAGAGCCTTGGCGGGGTGTGCCTCAACTGGGGATGTATCCCGACCAAGGCACTCCTGCGCTCGGCTGAGGTCTTTCACCTGATGAAGACCGCCACCGATTTCGGCATCAAGCCGGTAAAGCCCGAGGCCGATATCGAAGCCATTGTGAAACGTTCGCGCGGCGTGGCGGCCCAGCTGTCGGGCGGCGTGAAGCACCTGATGAAGAAGAACAAGATCACCGTGATAGAAGGCACCGCGCGCCTGGAAAAAGGCGGCGCGGCGCCCAAAGTCATTGTCGCAGGCAAGGATGGCAAGGACACCGCCTACCAGTCGAAACACGTGATCCTCGCCACCGGCGCGCGCGCCCGCGCTATTCCGCAGGCGGGTCTGGAGCCCGATGGCGAGCTGATCTGGACCTATCGCGAGGCCATGGTGCCCAAGGCGCTGCCGAAGAAGCTTCTGGTCATCGGCTCGGGCGCGATCGGGATAGAGTTTGCAAGCTTCTACAATGAGCTCGGCAGCGAGGTCACCGTGGTCGAAGTGATGGACCGTATCTTGCCAGTGGAAGACGCCGAAATCTCCGCCATGGCGAAGAAACAGTTCGAAAAACAGAGCATAACGATCAAGACCGGCGCGCAGGTGAAGGGGCTCGAAAAGCTCAAGACCAAGGTAAAGGCCACGGTGGAATCCGGTGGCAAGTCCGAAATTATCGAAGCCGACAAGGTCATCCTCGCCATCGGCATTGTCGGCAACGTAGAGAATCTCGGCCTGGAAACCCTCGGCGTCGAGGTGGAAAAAACCCACGTCAAAGTGGACGGTTTCGGGCGCACCGGCGTGCAGGGGCTTTATGCCATTGGCGACCTCACCGGCCCGCCCTGGCTCGCCCACAAGGCCAGCCATGAAGGCATCATGTGCGTGGAGGGCATCGCCGGGGCCAATGAGACCCATCCGTTCGACGCCTCCAACGTGCCCGGCTGCACCTACTCCCATCCCCAGGTCGCCAGCGTCGGTATGACGGAAGCGGCCGCGAAAGAAGCAGGCCATGAGGTCAAAGTCGGCAAATTCCCCTTCATCGGCAATGGAAAGGCCATCGCGCTAGGCGCGGGCGACGGCATGGTGAAGACGGTGTTCGACGCCAAGACCGGTGAACTTCTCGGCGCCCACATGATCGGCGCAGAAGTGACAGAATTGATCCAGGGCTACGTGATCGCGCGCGAGGCGGAACTGACCGAAGAAGACCTGATGCACACCATCTTCCCGCACCCGACCCTCAGCGAAATGATGCATGAGAGCGTGCTGGATGCCTATGGCCGGGTTATTCATATGTAGGCTCGGAACGCGGTTTCGATGCATGGCTACTGATCAATTCGATATCTCCCTGTTCGAAGGCAATCCGCCCCGCCGGGGCGGGCATCGCGCGTCTTGCGAGCCATGCTTTGCGTGCCTGCGAGGCGGTTTTGCCGGGGCAAGCGTCGAGAAAATCGCGCACATACTGCAGGTATTGGTTATCTGTTGCGATCTCCCGGCGAAATTCGGGGACATCCTTGCGCGCCTCCAGGGCCCTCCATGCCGAAATCGCCTCGGAGAGGGTGCTGCCTGGATGGGCGCGAACCCAGGCCATGAAATCTCTATGACAGGAAAATCTGGGCCCGACTTGCGCAGCCATGAAGCGCCGAAAGTTCGGCCCGAAAGAGACACCGACATCGATGCGGGTCTCCGGGGTCAGCGGATCGCGGGCCCAGTTCACGGCGCCAGTGCAGCGCTTGCGCCGTGGCGTCGGGTCCTCTTCGCCTGACAAGTGGGCGTGAATTCGGGCAAACAGGTCCGCCTTGCTGCCATCCTGGCGCCACTTCTGGGATCGGCAAAAGTCCGCCATCTCTTCGCGCGTCCAATACCAGTTCCAGAAAACGCTGGCCGAAAGATCTGGCGAAAGCGGGGGCCGTTCACTCAAGCTCCACACCCCTCCGCGATTTCCCAGCCCAGATCCTTCAGCATGCCGAGCAGCACGGCGTCCGGCTTATGGATGCTTTCGCCCTTGCCGCTATCCGGCAGCATGATCGGGTTCGGGGCGCGGGGAAATGCCGGGATGTGGGAGATGTTCAGTGGCGTTACCCCAACCGGGTAGCCGCGATTGGCCGCCCGCGCCGCGGCGCCGTCGAAATGGATTGTCGGATTGGCCAGGGCATAGGTCAGCTCCAACGAAGGGTTCTCGAAATCCATCAGCGAGCGCCCATCGGCAAGGCGGATAAAGCTGTCATAGAGGGTGGGCGTGCCATCGAGTTCGGGCCGCTCGAACGTATAGTCGAAATAGTCGACCCACTCATTCGGCAGGCCGATGGCGCCGATGGGCTCGCCTTGCCAGGGCACGAAACTGCCCGAGGAAATGCCCAACCCATGGGCAATTTCATGCAGCGCCACATTGATGAAGTCGGTCTGCTCGTCCGCGATGGGCGCCTCGGACGCGTAATACCAATTGGTGCGTGCGGACAGGAAGATGTTCATGTCATCGGCGTCGCTCTGGCGCGCGCCCGCCAGGGCGTTGGACAGCGCGGTGGGATACCAGACATTGGCGACGGGCAGATGGCTTTCATTGCGCGCCCCGTTCATGGTGGCAAAGCCGGTGGGGCCACGGGGGATCCAGGTGAGATGAATATGGATCGGCGCCGCCGAGACCAGGCAGCTTTCCCAAATGTCCGCGGCGGTGTCGAAATCGGCCCGCGCTTCGGGCGGCACGTCTTCGGAATAGGTCGTGATGATCGCGGTCTCGGGCACTGAGCCATCGCCCACGGTGCCATGGCTAAGCTGCACGGCCATGCAGGCCGACAGGAGCGTAGCAAACAGGGTAGTGATCAGGGCGCGATGGGGCACGGGCATCTCCAGCAGGGCTTAGCCGCTATACGGTTGCGCGCAGCCCTCAGATCACACCCATGGCGCGTGATCCGGGGCCTGCGAATGCCTTCCATATGCCGCGTTGGCGCCCTCGCTATCCGGGCTGTTCCGGGACCGGCCCGCGCCACCCCTGATTCAACGCACGGCAGGCGGCCTCGTGCGCCTGGAGCAGCACATCCATGGACCAGTCCAGGAAACAGCTGCGGCGATAGGCGGGCGGGTGGCCCGGCGGGATGGCACTGGCCCGGCTCACCCGACCGGTGAGCAGGAACCGCGCCATGCGCCGCGCCGCCGGAGCCGGGTCATCCAGCACAGCTTGCAGCGCCGCAATCCTGCGGGAAAGTCCGCGCGTCTCCCTCGGTTTTTGCTCGGCGGGGGCGAGGGTGGCCAGGCGCTCACCGGCGCCGGTCGGGGCAAGACCCGCAAGAACGAGCGGATCAGGCAGGGACTCGAACAGCGCAAAGGAGGGGTTGGGTTGGGCGCCGCTCCCTGTTCCTGCGTCACCCCCGATGGCAAAGCCATCTGGGGGCCCATCACTGGACGCGGTTGGAGGGCGCAACTGCGCGTTGGATGCTGGGACCTGACCGAAAGATCTTTGCGCCGTGTCCCCGCCCGGAGCTGGGCCCCCAGACCGCTGCGCGGTCGGGGGTGACGCAGGAAGAGGGACCCCCTCACCGGCTGTGATCAGGCGCCCGGCTTCGGCGATGATAAGGCGGCGGGCAACCTGTTCAGCATGGCGCAACTCGCGAAAGGCGCGCGCCCACTCCCGGCTCCAGAGGAAGCCAGCGGCCAGGCCTGGCAGGCTGGAAAGGGCGGCAAGGGTCATCCCCACCAGCCGCCAACCCAGCTCAGAGGCATAGTGATCGCGCATGTCCATGGGTGGGAGTGTAAACGTGGGCGAAGTGGGTCGGATAAGTCCGGATCAACCCCACACCAAGACTGGAGCAATGAGCACACAAATGGCTAAAAATCGCCGAAAGCGGCCATTGTTTCGTTGAGTTCGAATGAGCGGTTTGAGGGTA
>JBCBGZ010000010.1:0-29844 GCA_038526245.1 Pseudomonadota bacterium
TTGCCAACGCCTTACAAAGCCTCTGGCGATTACCTGGCAAAGGCGGTGGACGCATCGCTTACACGTCTCGGCGTGGACCATATCGATCTTTACCAGGTGCACAGGCCAGACCTGCTGGCCGCTGCCGATGATACGGCCCGGGCACTCAATGACATGGTAAGCGCGGGCAAAGTCGGCGCTGTGGGTGTGTCTAACTACACGCCCGCCCAAACCCGGGCGCTGGCGGCGCATTTGAGCGTTCCGATTGTGTCCATGCAGCCAGAGTTTTCTGTCCTGCAACAAGCGCCAATCGAGGATGGTGTGCTGGACTGGTGCGCGGAGACCGGCGCGGCATGCCTGTGCTGGTCACCGCTGGCGGGCGGGCAACTCTTTGGCGATGGACCTGGCAGCGACCCCCGACGCGGGCGGGTCGTCGATCTGCTCGACACGCTGGCGACCAAATATGACGCCGACCGGGCAGGCATCGCGCTCGCCTTCGTTCTGAGTCATCCATCCAACACGATACCGATCATCGGCACGCAGAAACCCGAGCGGATCGCCAGCCTGGCCAAAGCCGCGGACATCAAGCTTGAGGCGCGCGACTGGTACGACATCGTGGAAGCCTACCGCGGCGAACCTATGCCCTAACCATAGGCGCGATAGGCCTGGCCAATTGCCAGCGTCGTTTTGTGCATCAAAGCGTCGATCTGTTTCAGCGGGCCGATGATCCGTGCATGGATCTCGTCATAGCCAGCTTCGGTATCACCGCTCGATGTACCACCAAGTTTGGCAAGCGCTGCGGTTGCGGGCAGGGCGCGCGGGAAAGCTTCCGACAACAGGGTCGTAGCCTCGCCGATCCGCATTTCGAGGATCAGATCCAGGACGTCTGCGGGTCCTTCCGCATAGCGCGGGGAGAGCGAAGGCAACCGTCCAGCCAGGGCGAAAGCGTGCATCATCATCGCCTGGCGCAGGGCGTGGAGGACGTGCAGGTCGAGCCGGCCTTCATGGCGCGCCTCGGCGGACGGCGCATCGGCCATGGCCGCGAGCAGCCGGTCAAATTTGCCGAGATCAATCGAGAACCGGTCTGCGATGCGCGAGATTGCACCGGCGGTTGGGCGGTCGGCCAGTCGATAGTAGATCCGGCGATAGGCGACAGCGGTGTCCTGCTCCGCCTGGCGGGAAACAGCCACCCAGAAGCTCGGATCATACACTTTCCCGTAAGCGCGCAAGGCCGGGACGCTGGTTGAGACACGGGCCTTGAGCGCCAGGTCGAGCAGGCTGCGCATACGCGGCGACCGGTCGAGCAGGGAGATCAGCCGTTCCGTTTCGCGCCGGATGGCAGAGCCAAGGCCGGCGGCTGTGTTCACCGGCACGCCGAGCTGTTGCAGCGTGGCGTTGTGGGAGATTGCGCGCAGGGAACGCGGCCCGCCGGGCCCGCCGGACCGCCGCCTCTGGCGCGAGCCTGCCCGCACGAGGAAGTTGGTGGCAAAGTCGCTCAGCAGGTTGGCATAATCGGGATTGTCGAACAGGCGCTCATGCCAGGTGCGCAAGGCGCGATACGTGTCCCAGGTGAAGCCGGTTTCCGCATAAAACGGATCATCAAGGCAATCGTTTGGGTCTGACAGCAAATGACCGCACCACGCGCCATAGGCCGTTTCAGCCAGCTTTGGCGTGGCGAAGTGCAAGAAGCCATCGCCGCCCTGAAAGCTGACTTCATGGCGCAGACTCACGCCCAGTCGGCGCGCCTGGCTGCGCGTCCAGCAGCTCAGCACATGGTCGAAACGCTGTTCGAAACTGCCGGGCCAGGCCCCGCGGCCCATGGATTCGCCATGGGTGTTGAAGATCAACAGACCGAGCTTGGTATCCACTTTGGCCAGCGCACGGGTGATCAGATTGTGGATGCGTTCAATCGCCATGTCAGCGGCCACTTGGCCGATGAAACGCCCGGCATCGGAAAAGCCAAGCTGGATCGACAGATAGCCGCGATCTCCCAGATAAGAGAGGAATTCAGGTTCCTGGAGGAGCCGCTCGATGAAGCGTCCGCCCGTTTCCAGCGCGTCTGGCGTTTCAAACAGGGGCGAGATGTCCAGCATATGGTCGATGCCGAACTGGCGTGCGAGATAAAGCGTGCCCATGACCGTCGCGGGGTTTTCTGCTTCGGCAATCAGGAACCGGATGGGCGAGCCCGCATCGATGTATTTGAGCCAGAGGGCACACATCATGATCTGGCGCCGCGCGGTGGAGCGCTCCAGGAACAGGTCGGCGAAGTTTGCTTCTTTCGTGCCGCGCTCGGCCGCCCGGTCAGACAGATGTTGCAGGGCGACGCGTCCTAAGTCGCGGTCTTCCGTTTCCAGGCCGAGATCCCGGCTGATGACGGCGCGCACCTGCGCCGCGTTCACGCGCAAGTGGACCCGTGCCGTGCCCAGTTGCAGCGCTTCAACCTCTGCCCGAAGCACCGAAAGCGCCACGGCCATATCGTCATCGACGTCAGCCGCGAGCGTGTCGATGTCCTCAATCAGGCTTTTGGCATCAGTAATCCGGTCAGGATGGTCCGTGGTGATAAAGCTCACTGCTTCGACCAGGGCGTCTGTGTCTGAAAGGTCCGCGCCGAACAAGGCGGATTCTTCTTGGCTTAGCGCTGCCGCACGGCGCAGCTTTGCCGAGAGATTCTCGCCGGCTGGCGCGCCAGAAATGGTCTCAATTCGCGCGGCATAGCGGCGGAGCTGCGCTGCCTTCTCCGACAGGCGCAGGGACACTGATTGCCACCAGTTGATATCCGTGCGCCCGTCCAGATCATAACCGACCCAGCTTGCCAGCGTTGGCAGGGCGGGGCGTAGCTCCCGCCATGTGTCCGGGAACGTCCGGCGGGCGACGCCCAGCACTTGCGCGCCATAGGCCGTCATCGCCGCCTGGGCGTTTTCCAGAGCCGCCTGGACCTCTTCATGCTCGCCGCCGAGTGTTATGCTTGCCGACCAGTCGCGGCTGTCTTCCGCCAGGGATTTTGCCAGGGCCTTCTGGTTTGCCTTCTTGGGCGACTCAGCCTGGGCGGCGATGGCCATGCGCGCGTCTCTCGACAAGGCAAATGTCGGGTGAGCGGTGAAGACGATCCCGCCATTCTCGCGCTCTACCGCAGCCTTGAAAGAGGGCCATCCTTCGCTGGCCAGCGCTTCGAGCCGTGCCCCAACGGCTTGCCAGGCCGTGTTCGGTTTGCAGTCAAAGTGCTGATTGCGAAGAAATCCGATGCGGGCATCCGCCAGCCGCAGATGAATTTCGTCGATCAGATCTTCAATCTTGCCAAGGTCTTCACTGCCGGTCTCGAGGGCAGCGAACATGGATCGGCCGAGGGAAAACACCGAATTGGTTTCTGGGTCGGTTTCAATTTGCCCGGCGGCGGTGCGAAGGTGCGTGTGCAAGGTCTCAAGGCGTGCGCTGGCTTGCTCTTTGTCCATGGTAATCCTCCGCCGTCAGTCGGACGTGTCGCGACCGGACCCGGCCTCGAAATTCTCTGGATGCCATCCGAAGGGTGTTTGACCCGGTCGGATGGCCACACCAACACCTATCTCGCCCGCCGCATTGAAAACAAGCGCGCGGCATCTCCGCAAGAGCATGGCAGTTACCCACATCTGATGCCGAAGTGGTTGATGCAATAGCGGTTTTGACTTGCGGGTCACCCCCGGCAATGGTGCGTTGCTAAAGCTATGCCGGGGCAGCGCGACATGGGAGTCATTGATATGAGAGTTTTGAGTGCTGTGATTTGTGCAGCGGGGCTTGCAGCGTGTTCACCATCTTCCGTGAGCGCTGCACCAGAAGCGGTCGAGGCGGAGACAAGCGTTGAACGCCCGGTGCCTGTGACCACGGAAGACCGCTTTGCCATTCTGGCGCTGGATTGCGTTCACCGGGAGTACCCGAACAAGATCGCCCATGTGTTGCAGTCTGCCGAGGATGCCCAGCCCCCGCACCAGCTGACACCAGCTTTCTATGGCTGTTTCGACTGGCACTCCTCCGTACATGGGCACTGGTTGCTCTCTAGGATTCTGAGCACACAGCCCGACAGCGTTCTGGCGAGTGAGATCCGTGCCGCCCTCGCGGAGAGCTTCACCGAAGAGAAGCTGGCAGGTGAATTGGCTTACTACAATGCGCCGGGCCGCGGATCGTTTGAGCGCCCCTACGGCATTGCCTGGTTCCTGCAGTTGGTGGCTGAGCTGGATGCAAGCGATGATCCCCAAATGCGGGCTTGGCGCGAGACCCTTCGCCCCCTTGAAGCGGCAATCGTTGCCAAGACGCAGGACTGGTTGCCGAAGCTAGCTTATCCAGTGCGCCTTGGTACCCACAACCAGACCGCTTTCGCCTTTGGCCTGATGATTGACTATGCGCGCCAGGTTGAAGATGGGGCGTTCGAAGCCGCGCTCGTGGAAAAGACGCTTGCCTTCCATAGCGGCGATGTGGACTGCCCTTTGGCCTATGAGCCGTCTGGCGAGGATTTTCTATCTCCCTGCCTGATGGAGGCAGACCTCATGCGGCGCGTACTGAGCCAGGACGATTTTGCTGTTTGGCTCGAATCGTTCCTGCCGCAAATTCCGGAAGATGGCCGCGCGGACTGGCTTGAGCCAGGGATCGTTTTGGATGCCTCCGACGGAAAACTCGTCCATCTGGATGGCGTGAACCTGTCGCGCGCCTGGGCCCTTGAAGGGGTCGCCAGCGCTCTGCCGGAGGGTGATCCACGCGTCGCGGCGCTCATGGCATCCGCAGACCTCCATAAGGAGGTGGGCATCTCAGCCGTTTCCGATGAGCACTATTCCGGTAGCCACTGGCTCGCGAGCTTTGCGACCTACCTCACCACGCGTCGCGGTATCTCCGACCAATTGGACGGCGAATGACAAAAGGATTTGGTCCTGGCGTCCTCGTAGCGGCCGCCTTCATCGGGCCTGGAACGGTCACGGCCTGCACATTGGCGGGCAGCAATTTCGGTTTCGCACTGGTCTGGGCGCTCGTCTTCGCCACTTTGGCGACCATTGTCCTGCAGGATATGGCTGCCCGGCTAGGGGCCGGAGCACGGTTGGGCCTCGGCGAAGCCTTGATGCAAAGCGCATCCTTCCCAGTCCTCAAATGGGCGGCGGGCGGCCTCGTGTTCCTGGCACTGTTCATCGGCAACTGTGCCTATGAGGGGGGCAATTTGGCGGGCGGCGCACTGGGCGTAGAAGCGATTCTATCCGGGGCGTCACCTGGGCAGAAACCCCTCGTTGCTGTGCTTGCAATGATCGCAGGATTGGCGGTCGTCATCGGGCGTTATGACGTGTTGGAAAAGGTGCTTGTGGGCCTCGTTTTGGTCATGAGTATTGCCTTTCTGGCCAGCGCGCTTGTCGTGCGACCGGACTTCGCCGCTTTTGCCAGCGGGCTCATGCCGCGCATACCGGAAGGTGGCACGCTGACGGCAATCGCCCTGATTGGAACGACCATTGTCCCGTACAATCTGTTCCTCCACGCGGCGGCGTCTCGCCGAAAATGGCCAGGGCAGGAGGGTACGCCCCAGGCACGGCGTGAGTCTGCCATATCCATTGGTCTTGGCGGCCTTGTTTCGATCCTGATCCTGTCTACCGCGGCCAGCAGCCTGTTTGGCCAGGGGCTGGAGGTCTCAAACGCGGCGGATATGGCCGCGGCCATTGAGCCCGCCTTCGGCGAGGCAGCGCGCTATTTGGTTGGAATCGGTCTCTTCGCGGCGGGGCTCACATCGGCCATCACCGCGCCTATGGCGACGGCTTTCGCCTTGAGTGAGATTGTCGGCGGCGGGAAAGACCGCAACTCGCTATTGTTCCGCGCAACCGCATTGAGCGTCGTCGTGGCCGGTGCGGTGATCAGTCTCTCCGGCATTCGGCCCGTCTCGCTGATCCTGATTGCGCAATATGCCAATGGCTTGCTTCTGCCTCTGTTGGCCGCGTTCCTTCTCTACGTGATGAACCGGAAGGATCTGCTCGGTGGATATCGCAACACCATGCTGGCGAACCTCGCAGGCGGAGCAATCGTATTGATCACGCTCGGCCTCGGGATCCGATCTATCCTCAGAGCGGCGGGGATCATGCCATGAGCGGGCAGATCGACCTGAATGCCGATCTCGGCGAAGGTTGCGCCTTTGATGCGGAACTGATGGAGATCGTGACCAGCTGCAATATCGCATGCGGCGGGCATGTGGGGGATGCGCGCACCATGCGCGAGGCCCTCAGCCTTGCTGCTGATCATGGCGTTGCCGCCGGAGCGCATCCGTCCTTTCCGGACCGGGACAATTTTGGCCGGACGCCCTCTCTGCTGAGTGGACAAGCCCTGGAGGATGCGCTTTTGGCCCAGACGGGCGCGCTCAGGGACATTGGCGATGGGCTTGGCGTTTCGATCACCCACCTCAAACCCCACGGCGCGCTTTACAATATGGGCGCACGCGACGCCGATCTCGCCGAAAGCGTTCTGAACGTGTTGCGAAGCGTTTTGCCCGGCGCGCGGCTTGTTGGGCCACCAGCGTCAGAGCTGGAACGGGCCGCAGCGGATGCTGGCGTGCCGTTCCTGCGGGAAGGCTTTGCAGACCGGGCCTATGAAGCCGATGGCAATTTGCGCGATCGAAGCTTGCCGGAAGCAATGATTATTGGCGAAGAGCGCCAAGCGGCCCAGGCTTGCGATCTGGTATTGAAAGGTGAAGTTCAGGCGTATGGCGGCGCTGTAATACCTCTGTCCGTCGAGACAATTTGCGTGCATGGCGACACCGAGGGCGCGGTGGCGTCGGCCCGCGCCATACGGCGCGCATTGAAGCAAGCGGGACGAGTGCTATGCGCCCCCGGCTGACTCCGAGGCGGATCGCCGACGATGTGTTCGAGATTGCTACGGCCTCGCCGGGCGCTGCCCAGGCGTTGTCGCGACAGTTGCGCACCAAGGGACTCGCAGAAGACGTCGTGCCGGGTCTTGCGAGTGTGGCGGTGCGGTTTGATCCGGCTATCGCGGTCGAGATTGAGGCTTGGCTGATGGAGCAGGCTGAACCTGACGAAATTGACGCTGACCCAGGAGCAATCATTGAGATTGGCGTGGCCTATGGCGGCGACCATGGCCCGGATTTTGAGAGCGTTTGCCAACAACTCGGCCTTTCGGGCGATGGCCTTATCGCCATGCACACGGAGCGGATCCACAAGGTTGAGATGATGGGATTCACGCCGGGGTTTTCTTACATCTCTGGCTTGCCGGAGGGCTTGAATATCCCACGGCTTCAGGACCCTCGTCCACGAGTCGCGGCCGGGTCTGTGGGGCTCAGTGCGAGATTTACCGGACTTTACGCGTTGACGGGTCCGGGTGGCTGGCCCCTGATTGGGCATACGCCTGAGCCGCTTTTCTCACCGGAGCGCGCAGACCCGTTCTTGCTGGAACCCGGCGTGCGTATCCGGTTCCGGGCGCTCTGATATGCTGGAGGTAATCTCTGCCGGGGTGCAGGCGAGCCTGCAGGGCGCACCGCGCAGAGGCTCGCGCCATCTTGGCATTCCAGAGGCAGGGCCGGCCGATCCTGTCTCCATGGCGCTCGCCAATCGGCTCGTGGGCAATGATCTGCTCGCGACGTGCGTAGAGATTAGTTTTGGCGGCTTCAAAGCGCGCATTGAAGTCCCTTGCACTGTCGCGGTGACGGGCGCTTCGGGCGACATCCATGTATCTGGTGTTGCAGTCCCCCTGCACAGGACGCTCCCATTGACCGTCGGTGATATGCTGAGCGTAAACGCGCCAAGGCTCGGCGCACGGTCCTATCTGGCGATCGCCTCGGGCTTTGCCGCTGATATGGCTTTCGGGTCCACGTCGACTTACCTGCCAGCGGGCTTTGGGGGGCATCAGGGCAGGGCGTTGAGGGCGGGAGACACCCTCGTCGCGCAGGGACCGGCCAAGCTCGACGGGGTCTTGGAGACGCCAGAAGCCTTTCGTCCCGTATTCACCCAAAGCTATACTTTGAGGGCCTGCGCCTCTGGCGAGACTTCAGTGTTGGACGCAACCTCCCGAAAGGCCCTGTTCTCTGAGCAGTTCGTCGCCGGGCGGCAAGGTACGCGAATGGGGATCGCGCTCACCGGGCCGTCCATGAATCTCGACAGTGACGGGTTGATGGAAAGCGCGCCCGTATTTCCCGGCACAATTCAGTGCCCCGCGTCTGGCACGCCCATCATACTCCTTTGCGATGCGCAGACGACGGGCGGCTATCCGCGCATTGCCCAGATCGCGCGTTGCGATCGCCACCTTCTCGGTCAAGTGCGCCCCGGCGACGCGATCCGCCTCCTGGAGCGGACCCCTGAGCACGCTGCGCACGCGCTCGCTAAAAAGCGCGCGTTTTTGGCGGACTGGCTGGGCGATGCCAGCGGGGAGTTGTTCTGAAGCATTTCCTTAGTGTTGAACTGGTGTCGTACCCCGAATGATGGGGATTGTTCGCGGGTGGGGCCCATGGCACTTTTCCCGCGAAGATGGCAGAGCAGCCATCTATCGCCACAGTGTTCGGGTCACTTTTGGGGGCCATACACAGTTCCAGTTTCAGGTCGCAGTCCATGACAGACCACCTTGTTTGCCCGGTCCTGCTCGTCGAAGACGAGCCAAACGCGCTTGAGCGCTGTCGCCAGATTGTTGCCAGCCATCCCCGCCTGAAGCTGCTCGACACGGCCTCGTCTCTTTCGGAAGCGCGCGACAAACTCAGCCTGCATGGTGAGGAAGTCGCGCTCTTACTCACCGACTGGCAACTCGGTGATGGCGATGCATCGGAGCTCATCCGTACCTGCAAGGATGCCTATGATGCGCGCAGCATGGTCATCACTGTATTCGGGGACGTCACTTCGGTTTTGCGCGCGATTGAAGCGGGCGCTGATGGATACCTTCTGAAGAGCGGCACTGATTACGAAATGCAAAGTGCCATCTCCACCGTGCTGGATGGTGGCGCTCCGATCAGCGCTGCGGTGGCGGTGCATTTGTTGAAACGCCTGCGCAAGCCCGCTGCCGTTGATGCGGCCGCCAGCCTTTCAGAGGGCGACATCCGCCCGCAACTCAGCGATCGCGAAATTGAAGTGCTCAGCGATCTTGCCCGCGGACTTTCCTACAAGGAAGTCGCCCGGCGATTGAACATCTCGCACTATACGGTGGGCGACCACGTGAAAGCGATCTACCGCAAGCTGGAAGTCAAATCGCGCGGTGAGGCCGTGTTTGAGGCTGTTCAGGGCGGTCTGATCAAGATTGACCCCAGCGAATGACGGGGCCATCCGCGCCGGTTCTTGCGCCCTGGCGTCAGGTCGGCGGGCAACGCTTCGTCATTGTGCTGTCAGTCTTTCTGGCGGTCTGTGTCGGCCTTGTTGCGCTTTTGCGCGGGCTAGAGGCCATGAGCACACCGCCGGCTGAAATGCGGATCGACCGGGTGTTCGCAGTCGATGAGGCTGGCGCGCGAACCGAAGCGCACTGGCGCGGCCATGCCTACAGGGTGCCGGGGCCAGGCGAGCCGATCCGCACTTTGGAATTCCCCCTGCCAAAGCGCGTTCTCGGCGACGAGGCCAAGCCAGCGATTTATATCCGTGACGTGGTTCGTAAAGTGCGCGTGGAGCTTGTGCGCGGTGACCGCGTTCTGGTGAGTTTTCCGCCCAATCCGCGTTTGTACCGCCAACTCGATCCCGTTTTTCTGGATATTTCGGAAGTCGGCGGGTTGGAAGACGGGGACAGGGTCAGACTAACCGTTGAGGGGCAGGGCCGCTCTGCACTTTTGCGAACCGTTTTCTTGGGGCCAAGGTCGGACATCCAGCGCGCGTTTCGATGGACCCGGTTCTTATCCGTGCACTTGCCCATGGCAGCACTGGCCAGCGCGATGCTCACCGTATTGGTCATCCTGGCGTTCGTTCGTATCCCCGCACGCCAGGTGTTTCTCTATGCCTTCGCAGCGGTGATGGCATGCTGGGTGGTGCGCAACCTGCTCTTTGTGGGGCCCTTGGCTTTGCTGTCGCAGCAAGCCTACTGGCCGGTGTATCTCTGCTCCACTTTGGGTGTTCTGGTGTCTTCTGTGTTCCTGGTGAACAGTTGGACGTTCAATCTGAAAAGCATGGCAAACTGGGTCGCGCCAGGCCTCGCTTTGATGACGGTGGGGCTCGCAACCATCACGGCGGTGGTGCCCATGTCCTGGGTGCGTGCAGTGCTCCACTTCGGGAACGTTATTGGGCTGGTTTCCTTCTGCCTTTTGATCGGGCTGCTGATTGCCTGGCTGCTACGGGCGCGCCGGCCAATGTGGTTCGAAACCACTACATTTCTGGCCTGCATTCTGGTGGGCATGATCGATCTTATGGGGGATGCATCGGCCGAGTTTTCGGCCATGATCGCGCCAGGCAGCGAGTTGAATCTCTTCTACAGCCCGCTTGTGCCGATCCCGCTGGCCATCGCATTTGTGTCCATGGTGGCGCGCTTCACAACGGCGACCCGGGAAGAGTTGGAGACCCTCAATACGGGGCTGACGGACCGCCTGACTGAACAGGAAGCGCGCCTGGAAGCGCTGCACAAGCAACGCGAAGTCGAAATCCGCAGGTCCATAGTCTATCGTGAACGCCAACGCCTGATGCAGGACATGCATGACGGGTTCGGAGGAGACCTCCTCGCGCTCGCCTTGAGGGCAGCGTCCGGCAAGGTGGATCAGGCCACACTGGCGGAAGAGTTGCGCATGTCGCTTCAGGATCTGCGCTTGATCGTCGATGCCATTGATACGCTGGACGGGGACTTCGACACCGCCGTGGGCGTGCTGCGCGGGCGAATTGCGCCGCAACTCAAACATGCGGGTCTGGAGATGGGCTGGGAAGCACCGGACCTTGGTACCCCGATCCGGCTTGGTCAGGGGGGCATGCTCTCACTCCACCGGATTGTGCAGGAGGCGGTGCGCAACGTGATCCAACACAGTGGCGCCACGTCTTGCCGGGTCAGTTTCACTCTCAGCAATAGTGCCACGCTGGATGTTGAAATCACCGACAATGGTCGCGGGATACCGGAACCGATTCCGTTTGGCCGGGGACTTGGTAACATCCGCCAGCGTGTTCAGCAGCTGGGCGGCAATTTCGCGATCGAGAACAGCCGGTGGGGCACGACGCTGAAGGTCTCCTTGCCGCTTGTCACCGATGAAGCCGACCCCGAATTTGCGGGATAGAGAGGCGTTCTCTCCTATGGATGCGGGATAACGGCGGGCGACCGCGCTCGGTAACAGACTTGGGACATTCACTCGTGAGGGGATCCCATGTCGCTTAAATCGCCAATCCAATCCGTCTGGTCTTCATTGCTCTGTACTGCTTCAATCGGAACGCTGGCCTCTTTGCTCGCACCCGATGCAGCGGCGGCTTGCAACACCGTGAACGACACGACGACCTGCACAGGCGCGACCGTTGGTGAACAGCGTATCGATGATGACAACCAGACCTTCATCGTCGATCCCGGCGCAACGCTGGAGGCGGTTGGGCCCAGCACGGTTCGGCTGAATGGCGAAGACAATGTGTTCATCAACCGGGGCACTGTCACGCGCACTGGCAGCGGGAATGTCATCGGGCTTACCAGTACGTCTGGGACGATTACTGGCACGAATGAGGGGCGGATCAATTATCTTGGCGCCGACCTCGGGCTTCGTGCGGGTCTGAATGGCCAGTCGACGACGGGCACTGTCACGCTTACCAATACGTCAACCGGGATCATCGATTCCAATGCGGGCGGGATTGTTGGTCGAGCAACAGGTGCAACCGGTGACGTTCTAATCGACAATGCGGGCCAGATCACGGCGCGCTCGACGGCGTCGGCGGGTCTTTACGGCCGAACCAATGGTGGCGACTCCACCGTGCAAAATTCCGGGTCCATCCTGTTTGATGCGGGAACTGCGGCGGGCGGTTTCGCCATGTTCGGCCGGAGCGATACTGGAACAACAAATCTCATCAATACCGGCACAGTTTCGACGTTGTCGCCCGCTGCTTCCGCCCTGGTCGCCTACACGCCGAATGGCAGCGCTGACGTCATCAACACGGGCGATGTAACGACGACCGGCGATGCTGCGCGCGGCATCTGGGCCTATTCAGACGATACTGGCGTCAGCCTGAGCGCTCGAAACACAGGATCCATTACCACAAACGGGCAGAACGCTGCTGGGATCAATCTGGAAGGTTCAAGCACCAACGGCATGCTGGCGGCGAGTGTCGTCAACACTACGGGTGCCACGATTGAAACGGTGGCGCAGGATTCAGATGGTGTGGCGCTCGCCTTTACTTCCGCCGTCGATGCGGGCGTTTCGAATAACGGTGCCATCACCACTTCGGGCAGCAATGCCCACGGCATCTCTGCTGTCCATGCTGGTGGCACTCTGGATATTGTGAACGTTGGCACGATCGGAGCGGCGGGTGCCGGTTCCGATGGCATTCAAGTCAGCGCGTCTGGCGGCGATATCACCGTGACGAATTCCGGAACGGTCTCCATCGCGAATGGTGAAGCCATCGATATCGATGTGCAGACCGGGTCCGTCGATCTGGATATCAGCTCCGGGCAGATTGAGGTGACCGCCGCCAGCCGGGGTGGGCGTGTCATCGATGTGGATGTGAACACTGGCGATGTTTCCGTGGATGTCGCGGACGGCGCTATGATCGATGGTGGTGGCGGACGAGGCATCCGCGTTGGCAGCGCCATGGGTCGTACGGAGGTCACATCTGCGGGGCAGATATCAGCCCTCGACTGGGGAATACTTGCTGGTGGGAACACGACCGGGGTGCGGGTTGAAAACGCGGGCGACATCACAGTCACGGGCGGCTCTGGCGCAGGTATCATTGCTATCGGCAACTACAGCAATGCTGAGGTGGTCAACAGCGGAGACATCTCTGCCGCAGGCGATCGGGTCGCCGGGCTCTACGCGACGACCTATCAGACCGGTAATGCGAATGTCGTCAATTCCGGCGATATCGATACGACCAGCGACGCTGGCCACGGCATCCATGTCTTTAGTTACTCAAGCGTTGCGGCGAACACGTTCCGTGCGGAAAACCAGGTGGGCGGCGCGGTTACCACAAGTAGTGTAGGTGCCCACGGGATCTTTGTCGACGTGAATGACGGCATGCTGGCCGAGGCCGTTAACGCGGGCTCGATCACGGTCACCGGTGCGGATTCCAATGCGATCCGAGTTGAAAATCCGCTTGGCGATATCCGCGCCGAAAACTCCGGCAGCTTGCGCACCGACAGCCGTTCCACAATCGCGGGGCTCTCGACCGATGGCGACATTACCTATGTCGTGAATGGGGATGCCGAGATTGTCGGGAACTCTGTCGGCCGCGCGGTCATTTTCGCCACCACAGTGAATGGTGATGTCGACATCTCCGGCTCAGGCGATCTGACGGTTGGTGACGTTGGCACCGGCATTGTCGCCCGTTCGAGCCAGGCCAATGTGACGATTGATTTTGATGGCACTATTTCTTCCGGCGGAACCTCTATCGAAGCCACTTCTGGCGGTGTTGCCGATGTTACGTTCTCTGGCAGTCTGACGAGCCAGAGCGCGAGCAGTTTCGGGGTCTATGTAGGAAGCCAGGACACCGCGAATGTGTTGGTCAGCGGGAGTGTAACAGCCGCGGGTACCGGCGTGTTCGCCACGGGTAATAATGGCGCCACCGTCGTCAACAGCGGGGACGTCACCAGCAGCGGTGAGAACCGACATGGTGTCTGGGCCTACTCCACCGGTGCGACCGCGCGTGCTGAGAACACCGGCACAATCACAAAGACCGGGAACGGCGGAGACGCGCTTCGGGCTGGAACCTACGGCGCCAACAGCGCTGAAGTCGTCAATTCGGGTGACATCACATCGACCGGTACAGGAAGTGATGGCGCAAAGATTTACAGCTACAGCGCCACGGCCGCGACGGCCTTCACCCTGACCAATGAAGCGGCTGGCGACATCGCGACCAGCGGGGATTTCTCCCACGGTCTGCACGGTGAGGTCAATGCAGGCACGGTCGGCTTCACCAATGCCGGCGATGTGGCCGTGAGCGGCTTCGGTGCCGATGGTGTGCGCACGGATCTGGATACGGGCTCAGCCACATTGACGAATTCGGGATCCATTGCCGCGAGCGGAGGTAATGGCGCTGCCGCCAATCTCACCACGCGCGGCGGGGCGCTGACCCTTAGCAACTCTGCCAGCCTGACCTCGGCCGATGCCACCGGTGCAAGCCTGACCCTGACCAATGGGACGGCGACCGTGTCCAATTCGGGCACGATCAGTGGCGGCGCCAATGGGTCCGGCGGTCTGGTCATTGCGCTGAACGGCGACGCAGCGGCCAACATCACCAATACAGGCACGCTGACTGCGCCGACCGATGCGCTCTTCGTGACTTCTTCCGGTGGATCCGTCGTCACGGTGAACGATTCCGGCTCGGTGACGGGCGACATGGTGTTTGGCAACACGGTCGATACCGTCACCCTGTCTGGCACCTATCAGGGCGACGTCGATCTTGGCGCGCTAGACGACAGCCTGACGATCAACGGTACGGCGACGACGGATTTTGCCGGTGACTTGATTGGTGGCGATGGCGCAGACTCGCTTACTTTCAGCGGGAGCGGTCTGTCGGTTTCCAATTCTATCAGCGGGTTCGAGACGGTCACGGTCCTTGATGGCATGACGACCCTGGACGGTGCGGATTTCAGCGGCGTTTCGAGCTTCGACATTGCCGCAGGAAGCATGCTGTCCATTGCCGATGGTGGCGCGGACCTCGCCGTGTCGGGGGATGTTACCCAATCAGGCGCACTGGTGCTCTCGCCAGCCGCAACGCTTGCTATTTCGGGCGGAAATTTTGTTGCAACAGACGGGTCGACCACCACTCTGGCGTTTGACGACTCGTCCACGCCGCAGATCACCGCCGACGGCGATATCACGTTTGCATCCGGTAGCACTGTCGCACTTGATGTGCAGACCGTGAACACGATTGCGACGGGTTTCAGCTTTGATGCAGCGATTGCCGGCGGGGCGCTGAGCGATGCTTCAACCCTTACCGACAATTCCATGCTGTTCGACTTCGAAAAGGAAGTCTCCGGTGGCAACACACTGGTGATCACGGTGCAACAGACCGTGATGCTGCCCGATGCGGTTGCTGGCAGTTCACCAAATGCGACTGGCGCTGCGGCTGTGCTCCAGTCGGTGATTGATGGTGGTGGCGCGGCGGGCACGGCGCTGTCTACGGCTTTTGGCCGACTGGCCGATGATGCAGCGGTCCAGTCGGGTGTCATCGACTTCCTGCCAAGCACATCTGGTGGCCTGGAGCGCCTGGTGACGGATACGGCGATATCCGTTTCCGATACGCTTGACCGCCGCGGCGTTTCAGGCGGGCAGGGTACAGTGCTCTGGGTCGACTGGATTGGAGGCCGGGGCGAGGGCACCGCAACGGTCTCGGCTGAAGGGTTCAGCAGCGACCACTCGGGAATTGTTGCCGGTCTCGACCATCGATTCGGCTCGGGCGTGACCCTCGGCGTAGCGCTGCACAGCCTCGAAGGCGGCACTCAGGATGATGGCGCCAGGCTCGACCGCCAGGATGTGGATGCCACTGGTTTCGCAGTCTATGGCCGCGGCGAACGTGGCAACTGGGTGTTCAGTGGCCAGGCCGGATTTGGCCAGGTCGATGTGTCATCGGCCAGGGTAAACGCCCTGCTCGGTGAGCAACTTACCGGTGACACTGATGGCGACCAGACTTGGCTCAAGGGCGGCGTGGACTATGTGTTCGACACGCCCGGCTGGGACCTGCAGGGCGGATTGTCCTACACCCAGATATCCACCGAGCTCGGCAGCTATAGCGAATCCGGAGGTCTCGGCGCATTGACCGTATCGGGCCGGGATGCGGACTCCCAACGCCTCGCGGCCACCTTGAACACCAGCGAGACCTATGTCTCCGATCAGTTCAGCTGGACCCCGCATTTCAAGGCGGGTCTCGTCACCGACTTTGCCGATGTGGCCGAGACCTATAGCGCCAGCCTCGTGGCCGGCGGCGGAAGCTTCGATGTACGCCAAACCGAACGGGGAGACACCGCTTTCATCGCCGGCGCTGGGCTCGATGTGACGATATCGGACCGTTTCACTCTGGGCGCGGGCTTCAGCGGAGAGTTCGCTGACAAGCAAGAACGAACCCTCGGCTATCTCTCGGCCCGGGCCCGCTTCTAATGGCGACAGCTGATGGCGGGGCGATGCAGGACGCGCCCCGCGGTGATCAGATTTCCGCCTCGCGGGGGCTGGCCGGCTGGTTGGAGAGCCAGCAGGTCAGCCTCGCCTTCACGTCCTATCGCACCGGTCGCCTGTACTTCGTCGGGCTTTGCGAGGATGGGCGCATTGGTTTTGACCAACGCCAATTCGAGCGCGCCATGGGCCTGCATGTGTCAGGTGACAATTTGTTTCTGGCAACCCAATGGCAGGTTTGGCGACTGGTCGATATTCGCTCCAACGCGGATGCGCCGCCCGATGGATTCGATGCGCAGTACGTGGTCCGCACGGCGCGCACGACAGGCGACATAGACCTCCACGATATCGCCATCGAGCAAGATGGCCGGGCCGTGTTCGTGAACACGCGCTATTCCTGCCTCGCTACGTTTTGTGATCAAAAGGGCTTCACGCCGGTTTGGCAGCCACCATTTGTGTCGGCCTGCACGCCCGACGATCGCTGTCATCTGAACGGGCTCGCGTTGAGGGATGGGCAGGTGCGCTACGTCACAAGCGCAGCCAGGAGCGATAGCCCCTCGGGGTGGCGAGACCAGCGTCGCAATGGAGGCTGCATCGTGGATGTGGCCGCGTCTGACGTGATCGTCGATGGGCTTTCAATGCCGCATTCCCCGCGCTGGCGCGACGGCCGGCTCTATGTCCTGGACTCCGGGCGAGGCACGCTCTGCTGTGTAGATGAAGCCGCGGGAACGGCGGAAGCGGTCGCTTGGCTACCAGGATTTTTGCGCGGCATGGCGCTTATCGGGCGATACGCCATCGTGGCATCGTCACTTGCGCGAAATGGTGACTTTTCCGGGCTGGATCTGGATGACATGCTGAAGCGGCGTGGCGCTGAGCCTTGGTGCGGCTTATTCATTGTGGATCTTCAGGCCGGGGCCGCCGTGGAGTGGCTGCGGTTTGAGACCGATGTGCGCGAGCTGTTCGATGTGGCAGTGTTGCCGGGTCGACGTCGCCCCATGGCAATCGGCCCGAATTCTCCTGAACTACGTCAAGGCGCGATTTGATTTTCGTTTCTTAGGCGACGCTATCGGGCGATCGCCATTTTCAGGTAGCGTTCCCGATTGGCGCTTGAACGTTGGCGCGCTTCCTCGATCGCCTGGCGCTCGGACGCGTCCAACAGGGCCTCGAGGAGTCTCTGGAAGTGGTCTTGCATCGCTTCACGCGCAGCCTGGGGATCCCGGGCCGCCAACGCGTCAAAGATCTTGGTATGCTCGTTCACGGTGTGCGAGCGATCACCGAAACAGATTGCGGAATAGACCTTCCGCACCGCTTCGATTTCGGTGCGCATGCGCCAGAGATTCTGAAGAAAGAAGATGTTTGCGGCATTGCCCGTCGCCCGCGCGATCACGAGGTGGAATTCGCGGTCGGCTTCATCTCCATCGGCCTGGTTGTCCGAGGCGGCTGCCATACGTTCAATTGTGGCTGAGAGCTTCGCCAGGTGTTCGTCCGTGATCTGTGTGGCGGCGAGGGCAGCGCACTCGGATTCGAACAAAAGCCGCGTTTGTGTCAGCTCAAAAGGGGTCACTTTGGGCAGGACGAGGCCACTGGCCTCTTGTGTATCCCGCACATAGACACCCGACCCCACTTTTATGTCGACCCTTCCGACCGCCTCGAGCGAGATTTCGGCCTCGCGAATAACCACGCGGCTCACCCCGAACTTCTCTGCTAATTCGCGCTCGCCGGGCAACCGGGTCCCAGGGGGGTAAGCGCCGGAATCAATCATGTCCAAGATCGACTGGGCGATCGTTTGATAGAGGCGTTTCTCGGACATGAAGGCTCCTTTCCCAGAGCGATCGTCTCGCTCCGTGCGGCACGACAGTAACAGCAGTACCGCGTATTTATATGTTTTCTCTACCCTATTCTGGCAAGGTTTACAAAAAGGTAGGTCCAATTACGGGAAGGCGGCAAGCCCGCCATCGGGCCTGCCGCGATCCCTTGTGGACGCGCTAGAAGCGCCCCCGCAGGCCGAAGAAAATACGCGGACCATAATCGTTGACCTCGTAGAGGTCGTCATTGGTGAATGCGAACTGCTCTTTCGGCTCACTTCCCAGATTGATGGCCTCAACCGACAAACGGAAATTGTCGGTGAGATTGTAGGAGGCCCGGGCTTCCCAGACACCCACATCACCCACGAAACGCAGGCGTGAACCGTCCGATACGAAGGGCTGGAAATACTCGTCGCGGTATTTGTAGGTCACCGATACATCGAAGTCGCCGACCCCCCAGAATGCCTGAGCCGATAGGGTGTTTTCGGATAGTCCGGGAAGGCCGCCTGGATCCAGGATGCCGTCTGCAATCTGGTCGATCGAGCCATCCAACTGGACGACGAACTGATCTCCGTAGCGACTGTCCTGGAACTCGAAGTCGGAGTCGACATAGTTGTAGCTCAGTTTCCCTCCAAGACCGCTCCAGAGGCCCGGAAGATAGCTCAACGTATGTGCGGCTGTGAGTTCCAACCCATACAGCGAGCTGGTGTCATCGCTGGTTTGTTGCAACGAGATCGGTAGAGTCAGACTCTGGCCATTGATGTCGTAGGTCTCTTCGAGAACCGTATTTACGAAACCACCCTGGAACGACTTGTAGTAGCCGCTGATGGCCAGAATCGTGTCGTCGTTGGGGTACCATTCAAAACCGGCGTCGAAGTTCCAGGACATCAGTGGATCGAAGGCCGGGTTGCCATCGCCACTCACATCCGTGATCAGCTCCTGGATCGTGGTGATCTGATCGGCATCATCATCATCGCTGGCATTGGCGAAGTCGAAGCTCCGGCCAAAACCCATATCTGCCGGGTCGGGCCTCGACATGGCGCGGAACACGCCCAAGCGAACCAGTTTGTCAGGCGCCACTTCAATGATAGCGATCGCGCTTGGCAACACCTCGGTGTAATCGTGATTGGCCGTCACCGGAACCAGATTGCCGAGCGAGGCGCTGAGCTGTCCGTCGGTTTCCGTGATCGTGATCTCCGGGCGGTATCCTGTGGCTTCTACATCCGTATTAACAATGCGTGCACCGACATTGCCGCTCACCGGGAAGTTGCCCAGCTGCGTCTCGTAATTTGCCATCATGTAGAACGCGGTAGTCGTCTCGGTGACGTCAATCGTTCTGGTGTTTTCCTCGATCAGGCTCGGAATACCGGCTTCGAACGTATTCAATGCTTCAGCGAAGCTATTTTCGCTCGCATTTGGATCCGTGAGGAACGTGTTGATGGTTCCGAGCAGGCCGTTGAGCTGGCCGACCGCGGTTTCTGCTACACAACGCGCATCAAAGGTTGCCCATGAGCTTGTCGAGCTGATGACGCTGCCATCATCGGCAATGTTCGTGACCAGGTCACCATCACGCAGATTGTCAAGGAAGCTGTCGCCTTCCCGGAACTCCTGGTAGCAGGCGTCATTTGCAATCGAGATGATGCCGACGATGTCGTCCTGCAGCGTGGCATAGGTTGGATCGGTGTCGTAGAGGTCGTCATCTGTATCGTCGATGACTTCGCGGTTATTGACGGTCAGTTCGCCATCATTCTCGATCTCAAAAGAGAAGCGGCCGGCATTGATGTCCAGCGGGTTGCCAGAGTCGCTGCCGCCTGGGAGTTCAAGGTAATCCTGTTCCGCGACGCGCACACCGACTAGGATATTTGTGAACAAACCATCCATTTCATAGTCTGCATCCAACCGAATGGCGTTGATCGTGTTCTCGCGCAGGCGATCATTGTCGATCCGTACGCGCAGGCGGTCCACATAATTTGCCGGATCGTTGACATCAAATTCTTCGTCATAAAGTCGATACACTGGCACATCTCGGCCACGCAGGTCGTATTCGATCACAGGCGTGATGTCGGATTGAATTCGGAATTCCCATGCGCGTTCTGTCCGTTCCGTGTTGGAGTGGGCCAGGTCTGCCGAAACGGTTAGACGATCTGTCACCTCATATCCGACGTTCAGGCCGCCACCGAGATATGTCTCAACGCGCTCGAAGTCCCCACCCTGAACCTCGATCGAATTGTCGGTGATGGCGCGGAGAATGCCGCCGTTTCCATTGGTCACCAGGGAATCCAGGCTCGTGGTGCTGGTTCCGGCAACGTTCAGCGAGGTGTCATTGCGACGTCCACCATTGAAGGTCAGGTCGCTGCGAAGCTCTTCCTGGCTGCGTTCCGACCATTGCAGGTCAAAATTGATGTCCCAACGATCGTTTGGCTGCCACTGGAGTTGGCCGAAGAAGGCATCCCGCTGGTCGCGCGTATCGTTCTGGCGGTAATGGCGCTGGGAGGGGGCGAAGACGAAGGGTACGCCTGCATCGATTGCGAGACCTGTGGCCGGATCAATCGTGGTGTCAAAGCCTTCGGTGTCAGAGCCGCGTGTGTCGAGGTTGTCCGGGTTCCGGCGATCGTTGAAATCATCACAATCGTCATCGCCCCGATCGGTCGTCTCGGGGGTGTTTGAGAACCCTGTGAACGTGCCGCCATTGGTCTGGTCGGTGAACTGGGCAAGCCCGTCTGAGATCACGCATGCTGGTCGCGAGTTGGACGTCGGGCCGGTCTGGCGGCTCTCTGCCTCAGGCTGTGAAATGTCTGACCGCTGGAAGCCCAGCGAAATGCCGATTTCACCCAAGCCGTCGAATTCGAGCTGGTCAACATAGCTGAGGGTGCCGCGATACCCGAGGTCGCCTGCCAGGGAATCTTCGATATTCTGTTGGTCGGGGTTGTAGTTGCCCTTAATGTCGAACTGGAAGCGCTGCTTGCCGAAATCGAGGGGGCGTAGAGTCTCAAGCTGGATCTGGCCGGCAACGCCGCCTTCGATCTGGCTGGCATCCTGCGTCTTGAAGACGGCGAGCTTGTTGATCAGTTCGGATGGAAACTGGGAGAAGTTGACCGAGCGGTCGCCCGAGCCGTTGGTCGCGGCGCGACCATTCACGACAGTCGACGAAAGGTAAGGTCCCAAACCACGGATCGAGACTTCGGTTGCACCGCCATTTTCACGGTGGGATGCAACGCCCGTCACGTTCTCAAGGGCTTCACCAATCGACAGGGCGGGGATGTCGCCGATTTCCTCGGCCGAGAGACCATCGACAATTTGCGTGCTCGAGCGCTTCAGCGCGATCGAGTCCTGGATGACCTGACGGGTGCCGGTAACTGTAATCGTGTCGAGCGTTTGCTGTTCTTCTGCTGTGGTCGTTTCTGCAGGCTGCTCGGTCTCCTGCGCGATCGCCATGCCGCCCAACGGTAGAACAACGCTTGAAAGCAGCGCTGCGCGCCAGGCAAAGGTATGCCGCATCGATGCGGAGTTTGGGTGTGATTTCGATGACATTGAGTTCCTCCCTAAAAACGTAATGGCTTCAACTCGACGTGAAGTTCTCGTGAGGAACCAATAGATGCTTCACCAAAATGTCAACCAAAGACTCTAAATTGGTAGTACAAAAAGATCTGGTCCGTTGTTCAGTGTCATCGAGAATCCAGATGCTGACTTGCTTTCAGGCTGACGAAACTGGGCTGTTTTTGGGATTTGAAAATCATTGGTTGACAAAAAGGTCTACACAATTAGCGTGACGTCCAACGCCGGGAAACACGGCTTTGGGAGGCAGGTATGCGTGCAGGACTGTTCGGTGCCACTGCGATGATTCTCGCGCTCGGCGCGTGCGAGGCGGGGCCTTTGCAGGGCGCAGCGATACATTCGGCGCAAACGACAGCCCCTGAGCTGGTCGCAAATCTCGTTGCCACACCCGAAGCCTTCTCCGAGGCGATCGCCATGGCTGAGCCTGGCGATACGATTGTCCTCGCGAATGGCGTTTGGAACGATTTCGACATGTTGGTTGAGGGCATGGGCACAGACGCGGCGCCCATCACGGTGCGCGCTCAAACGCCCGGCGAAGTCATCCTGTCGGGCCAATCCAGCTTGCGGCTTGCTGGCGAGCATCTTGTTGTGTCCGGCTTGGTCTTTCGGGATGGCTACACCCCGCGTTCAGAAGTAATCAGTTTCCGAAAAGACAGCGAGACGCTCGCCTACAATTCTCGCGTCACAGAAACCGTGATCGATAACTACTCCAATCCCGATCGGCGCCAGCGCGACATCTGGGTAATGATGTACGGCCAGAACAATGTGTTCGACCGAAACCACCTGGAAGGAAAGCAGAATTCCGGCCCGACCATGGCGGTGCGTTTGAACAGCGAAGAGAGTCAGGAGAACAATCATCTCATCGCAAAAAATTACTTTGGTCCGCGCCCAGTGTTTGGTTCAAACGGTGGTGAGACCCTGCGCATCGGCACCAGCCATTTCTCGCTGACCAATTCAAACACGCTGGTCGAGAACAATTTCTTCGATCGTTGCAGCGGCGAGGTGGAGATCGTGTCCAGCAAATCCGGCGGGAACGTGTTTCGCGGCAACACCTTCTTCCAATCGCGCGGAACGCTCACCCTGCGCCATGGGAACGGCACTCTCATCGAGGGAAATGTGTTTGATGGCGATGGCGCGCCATACACGGGCGGCGTGCGCGTGATCAATGCGCGCCAGACCATACGCGGCAACCATTTCAAGGACCTGACAGGCGAGCGGTTTTCCGGTGCGCTTGTGGTGATGAATGGCGTGCCAAACTCGCCCATCAATCGATACCATCAGGTCGATGGCGCTGTGATCGAGGACAATGTGTTCGAGAACGTGCATCGTATTGAGCTCGGCGAAGGCTCCGATGCAGAGCGCACCGCCGTACCCGTGAATTCCGCTTTCCGCAGCAATACGGTCATCGGTTCGGGCGATGAGACGCCGTTTAGTCTCTATGATGATATGAGCGGCATCACGTTCGCTGACAACACAGCTGGCATGGCGCCGCCAGCCGCGATTTCGGGCGGCTTTAGCGTCGGCGCCGATCTGGCTGCCCCATCCACCAAGGCAGTTGGCGTGGCTCGCGATCAAACCGGGGTTGATTGGTATCCGAAGCCGGAAATAGCGTCACCCTTTGAGGGCGGTTCGCGCATCTCAGTGAACCCGGGGCAAGACACGCTTACGAGTGCGCTATCGCAGGCTTCGGCGGGCGATACACTGGTGCTGGCGCCTGGGCGCTATGCCGAATCCAAGCTCTTCAATTTGCGTGTGCCGGTGACCGTGATGGCAGCGGATCCGGCAAACCCGCCAGTTATCACCTTTGAGCGCCCAAACTTCATCCTGCTGTCCGCGAACGGCGCCGTTCGTCTTTCGGGCCTTGAAGTGTCGGGTGAAGCCTCGCCGGACGCGCGCGGCAACAGCTTTATCTCCACAACGACAAGCGGTGGCAGCGGCAACCATGTTGTTGAACTCTCCGACATGACGTTTGTCGATTTCGACGTGAACCGCGACTTCTCAATTGTGTCTGCGTCGAAGGGCACGTTCTACGACCGGATTGAAATCCGGGGATCTTCTTTCAGCGACGTGTCAGGCGCGGTCATCAAGCTCGATGCGGAAACCGATGACTATGGCATCTATAATGCCGAGTATCTCGTCATCGATGACAGCACATTTGAGCAGATTGGTGGACCGGCGGCCACAGTCTATCGCGGTGGGCGCGATGAAAGCACGTTCGGGCCCCATGTCTGGGTCCGAGGCTCAAGCTTCGACAATGTTGCTACCCGTGGCGGCCCGTTCATGGAGTTGCATGGGCTTCAAAACCTCGAACTGACGGGCAACCGCGTTGCGAACTCGCAGACCGCGCGTTTCACGATTACGACGGGCATTCCCAAAACCAAGATCGCTGGCAACACGCGTGTCGGTGTCGATGCTCCGCCGCTGCTTTCCACAGTCGATTTGAGGCAGCGCAAATGATGCCGTACGCCCGCCTCAAACCCGGTATCAAGGGCTTTGCCACAGGTCTGGCGATGCTGTCTGCAGCAACGGGCCTTGCCGGATGCCGCGCCAGCGATGCGCCGCAAGCCCAGGTGACGGCTTTGAGCGAAGCGCCGCTTTTTGATCAGTCTATCGCCGCGATACAGCGGGGCGTGGATGCACGCATGGAAGCGGGTGTGCCTGTACCTGTGCCGGCCGATGCGGGCGGCGGCTACACCCATGAGCAGCACAAGCAGAACGGTAAGACGATCTACGAAGCCGGTATGCTCTACGAGACCACGGGCGATCGGAAGTACCGCGATTTTGCTGCGTCGATCCTGCAGGATTACGCGGCCATGTATCCGGGGCTCGGTCCACACCCTGCACGCGCCAACCAGGTGCCGGGTCGCTTGTTCTGGCAAAGCCTGAACGAGGCCATGTGGATGGTCTATGCCATTCAGGGCTATGACGCGATCCGTGGTGATCTTGACGCAGAGACGCGCACCGAAATCGAAAATGGTGTCTTGCGGCCTGTCGCTCTCTTTCTATCAGAAGGCCAGCCGCAAACGTTCAACCGCGTGCACAATCACGGCACATGGGCGGTCGCGGCGGTGGGTATGGCCGGCTATGTGCTGGATGAGCCCGAATGGGTCGAGCAGGCGCTGTTGGGCCTGGACCTCTCCGGAGAGGCGGGGTTTCTTCGCCAATTGGACGTTTTGTTCTCGCCGGACGGCTACTACGCTGAAGGCCCGTATTATCAACGTTTTGCGATGATGCCGTTTGTCCTGTTCGCCCAGGCCATAGAGAAGAACGATCCAGAGCGCGCCATCCTCGACCATCGCGACGGAATTCTGCTCAAGGCCGTCTACGCAACGGTTCAACAAAGCTATGGCGGCAAGTTCTTCCCCATCAATGACGCCATCCGGGAGAAAGGGCTCAACACGGTTGAGCTGAAATATGCTCTGGCGATTGCCTACGAATTGACCGGCGACCCCACGCTTCTGGATGTGGTGACAATGCAAAGCAGTGTTGTGCCGACGCCTGGCGGGCGGGCGCTGGCGCGCGATATTGCGGCCGGGAAGGCTGAGCCATTCCAATTCAAATCAATGTTGTTCCGCGACGGCGCGGACGGGGATCAAGGCGCGCTTGCCGTATTGCGTTCGGGGGCTGAGCGTGATGCGGCGGCCGTGGTTTTCAAACCGACCTCCCAGGGTTTGGGCCACGGCCATTTCGATCGGTTGGGCTTCATTTACTACGATGATGGTGGTGAGGTCGTTGCCGACTACGGCGCTGCGCGCTTCCTGAATGTGGAGCCGAAAAACGGTGGGCGCTATCTGCCGGAGAACGAAAGCTGGGCCAAACAATCCATCGCCCACAATGTGCTCGTCGTGGATGAGGAAAGCCAGTTTGGCGGAGACTGGCGCGTTGCGCAGGAGTTTGCGCCCGACGTCCTCGCGTTCGGTACAGCGAACGGTGTGCAATTCACGGCGGCTGAAATCGACACGGCCTATGACGGTGTCTCGCTACAGCGCCTGTTGGCGATGGCCCCCCGTGCAGGCGGTGGAAGCTACATTATTGATGTGATGCGCGCGCGCAGCGGGGGCGACCACACCTATGACTTGCCGGTTCATTTCAAAGGCCAACTGATTGAAACCGGCTTTGGCCTGGATCACGCCACAACAAATCTCACGCCCTTTGGCGCCCGGAATGGCTATCAGCATCTCTGGCAGCGGGCCGTATCTGACACGCTTGACGGGTCGCAGGATATGTCGTGGCTCATCGACGACCAGTTTTACACGCTGACCTTTGCCGCGAACGCGCCTCTGACGGCCTATCTGACCGAACTCGGCGCAAATGACCCGGACCACAATTTGCGCCGTGAACAGGCTCTGGTACTGCGGGCAGGGGCATCGGACTTTGACATTGTGTCGGTCTATGAGCGCCACGGTCGCTACGACAATGACGAGGAAGTCACCGTATTCAACGGCACGTCAGTTGCCGATGTTTCGCAGCAATCGATTGATGGAGTGGATGTCTACACGGTGCACTCTGAGAGCGGGGATGAGACGATCCTGCTTTTCGCCGAAGACACATCCATCGACACCGAACACACGATTTCACTGGATGGAATGGAGGTCTCCTGGACCGGTCCAATCCACGCCGCAACCCGCAGCACCGAATGAGCAGAACAATGTGCCTCCATGGCGCCATACGTAAGGAGTTTAGAGCATGTCAAAACCCGTAATTGGATTTATCGGCCTTGGCTTGATGGGCGGCAATATGGTCGAAAACCTTCAGAAGCGTGGGTTTGAAGTTGTCGTCCTGGACCTCAATAAGGGTGCGGTTGAAACCGTTCTGGCACGCGGCAACGCCTCTGCCGCCAGCACACCGAAAGAGCTCGCCGAGAAAAGCGACATCGTCCAACTCTGCGTGACCACATCGGAGGTCGTCGAGAAGCTGGTTTATGGGGATGACGGGATCCTTGCTGGTATCAAGGAAGGCTCTGTGCTGATCGATTTCGGCACGTCCATCCCAGCTTCCACCCAGAAGATTGGCGCGGACCTGGCCGCGAAGGGCGCCGGCATGATCGATGCTCCGCTAGGGCGCACACCGGCCCACGCCAAGGACGGCTTGCTCAACATCATGGCCGCCGGCGACAAGGCAACCTTCGACAAGTACGAGCCCATGCTGAAGGAGCAGGGCGAGAACGTGTTCTACCTCGGCAAGCTTGGCTCCGGCCACGTCACGAAGCTCATCAATAATTTCATGGGCATGACGACGGTATGCGCCATGTCCCAGGCCTTTGCCGCGGCAGAGTTGGCCGGTGTTGATCGCGCCCAGCTGTTTGAGATCATGTCAGCCGGGCCATCCAATTCTCCTTTCATGAAGTTCTGTAAGAACTACGCCGTTGATGGCGTGAGCGATCTCGGCTTTTCCATGAACAACGCCAACAAGGATCTTCGCTACTTCAACCAGATGATCTCCGATCTCGGTTCGCGCTCGCTGATTGCCGAGGGCACCTCGCAAAACCTGTCAGCCGCCGTCGAGGCGGGCATGGGGGACGGCAACGTGCCGGAAATATTCGACTATTTTGTCGGCCTCAAGAAATAGGCCCGTCATCGCGATGGCGCAGCGACTTTCCGCAATCCTTTCGCTTTCATAACGGCCTTCCTCCCGTTGTGATCCGGGCCAGCGACAACACAGTTCCCCAGTTGCGCTGGCCCACCCATTTCAAGAGGCGACCCGATGCCCAAAACCGTTGTCACCCTTGGCGAACTCCTCATGCGCCTGAAGCCACCGGGCAAACTGCGCCTGCGCCAGGCCCAGGCGTTTGAAGTGTGCCATGGCGGCGCCGAAGTGAATGTGGCTGTGTCCCTGTCGGAGTTCGGGATGAACTCGCGGCTCATCACCGGATTGCCAGATGGCGAGCTCGGCGCCCAGGCCCTGCGCTTCTTGCGCGCCCACGGCGTCGACACGTCAAGCATTCTGCAGCGCGCAGGCCGGCTGGGTCTGTATTTCATGGAAGAGGGCGCGGACTATCGCTCCGGATGCGTCGTGTATGACCGCGCCGGAAGCGTTTTCTCCCAACTTTCTGAAAGCGATATCGACTGGGACCTGGCCTTTGCGGGGGCCGATTGGTTCCATATCAGCGGTATCACACCCGCGGTCTCCCAGGCGGCGAAGGCGCTCGCCAAGGCGGCGATGGTCGAGGCGAGACAGCGCGGCATCCATGTGTCGCTCGATCTCAATTTCCGCGACCGGCTCTGGCAGTATGGCGAGGCCGCCGGTGACGTGATGCCAGACCTTGTTGCTGAAACCGATACGCTGATTGCGGGCCGCGGCGATTGCATTCACTGCCTCAATCTGGATGGCGATGGTGAGAGTGGCAGCGATGATTGGGCCGCATCATTGACGGCAAAACTATTTGAACAGTTTGGTGGATTGACCCACGCGGCAATCACCCTGCGCAATTCGGAATCGGCAGAGCGTCATGCCTGGAAGGGGCATCTGCGCACGCGCGAGCAGGTCGAGTTTTCCAGAACCTATGAAATGACCGCAATTGTGGACCGGGTCGGCACCGGAGATGCGTTCTGCGCCGGTCTGATTTATGGGCTGCTTGATGGCAGGGCGCCGAGCGACGCGCTTGAGTTTGCGGCCGCAGCCAACTGTTTGAAACATGCAATCGTCGGCGACAGCAACGCTGTGACCGTAGAAGAAGTCGACGCGCTGAAATCAACCGAACGCTTCGGCCTGTTGCGGCGGTAAAGCTGACCGGCGGTAGGCCGGCGTGGAGGAAACAAAGGTGCAGATGACGCGACGCAGTTTTGGCGCGCTGGCCGCGGGAGGGACGTTTGCGCTCTCGGGGTGTGGCGGCGCGGATACGGACACGAACCGCATCCTTTACTCAACAGACTCGCAACCCGACGGGTACCCAACCGTCGAGGCGGTCAAGTTCATGGGTGAGTATCTGAGCGAGAAGACAGATGGTCGTCTCAGCATCAAATCCTATCCGGGCGGTCAGCTTGGGTCGGAGGGCAGCACGCTGGAAATCGCCATGTTTGGCGGGCTTGATATGACGCGCACGTTCAGTGCCGCGCTCAACAATATTGCGCCGCTCACCAAGCTTTTCAGCCTGCCCTTTCTGTTCCGCTCGACCGAGCACCAACGTCGCGTGGCCGATGGCGATGTGGGCGAGGCCATTTTGCAGTCCCTCGCCGATTACAATCTTCTGGGCCTCGCAATCTATGATACGGGCGGGCGCGGCTTCTACACAACAGACCGCCCGATACCGCACCCATCGGCCCTTGAGGGGCTGAAAATTCGCGTGCCGAATTCGGATATTTTCCTCGCCACGGTCCGCGCGCTGGGCGCGAACCCCACGCCGATGAATTTCAGCGAGGTTTACCAGGGCCTTGTCCAGAACGTGATCGACGGCGCCGAAAACAATTGGCCAAGCTATATCAGCACACGCCATTTCGAAGTCGCGCCGTATTTCTCAGAAACGGGCCATTTCCGAACGCCAGACATGCTGATCATGAGCCTGCGCACCTGGCAGAACCTTTCACCGGATGACCAGGTGCTTGTGAGAGACGCAGCCCGCCAATCGGTGACGGTGATGCGGAGTCTCTGGGACGAGCGGGTGGAGAATTCGAAGCAGGCTTTGCTGGAGAGTGGCGGCGAGATTCTCTCCGATATCGATACCGCTCCTTTTCGCGAACGCATGGGGTCCGTCTACGAGCAGTTTGTGACCCCGGAGCTTCAACCTTTCATGGACGAGATTGATCGTCTTGCGGAGACAGGTACATGAAGCCCGTCCTGAACGGCCTGAGCCGGATGTCGCTCTTTATCAGTTCGGTTTGCATCGTCGCGATGACGGCCATCATCACCTACCAGGTGATCGCGCGCTATGTGTTCAATGACAGTCCGGCCTGGTCCGAACGGCTTTCACTGGTCCTGCTTGCTTATCTTGTCTTCTTCGGAGCAGCTGTCGGCGTGCACGAGAAGTACCATATCCGCATCGATGCCCTGCGAAATGCAGTGCCCGCGCGCTTTGGCTGGCTCTTTGATATTCTTGCACATCTGGCCGTCGCCATTGCGGGCCTGGTGATGGTGTTTGCCGGTTGGCAGCTCACCACAACCCTGTGGGACTTTGCCATTCCCGCCCTCGGCATTCCGCGCGGCGTGGCGCTTCTGCCCATCTTTCTGGCGGGCGGTTTGATCACGCTGTTCTCTGTCGCGCACCTCGTGGATGTGGTTCGCAAGTCACCGGAAGAGGCGGCCTGATATGGAACTCCTGATCCTGCTATTGAGCTTGGTTGGCCTCCTGGCCATTCGGGTTCCCGTCGCCTTCGCGCTGCTCATCTC
>JBCBGZ010000010.1:29944-64400 GCA_038526245.1 Pseudomonadota bacterium
GCTTGGTTGGCCTCCTGGCCATTCGGGTTCCCGTCGCCTTCGCGCTGCTCATCTCTTCGATGCTGACCTTTGCCCTGCTGGGACTCAATCCGCTTGTGGCGGTGCAGCGACTATCCGCTGGTATCGACGTTTTCACCTTGATGGCGATCCCATTCTTTATCTTTGCTGGCGATTTGATGACCCAAACGGGGATTGCCGCCCGGCTGATCCGCGTGGCGGAAGGCCTGTTTGGCCGTTCCAAGGGTGGGCTAGGCCATGTGAATGTTGGTGCATCCATGATGTTCGGCGCCGTCTCTGGCTCAGCTGTGGCAAGTGTTTCGGCCATCGGCTCGACCATGATCCCCATCATGGAGGAGAAGGGCTATGACCGGACCTTCTCTGTGAATGTGACCTGTTCGGCCGCCATTCTTGGCCTCATCATTCCTCCCAGCCACAACATGATCATCTATGCTGCGGCGTCGGGCATATCCATCTCGATCGGAGACCTGTTCGTGGCGGGCATCCTGCCGGGGCTGCTCTGCGGCCTCGCGCTGATGGCGACGATTTCGATCCTGGCGGCCCGGCGCGGTTACCCGAAGGGCGACTTCCCCGGTGTTCGCCCGCTTATCCTGGCTGCAATCGGCGCGCTGCCGGGACTGCTCACAGCGGTTATCATTGTTGTCGGTATCCTTGGCGGCGTGTTCACACCGACGGAAAGTGCCGCTTTCGCCATCGTTTACACGCTCATCATCGGCGTATTTGTCTATCGAACTCTGGGCGTGACGGAGTTCCGCGCAGCTGTGATCAATTCCGCCAAGACCACATCCATGATCATGCTGATTATCGGCGCCGCAGCGGCGTTTGGCTGGTTGCTCGCCTTGCTCGAAGCGCCGCTGATGATGTCCCAACTGATCCTGGGAGCGACCGATTCCCCGATCGTCATCGTCGCTCTTGTGCTGCTCTGCCTGCTCGTGCTGGGCACGTTCATGGACATGGCACCGCTGATTATTATCGTGACGCCGATTTTTCTGCCGATCATGCAGGGGATCGGCATGGACCCGGTTCATTTTGGCATCATCATGATGTTGGCGCTGGGAATTGGCACGATCACCCCGCCGGTCGGTACCGTTCTGTTTGTGGCATCAGCTGTGGGCAAGATTCCGATGGAACGAGCTGTGAAATCCATGTGGCCATTCTATCTGGCGCTGATGATCTGCCTCTTCGCCGTGGCCTATATTCCGCAGATCTCCCTCCTGCTGGTCGGCTAAACCACCAGCAGGAGGGGGCGCGTTGTAGCCTCAGTCGGGTCCGCTGACGGTCAGTTTGTGGAAGGTGACCTGGGCATAGTCGCCATTGGCCTTGTCAGTCTCCCAATCGCCGGCGCCCAGGCAACCGGGATACCAGAACCCGTCCTGCATCTTGCTGCTGCATTGGTTGTAGGCGCCCACCTTGAAGTACATCCAGTCCCCGGCATAGCCGATGGGATTGTCCTGGGCGTCGACCTCTCCGTTGGCGTCCATGTTATTCGCAAGGTTGATCGCGTAGGTCACCGTCTCATGGCGCTCGGTCTCGAATGTGAGTGTCATGACATTGCCGGACACATCTACGGTGTAGCTGAAATCCTCTCCGAGCTTGATGCCCGCCTCGCCGGGGTCTTCAGTGCTGTCCCAGGTGTTCCCGAAGACCGGATAGACAATATCGGTCCGGTCGGGGTTGTCCCGGGCGAGATTGCGCTCATAGGCCCAATAGACCGAGCCATACTCATGGTCCGGGAACTTCTTGAACGAGATCTTCAAAGGCTCGTTGCCGTACCCAAAGCCTTCATGGTCGCCATCGACCTTAACTGCGTGAATCTGGCCGACGACAACCGAATAGGTTGGCTTTTTTGTTGTGACTTCGGCGCGGGTGGCGACATGGTCGACGTGGAGCGTGGCTTCAAGGCGCCCGCCAATGGAAGCAAAACGCTCGGCAAATGGATGGGCTTCGAGGGCGAAATTGTTGCCGGGCGCGGCGGTGCGGATAGACGTGTCTGTTCCGCGCAGCATTTGGCGAAGCTCGCTACGTGTGTTGGTCGAATTCGGGGTGGTGGTGGCCTTGTTGGGCGTGGCGAAAACCAGCCCGCCCTCATCGTTCACATAGAAGAAATCGGGATGGTAATAGGTCGCCAACTCGTCGACCGGTATAATGTCTGCGCGCTCATTGCCGTCCTCGTCGAGCGGGACCGTGATGTTCCAGTAGGCCAGGTCGAAGGCGTCTGCCGGAAGCGGCGCGGCGACGTCGCTCGTGCGGGTCGGCGAGGGGGCGGTAGTGCACGCTGCCAGGGCAAGCGCCGAGACGCCAAACAGTCCGGATATGAGTCCTTTGGTTTTCATTTCAGTCTCCATTGCGTGGCTATTGGATGAGAAAACAGAAAAAAGCGCCCCACGTCCGCGAGGCGCTTTTTGATTGGGTGCCAGTGTGTGCTGGCATCGCGATTAGAACGTGTAGCTACCACCGAACGTGACGCGGCGGTCTGGATAACCCACGAAGCATGTGGGGCCAGATTCGCTTACGCAGCGCTGGATGATCTCTTCTTCGGTGATGTTCACCGCTTCCAGACCGATATTGAAATTGTCGGTCACATCATAATTGATGCTGGCGTTGAGCTGGCCGCGGTCCAGGGTGTGAACCGGGAAGCTGAACGTTGAGCTGCCCGACGTGTTGGCGCCACCACCAAAGTCCTGGGTCCGGAATCCTTCGCGCCACGTGTAGCGCACGCGGGCAGACAAGCCGTACTTTTCATAAAAGCCCGTGAGGTTGTAGGCATTCTCCGAGAAATCGAGCAGGCCGCGCGGAATGCTGACATCGCCGAGCACTTGTTCACCGCGTCCCGATGTCGAGTCGACCACGGAGCCACCGGAGAAGTCCTGAAGCGTATAGTTGGCGATCACGCCGAAGCCCGAAGCCCAACCAATCTGATCTTCCCAGCTCGACAGGTCGTACTGGAATGCGAATTCCCAGCCCGATTGTGTTGTTGTGTCGGGATCGTTGCCCGGGCGGGTAAAGTCCACACACAGTCCCATCGTATCAGGATCGCCGAGCACGTTCGGGATAACTTCCGGGTTGAAGATACCGCCGCCTGGGCACGAGGGATCCGTCTCGCGCGACAAGCCACCCGTAGTGTTGTTTGGGTCCGGGATCAGTGCGGCACCTTCAAAGTCGACGCCGAAAATGTTGGTCCGGTCCTTGGTGAAATAGCCAATACTGACAACGGCTGCCGGGGCGAAATACCACTCGGCAGAAATGTCGATTGAATCGACTTCCTCAGGCAGGAGGCCGGGATTTCCGAGTGCCACGGCCGTGTTTTCCTGGGGTCCAAAGGTGAACCCGGTGCTCAGGGAGCTGAAGTTCGGGCGGCGAATGTCTGACCCGTACGCAAATCGCAGCAGGACGTCCTCACGCGGCTGAGCGACCAAGTTGAACCGAGGTAACACGAAGTCGTAGCTGCCCGTGGTGGTCTGCAAGGAGCGATTGCCAGAATCATCCTCGGGACCGAAGCCGACGGATGCGATCTCAGTCTCGAGCCAGCGAACGCCGAGATTGCCTCTTAAAATGCCGTGCTCGAAATTGGCCTGTGCGTAGAAGGCATTTGTTTCTTCGCTGATATCGCGGAAAGCGTTCTGGTTGGACGAGATGTTCGCAACCAGGTCGCCGTCAGCTTGAGGCTCGAGCGCGCGCTGCGCGGCAAGAGCGCCTTCGAGAATTGCGAGCACACCGTTGGGATCGGAGAACGCCCGATCTGGATCGACCAGTAGGAAATTCCGGATGAACAGGTCGCGCCCGTCAGCGTCGCCATAATTGGAAGGGCCTTCGACCAGAAGTTCTTCAAACAGGAGGCCGTTCGGACTGTCTTCCAGGCGGCTGAAGCCACCGATTCTGTCGCCAATATCGTCGAAACGGCTTGAGGCCTCGTTGTAACGATACCCGGCGTCGATGGAAGTGATGTAGTCGCCGATCTGGCCAAAGTCGGTCAGGTCGTATGATACGTCGATTCGGAAGGCGTCTTCTTTGTTGTTGGTGGTGTCACGGCCAACATCCACCTGATCGAGCACCACATTTGCTGGATTTGTGAGGTCGGCAACGGACGGCGCGAAGGGCGAGTCGAAGTTGATGCCGAATGCCAGCGAGTCGCCGCTTAGATCATAAATGAACGGCGTTGGGTTATCGTTACTGGTGCTCGGGTCCCCTGTCGCTGCGCCATCGAGTGGCACGTTTGGGTTGATGAAGTTCAGAGTTGTGGACAGGTTCGGGTTCACCGTGTCCGAGCTAGTCGTGGCGTACTCGGCGCGAACGGACCAATTGTCCCGTTCCCATTCCCCTGCGAGAGCGAAAATTTCACTGTCTGTGACGCGGCCGCCGGTGTCGCTGGAGAAGCGCAGGTTGGGGTCGTCATCGTCGGCGGTTAGATCAGGCTCGATCGTTCCGCGCAAAGCAGCTGGAAAGTTGCGAAGGTCTCGCCCATTGCTAGATGCCACGCCAAAGTCGACGAACTCGAAATCGGTCGGCGCGCTGAGATTGCGGAAGACGCTTACACCTGAGGCCTGGAGGCGGTAGGAGTCCTGCGCGCGCTCCTGTTCGTTCACGATGTAATCGACGCTGAACTTCAGATCGTCATTCGGCGCCCATTCGAACGTGGTGGCGATGTTGGTCGTCTCAAAATCGAAGTTTTCCTGTTCCTGCACAAGGAACTGGATGCCGAGATACTCGTCAAACGCTGCGCCGGGGGCAGAGGAGACATTGTCTCGGTCTGCACGCGGGCGGAAGGAAACCGCTTCCTGCTCGGTGTAGCTGCCGGAGATCACGAAGCCGATCTCGCCCATATCTGTGTCCCAGACATTGCCAAAGGCGCCGGAAATGCGCGGCTGGATGTCTTCGGTGCTCAGACTGGAGTCTTCCCCCTGGAGGCGGATGTTGGCGAGCATGCCATCCAGCGCGAGCGGACGAATCGTACGCAGGTTCACCGTGCCGCCAACGGAGCCTTCAATTGTGCTGGCTTCGGGAGCTTTGATGACCTCAACCGACGAGATGATGGCGGGATTTACGTCTTCGAAGTTGATGCCACTGCGGCCTGCGCCAGAGCCAACCGTCGAGATGCCATTGAATTCCACACGGTTCGCATTGGTGCCGCGAATTTGGACGCCTGTCCCGACGCCAGCCGTCCGGGTGATCTGAACGCCGGTGATGTTCTCGAGGACTTCGGCGAGGTTCTGGTCGGGCAGTTTACCAATGTCCTCTGCCTGAATGACCTCTTTCAGGTTCGATGCGCTGCGCTTCTCTTCCAGGGCGCTGGCAAGGGACGAGCGGATGCCCGTCACGATGATTGTGTCCTGGCGGGCTTCTGCCTCATCCGGGGCTTCCTGGGCAATGGCGACCGAGCCGAGCGGCAACGCCACGCCAGCCAGCAGAGCTGCGCGCCAGAAGTCACGTCCTTTCAGACGGACCGAATCCAACTGTGAAAAGCTAAACATACCAATTCCCTCCCTGGGGGCCTTTTGCGCTCCGTCTGACGTGGAGCTCGCACGACTACTCAATAGGGCACAAACTTGGGAGTCAACCAATTGTGGGGCTTTTGTATGCTTAATTGGTAGGACCAATAATGTTCTTCGGTAATCTGTGACCAAAAAACGACACTCAATTGTCATATTGGAGCGAGTGTAAGGGCTGCGCTCAGTTAGCCGCAGGTTGTGGAGTCGCTAATTGGTATGGATGATTGGCATGCGAGTTGGGTATCGGGAAAGTCCTCATCGTGCCAGCCATCCCCCGTCGACGGGGAGTGTGATGCCCTGGACATAGTCTGCGGCGGCTGATGCCAGGAAAACCGTGGCGCCCGCCAGGTCTGACGGATCCCCCCAGCGTCCGGCTGGGATGCGTTCAAGTATCTGCCGGTTGCGGGTCTCATCGGCTTGCAGCGCCGCGGTGTTGTTCGTGGCGAAGTAACCCGGCGCAATCGCATTGACGTTGATGCCGTGGGGGGCCCACTCATTCGCCAGAATTCTGGTCAGTCCCATCACTCCAGACTTCGAGGTCGTATAGGATGGAACGCGAATGCCGCCCTGATAAGACAGCATCGAAGCCACATTGATGATCTTCCCGCCGGTCTCGGTGCGGATCATTTCCTTCGCTGCTGCCTGGCTCAGGAAAAAGAGCGTGCGGACATTGACGTTCATCACCGCGTCCCATTCCTCGACTGTGAAATCGAGGGAGTCATTGCGCTTGATGATGCCGGCATTGTTCACGAGGATATCCAGACCGCCGAGGGCATCCCGTGTCTCGCTTATAATGCGGTCGATCGGGTCCAGGGACCCAAGATCCGCCATGATGATGTGGGCTTTGCGCCCGGCCGCGTGGACGCGTGCCTCTGTTTCGGCCGGCTCAGACCTGCCAACAAGGGCTATGTCGGCGCCGGCATTCGCTAGGGCGACCGCCATGCCTTGGCCAAGGCCGGTATTGGCGCCGGTGACAATCGCCACTTTGCCGTCAAGACTGAACAGGGACTGGGCCATGTCTCGCTCCGCAGGCCCGGTCAGGACGCTAGTACGCCCTTGATATGGTCGGCGATTGCCGCGTCCGGTGCGCTTGAGAAGAAGTACTCCTCAAATCTTTCGCCAGAGATGGCCGATTTGAGCAGTGCCGGATCAACAGATTTCATGACCGTGAGCATGTCGTGGCTGGCAGCGGCTTTTACCTCTGCAAGGATGCCGCGGTTTTTGGCCATGATGGCGGCGCGCTCTCTGGGATAGCCGACGCCGCGCTCAACTTCGAAGAGTTTGCGGTAGCAGTCCTGTAGGTTCAGTTCAGCCGCCCAGCCAAAGCCCTTGGCATAGGGCATGGAAATGGCGTTGCCATCATTGATCTGGCCAAACAGGAATGCCTCGGTCGGGTCCATGACGAGCCCGCAGAAGACGCCCGGCATCGCGTTGCACGCCAGCATGGAGCCCATGCCCGTTCCGCAACCGGTCACAACAAAGTCGGCTGCGCCAGAGTTCAGAAGGATGCCTGCCAGCAGGCCGTTCATGACATAGGTGAGTTGGGCATCATCATCCGGGCCATACATCCCATAGTGCAGCACGGTGTGGCCCGCAGGCTCAGCCACCGCTTTCAATGCCTCATGGACAATCTCGCTTTTCGCGGCCTGGCTATTTTCGATAATGAGCGCGATTTTCATCGATGGCACCTGTTTGATCCACGTTTTCGGGTCTCATGGTAACCGGTGTCATTTTTTGGCGCAAGCAAAAGCTGTTGCTTCCAAGGGGCAATTTACGAGCGTGGAGGCGGGCCGCTGGTCTCTCGCACAATGAGCGTCGGCAGCAGGGCTGACCCATCAAATTCGGCATCATCATCAGGATTTAGTAGCCGCTGCGCTGCGCGCTCTCCAATGTCGCTAATCGGGGAGTGGATGGTTGTCAGTCTTGGCCAGACCGTTGTGGCAATCTGGAAGTCGTCAAACCCGACCACGGAAATGGCATTGGGCGCGCGCAAGTTCGCCACGCGCAAGGCCTGGAGCGCGCCCGCCGCCATCTCGTCATTGGCGGCAAACAGAGCTGTGGGGCGGTGCCGTTTCGACAAGAGGGTTTCAGTGGCGCGGACCCCGGACTGAAAGGTGTAGTCCCCTTCCACGATGAAGTTTGGTGTCAGCGTCAGGCCAGCAGCAGCCAATCCTTCTTCAAACCCTGCCTGTCGTTCCAGGGCAGACCGAAAGCCTTTCCGACCCGTAATATGTCCGATGCGGGTATGGCCCAGCGTTGCGATATGCTCAGCCGCCAGCCTGGCGCCGTGCCGGTCATGGGTCACCAGCATATGGGCTTCGTCATCCAGGCTGATCGATGCAATGCGAACATAGCCACACCCCGTCTCACGCAGCATGCGGGCCATGGTTTCGTCCTCAGACACTGACGGGGTCAGGATCACGCCAAACAGCTTCTGGCGTTCTATGAAGGCCCGTGCCCGGTCCACATAGTCCGGACTGGATCGGTCGCATGGATGTACCACCAATTCGTAGTCCGAACCCGCAATACCGTTGAGGATGCCTTGCTGCATATTGACGATGTATTGGGGGTTTGGATTGTCGTAGATCATCCCGACGAGAAAGGCATGGCGAAACGCCAGGCCTCGGGCCTGGGGATCGGGCACATACCCCACCAATTCAATGATGCGCTTCACATCCTGGCGTGTCTGTTCCTTCACCAGGGGGCTGTCATTGATGATGCGCGAAACGGTCTTCTTCGACACTCCTGCCAGTGTGGCGATGTCATTGATTGTGGCTTTGCGCGCTGGGCCATGGGCTGCCAGCCAGCCTTGCGCGACTGCTTCAGGGTCGAGGGGAGAATTGGGGGGATCTGTTGCCAAAGAGAGCTGTCCTGCCTCGTGCCAGTGCCAGCCTTCTCATACCCAGTTTCGCGGCTTTCCCAAACGAGCGTAGTCTATGACGTGGCGCGTCAGCCAATTGGTGCGATATCGAGCATCATTTCACCAACGCCTGCGAACGTGACTTTGGACGTCGCACCGATCCTGGAGTCGTGGACCCCGGTGATAGCTCCGGACGACACATAAAGGCCCGAGAGGTCTTCTGTGTTCTGGGATTTGAGGTGTTCGATCAGGAATTTCACGGCGCCGAGAGGCCCGTCCAGGCCGGGCAGGGCGGGTTTGCGACCGATCACCTCCCCATCGATTTCGACGCAGGCTTCAATCTGGCTCAGCGTCTCGCTCGACCAGTCTTCGATAGCTTTCCCAATGACCAAACCATAATTGTTGCCGAAATCACTGATGACCACGGCCGGGCCGTAGCTGTTGATGTCGATGATCGGGCTGCTTGCGAGTTCGACGCCGATATAGGCAGCTTTGATCGCTGACATCACGTCGCCTTCGGTGAGGCCGGTGTCGCCCAGGTGTGAGCAGTCACCGAGCTCGAAGACCCATTCTGCCTCCACGGCCACAAACCCCTGGTAGGCTGGTACTTTCAGCGTTTCGTCACTGTTTGCGCGATAAACGGTCTGGGAGAAGACCGGTCCGGCAAGCCGTTTGGCGCCATATTGTTCCTGGAGTGCGGGGGGGACGCCGCCAACTTTCCAGCCTGTAACCGTATCCGGCCAAGCTGCAATCGAGCGCAATTGGATGTCGTAAGCGTTCGCCAGAGTCTCGGGCCGTTGTCCCGGGTACTCAGAGAGAGGCGTATCTGCTTGCCGTGCGCGGCGCAGGGCATCTGAAATCGCGTCAGCTTGCTGATCCGGGTCTGCGCGATTTGGAGAATTTCCGTCCAAAACAAATGCCTCTTGTATGTTCTTGTGTTGTGCCGAAGCGAAAAACTGCACGAAGACTGTGGTTGGGTAACCGGTGTCATTTTATCCCCGGCGGCGCATATCGCAAGGGGAAGATGGGGCTTCGGTCCTCCACGCCGTCCACGGCAAGCAAGTTCGCGCTGGCACGTAGCCCGCCTGTCAGACCGTATGAGCTAGGCACAAGGCAGACTCCTTTGACACCGGTGTCATTTGCTGTTTTCGTACATGCAGAACGCCAAAGACGGTGCGCCGGTGCGATGTGCTGCGCCCATGTCATCAAGGCGTATTTGGACCAGGGAGGCTGGCAATGACCAAACGAAATCAGCCCATGACAAAGAGGGTACGATCGCTCGCAGGCATTTTAGCCAGCGCTCTTGCGCTGGCGTTGCCGGCCTGCGCCCAGTCGGGGATCAACCAAGAGTCAAACTGGCCCGGCGCTGCGCCAGTGGACCCAGATGGAGCGCCGCTCTACCTGCCAGACTTTTCCTATGCCGGGTATGGCTTTGGATTAGAAGACCTGCCGGACTTTGCTGGCGCGCAGGTTATCGAGGTCGACGCTTATGGCGCTCAGCCAAGCGATGGGGCAGATGACTCCCAGGCCGTGCTAGACGCCATTGCTGCTGCCGGGCAGGTGGATGGCCCTGTGGTCATTCTGTTCTCTCCGGGGCGCTACCAGATCTCTGAAATCATCCGAATAGAGCGCGGAGACCTCGTCTTGCGGGGCATGGGGCAGGGTGATGGGGGCACCGAACTTCATTTTCCGCGGCCCTTGTCCATGGTGGATGATGCGGGTGCATTTGAGGAAATCCGAGAATACCTCCTGCGGTACGACAAGCGTCAGCGCGTGGCAGACCAGAACATCGATCTGCTCTTTTCAGAGTATTCCTGGACGGGCGGATTTATCTGGATCCAAGCGCCCGGGACCCGCGCCGCCTCGTACCTGGAAGAGCGAGACCATACCCCAGACAAGCTCACCGATGTCATAAGTGGCGAGCGTGGTGCACATATCATCACCGTGGCGGATACGTCCCGCCTAAGCGTGGGCGATGCGCTGCAACTCCAATGGTTCAATCGCGAGGGTGAGGACGGGCCGCTCTTGGCCGAGATTTATGGGGAAACCGAGTTGAAGATCGGTTCCCATCACTGGACCTTTGAAGATCGTCCCCTCGTGCGCCAGACCACTCGGGTGACTGCCATCACGGGCAATCAGGTCGAGCTGGGTGATCCACTGCTGCATAGCATTTCCGATGACATCGCGGCGCAGCTATCGGCTTGGGTTCACTTGGAAAATGTCGGCATCGAAGACCTCCATTTCTCATTCCCGAACGCTCCGAGCTATGGCCACCATCTGGAGCAGGGATTCAACGCGGTCTATTTCACCAGCGTGATCGATGGCTGGATGCGCGACGTACGCTTCACCAATGCTGACAGCGGCGTTCTGAGTTACAATAGCGCAAACCTGACCTTTGAATCCGTCCGCACGGAGGGTGAACGAGCGGCCCATTACGGGGTCCACCTTGGTAATGTGCACAATGTGTTGGTCACAGACCTCGTTGTGGCCAATCCCGTTCGCCACTCACTGACCTTCAACACCCAGTCCACCCGTTCAGTATACCAGCGCGCGACTGTGCTGAACGGCTCGGTGCTCGACCAGCATGCAGGATCCAATCACCAAAATCTTTTCGATCAGGTGACATTACACCTGTCCCCAGAGCGCGACACCGACGGGCCATTTTACAATGTCTGGGATGGTAGCGGCGCAGGGTATTGGCAGCCCGGTCATGGTCAGTTCAACACGACGTGGAACCTCGAAGTCGTCGTGGAAGGCGGTGCGGAGCGAAGCGAAACTGTTCGCCTTCTGGGGCTGGCCGAAGGGCCTGCAGCCCGATTGGTTGGTATCCATGGAAACAGGCCCGTGTCGGTGGACTACCGCCCAGTCCCACACCTGTCAGCGGTGAACGAACTGCCCGACGTCCCATCGCTTTATGAATGGCAACGCAAACGCAGACTGGCGGCCGCCCGTTAGGGCGCCTGATTGCCTTGCACGTCACTGTGCCATTCGGGCCGGCCCGAGTACGACGGCGTTGGCAAGCAAAAGGTTTAGCCCGTTCAGGTAAGCGCGCGTAGTGGGGCTTTGGGTGAAGGCGATCACTACGCCGTCGCCGCGGCGCTCTGCCATGACAAAGGGTTTATACGCCAGTTGAGCGCGGTTTTCCTCCCAGAGATATCCGCTGACCAGCAGCTCGTCAGGCCCCGCAAACCGGAACACGTTCTCGCCGTCGCCCGCATTCAGGGGCCGATAGATGTCCCGGCCCGTGACCAATGCGGTCGCGCTTTCATATCCAGCTGCTAGCCAATGGTCGGTGTTGGCTTCCGCGCGCACCAGAACGCCGGGGATATCCTCGGGGCGGGCGCGGTGATCATGGATGTGATTGTGGTAGTCTTCTTCATTCTCAAAGATCAGTCCGGGCACGCGAAAGTCCGGTCGATCTTCGTCTTTGTCCGGTTCTTCTTGAGTGGCGGCGAACTCCAGTCTTGTCGAGAGAAGCCCAATGTCTTCGCCCGCCAGTTCCGCGACGCTTCCCGAGAGCGCCACGAGCACGCCGCCCTCGCTGACAAACTCTCCCAGGGCATCTGTACTTCCCATCTGACTGGCCAGGCCGCCATAAGTGTCTGGCAGAACCAGCACATCATAAAGTGAAAGATCTGCCCGTGACAGCGTAGACACCCGGATGGGCGCGACGGGCAGACCGAGCTGTCGTTCGAGGATAAAGCGCGTGTTGCCTGCTGATGTTGGGCTGGTGCCTTCACCCCATGCCATGGCGATACGGGGCAATTTCATTGTCGCAAACGCTGAGCTGCCGAAGTTCGGGCCATCTTCCACCCAGCTTGTCTCCATGGGCACGACCTCGGCGCCGACTTGAGATGCAAGGGTCTGCATTTGCGCGGACAAATTTCCGGGGTTGTCAGCACTGGAGAAGACGACGCTGCCGGCCGGGAACTCGCGGCCGTCCTGCGTGAAAGGCGTGTCCGTTGTCTTGCCGACAAGACCCGCTTTCAGTGCAGCAGTTACCAGACGCGCCTGACCACCATCGCTCCAGGGTACGACCTGGCCGAAGGTGCCGCCTGCGCCGAAGATCGCGGAGATCTCGTCATCTGCAGCGATGGATGTTGCCGAGCCCAACGCCATCCGGTTGCACTGTTCAAAGCTTACCCCGTCCATGAGCGGCATCGACCAGGCGGTGACATCATAGAGCTCGTGGTTGAGCCCGCGATCACGGCGACTTTCCTGTTCTGCGACAAAGTCCTCGGCCAGGGGCGTGTTCTGGCTCAGCAGTGTGCGGATCAGGCGTCCCTGGGGCTGTGCAAGATCGACAACGATGGCGCCAGCTCCGTAGGATTCGCCGCAGTGTCGGCTGCCAGGTGGCGTGCGAGAGACCGCGATGCCCTGGCGCGCAAGCCTGCGTGCGAGGCTTTCGGCTTCATAGCGGCGCTCTGCCAGGTCCAACACGACATAGCGGTCATCACTTCCCTCAGCGTCTTCGATTGCCGAGCGACGATAGTCCGAGAAGTCGCTGAGATATTGATCCTTATTGCGAGCGACGACTTCGAGCGTCGCCAGCGAGGTAAGCACATTGTTGCGCACGCCTTCGCCATAGGTCAGCTCCTTGCCGTCCCGGCGGGTGAAGACGAGGCCGCGGGGCGAGGCCTGCTCAAATGTCATGGCAACTGCTCCGTTCAGGGTCGGCCACATGTCGCCATAGCCTGGATAGAAGGCGTCGAAGACTTCTCGCGTAAAGTAAGCCACGCCGAACCGGTCGAAATAGCGCGCCATATTGCGGCCGAGCTGGACCTGCTTGTCGCGCTGGTCTTCGATAATGTTAGGGTTGAACGGCCGCGCCGCGGGTGGGAAATAGTAGGTGTTGTCACCCCCCATTTCGTGACTGTCGACATAGACCACCGGGTTCCATTCGAGGACTGCTTTCACTTTCCCTTGGGTTTCCGGTTGCGTCATCGCGAACCAATCCCGATTGAGGTCAAAAAGGTAGTGGTTGAAACGACCGCGCGGCCAGGGCTGGTCATGCTCAACCGCGTAGCGGTCAGCCTGGGGCTCCAATCCCAGGGAAGATGTGAAGCTGTGGACGAACCGGTCGCGGCCATCGGGATTCTGGCTCGGGTCAATTACAATGATCGTGTTTTCCAGGATCGTGTCGACCAGTTCGTCGTCTTCCGCGGCAAGCAGATGATAGGCCATGAAGAGCGCGCTGTCGGGCGGTGTGATCTCATCGCCGTGGACCCCATAGGAGAGCCAGACCACGGCGGGCGTATCTTCAAGGTCCGATCCGTCGAGCGGTTCACCTGACGCGAGTGTGGCAAGGTCGGCCTGAATGTCATCGAGGCGCGCCATATTCGCGGGCGACGATAACACCGCGTAAATGAGCTCCCGGCCCTGCCACGTTTCGCCATAGCTGCGCACCTCAATCCGGTCAGGAGATGCAGTCTCAAGCGCGCGCAGATAGTCTGCCATGTCCCGAACAGATGAGATCTGTTCGCCATGTCCGTGGCCAACCACGTCTTCAAGGGTCGGGATATCAGCTGAATAGCTGGTTGGAGGATAGGCCTGGGCAAGCACAGGCTGTGCGGCGATGGCAAAGCCCCAAATGACGGCGGCAAACCTGAATATGTTCAAACTGAACCTCCTTGAGTTCTGACGTGTTTACGAGGTTTTCCGCTGTGTTCCAAATGAGTTGGACCAACGCACAAGACGTTTCGAACTCCGCATGATTGATGAGCACACCGAGGGTCATTTGTCGAAGATTTCGGCACTGTGGGCCCTTAAAGGCGTGTACCCAACACTCAGGAGACTTTACTACAGCGGCTGAGGGTGAGGCTGTGCCTGCCGTTTTCGAACGCGTCGGTCGCATTCGACCAAAATCCACCTTTCAGATTGATCCGCCGTGGTCATAATGGCGCGATGCATGAGGCACGTTTCGAGTTTCGGCTGCTGCGGCCCATATTGGAATCGCTCCGGACCGATGGAATCGATATTGGCTCGGTGCTGGAGAAACACGGGCTTCCACGTGAATTTGAGAAGGTTCACGGCTCTCAAGAGGTATCGATTCTAGACTATTTCCGCATTCAGAAAGACATCGCCCGCGGCGCAGACGACTTGACCGCCCACTTCTCACAGCGTCGCCTGACGCTCCGCACGGGTCATTTCCTTGTTCGCCAGCTCCAACAGGCGGAAACGCTTGTCGCGACGATGGACAGTCTGGTCGATCACTTCAACATGATGCATGGCGATGCGTACAATTCAGTGCGCCGGGGCCGGGACAGGGTGGCCCTTGTCATCAACGACAAAGCATTTCCCTACAGTTTTGATGGGGAGCCAGCGCTCTTCCATTTCATCGGCGAGTGTTTGCTGATCAAGGTTCACACGCTGCTCGACAGTCTGTCGGGTGGTTTGGCGCAAGCCGCACTGAGATGTGTGCGCATCCAGCGACCACCGGGTCCAATTGAGGGAACCCAGTCGGCGTTTTGGAGCGTACCCATTCACCACAATTGGGAGACCTATGAGCTTGTCTATGATCACGACTTGGCCAGCAGGCGATTTGTCCGCAACACGCAGGTCGACCTCAGCCCAAGCGGATTATTCAGCCGGGTCATCGGTCATCTGGAGCAGCATCTAGCCCCTGCGGCGCCCAGCCTCACAGAGCGCACCCTTTCGCTGATTGAAGATGGTTACGTGTTGCAGGGAGATGTCGCTGAGCGTTTGGGGATGAGCACTGCGACCCACCGGCGAAAGCTCCAGGAGGCAGGTCAGAGCTTTCGTGCCTTGGTCAAACAAACCCGTCTGGCCCAAGCTGAAGCGATGTTACGGCGCGGCCATTCCGTGGCCCAGGTCGCCGATGCGCTCGATTACTCTGACATACGCGCTTTCAACCGTGCCTATAAGCAGTTGCGTGGGATAACCCCGGCTGCCTTTGCACGCCAATGTGCACCTGTTTCGCGACCGGAAAACGCGCCCTGAGGCCACCTTGAGCGAAAGTGTTCACTTTGCATGACCGCGTCTGTCATTGGCGCCAGTATCAAGTGCGGTCAGCCTCTCCCTCATAAAAAATCACTGTGGGAGGAAGATCAGTGACCATCAAACTCGCTAAGCCATTTCAATTTGGCCTTGCATCCGCCGTTGCCCTGTCGACCGGCTATGGCGCAATCGCGCAAGAAGCATCTGACACCGCAAGCGCTGAAAATGAACGTCGTTTCGGCCCGGTTGTCGTAACCGCCCAACGCCGGGAAGAAAGCCTGATCGACGTTCCCCTGTCGGTTTCGGCGTTCGACGGCGACTTGCTTGCGGAACTCGGGATTGATGACCTCACGGAGGTCGCCAAGGTCTCTCCAAACGTGACGCTGGAGGTCTCCCGCGGCACGAATACGACGCTGACGGCCTTCATTCGCGGCGTTGGCCAACAGGACCCGGTTGCAGGCTTCGAAGCCGGCGTGGGCATCTATGTCGACGATGTGTACCTGAACCGGCCCCAAGGGGCGGTGCTGGATGTTTTTGACGTCGAGCGGATCGAAGTGTTGCGCGGCCCCCAGGGCACGCTTTATGGCCGCAACACGATTGGCGGCGCGGTGAAATATGTCACGCGGCGCCTTGGCGATGAGCCGTCTTTCTCTGGTCGCGCGGCGCTGGGCAGTTACAACCAACGCGATCTCGTGCTGACGGGCAGCGTGCCCCTGGCAGATACGTTCCGGGTCGGCGGTTCATTTGCGATCCTGACCCGTGACGGCTTCGGCGAGAACCTGAACCTCAGCGGCGTTGACAACTACAACAAGGACATCACCGCCGGTCGGCTATCGGCAGAATGGGACGTGACGCCAGACTTCCAGCTGCGCGCCGCCGCAGACTACACCGAAGACACATCTGCTCCCCGCCAGGGCCACCGGCTTATTCCGGGGCAATTGTCTGGCGCTCCCGTGCTCGACAATGAATTCGACACGCGCGCAGGCCTGAATGTGGTGGACCAGGATGCGGAAGCCTACGGTGTCTCACTGGTCGGCGAATGGCGGCTGAACGACCAGATCACTCTAAAGAACATTCTGGCCTATCGCGAGGATGAGTCGACCACGCCCATTGACTTCGACTCCCTGCCTTCGGGCGATCTGGACGTTCCAGCCATCTATGAAAACGACCAGCTGTCTGAAGAGTTCCAAATCCTCTACACCGGCGATCGTTTGAACGGCCTGGTGGGCATCTACTATCTCGATGCGAATGCCTCGACCGTGTTCGATGTGTTGCTGGACAATGTCCTGGCGGGGCTAAACGCCCAGACATTCGGCGATGTCAGCACCGAGACATGGTCTGTCTTCGGGGACTTCACATTTGACGTCACCGACCGGTTCAGCGTCGCGCTCGGTGGGCGTTACACCGAGGATGAGCGCACGTCCCGCGTGTTGCGCCGCACCTTCCTTGGCGGCTTTTCGGAGTTCTTTGGTGGCGATCCCCTGCTGCTGGCGACCACATCGGACTTCAACGGGTCTGAGACGTTTGACGATTTCAGCCCGCGCATTTCGCTGGCCTATGACGTCACCGACTCCAGCAATGCCTATTTCACCTATTCCCAGGGCTTCAAGGGCGGTTCCTTCGACCCGCGCGGGCAAACAACAGCCGCCCCCGATTTCGACCAGGATGGCACGGTCAGCGCCCAGGAAGTGTTCGACTTCATGCAGTTCGATCCAGAAGAAGTCGACAGCTATGAAGTGGGCTACAAGGCCAGCCAGTTTGACGGCCGGGTGAGCTATTCGATCGCCGCGTTCTACTCCGATTACAAGGACGTTCAGGTGCCGGGCTCCGTAGGCGTCGACACCGATGGTGATGGCACGAATGACACTTTCACAGGCGTGACGACGAATGCCGGCGCGGCCACCATTCGGGGCGTTGAGTTTGAAGGCCAGGCCACCTTCGCAGAGCAGGTCTTCAACGATGATGACCTGTTCAACTTCAACTGGTCGGTCGGCTATCTGGACGCTGAATATGACGAGTTCATCGATGCTTTTGGCAATGATGTCTCCGACGACCGCGTGATTCAAAATACGCCAGACTGGACGGCGTCTGGCCGCCTTGCCTACGACACACCCTTCACGATCGCCAATAATGACGGGCGCCTCTTGCTGAACACGCTTGTCTCCTATCGCGGCGAGTCCAGCCAGTTTGAAACGCCGAACCCGTTCCTCGACCAGGACGCATTCACCCTTTGGGATGCCTCGGTGCGCTGGGAGGCGGCGTCGGGCAATTGGGGTGTCAATCTTACCGGCAAGAATCTGACCGATGAGCGCTACATCGTGGCGGGGTATAATTTCGTGGCGATCAATCCGGACGGCAGCTTTACACCCACGCTGGGCCAGGAAGGCACGCTGACCGCATTCTATGGCGATCCGCGCACCGTGACCGTCGGGATCGACTTCAGCTTCTAGGCCCAATCCGCCCCGGTCACAGAGCTGGGGCAGCCAGGACACCGGGCGGCGCCACACCGGCGCCGTTAATGGGACCTTGGGGCTGAGGACAGCCAGATGACAGACATCACCTACACGGCGCCGGACGGGCTTTCGCTTTATGCAAAGTCCCATGGACCTGTGGATGCGCCCCTGACCGTGTTGTGCATGCACGGCCTGACGCGCAACCACAAAGACTTTGAGCCCTTGATCGACGCCATCGGTGGGAACCGGCGTTACATCAGTGTCGATGTTCGCGGCCGCGGTCGATCGGCGTGGGCGCCCGATCCGGCAAGCTACACCCCGCTTGTCTACGCTAAGGATATGATCGCGCTGCTCGACACGTTGGGCATTGCCCGGGTCGCTCTGATTGGCACGTCCATGGGCGGGCTGATGTCCATGGTGATGGCACGCCTGGCCGGCAAACGGATCCTTGGCGCCGCCCTGAACGATGTGGGCCCCGTCCTGGAGCAAGCCGGGCTCGACCGGATCGCGGGCTATGCGGGCAATGTGGCGCCGTTTGCCAGCTGGGAGGCGGCTGCCCGCGCCATCGCTGACACGCAATCTGACGTTTTCCCCGATTTCGGCCCCAGCGACTGGATGGCGTTTGCCAAGCGGACGTGCCGAGAGACGGATGCCGGAGAAGTCGTGTTCGACTACGACCCCGCGATTACGCGCACCGTGAGCGATGTTCGCCCGAACTGGCGCACGCGGTTTGCCATGTGGCGCCTGTTTGCGGCCACCAAACCGTTCCCGCTGCTCGTTCTCAGGGGGGCAACCTCCGACATTCTTTCGGAAAAAACCGTCGCGCGCATGATGCGCCGGCACCCCGATGCCCAGTCGGTCACCGTCCCCCGCGTTGGACATGCGCCGATCCTGGATGAGCCGGTTGCCGCCCGGGCCATAGACGAGTTCCTGACCCGCCTCGAGCGCGCGCCCTGAGCCCCACCGCGCGCACGCAGCAGGGCCTTCTCACGCGGGCGAGGGCACAAGGGGCGAAGCGGCCTGCGCCTTTCCGGCCAGGGCATGAATCTCCATCAGCACATCCATCTCCCAGTCCAACCACCGCGCGCGGATAAAGCCCGGCGGGTTGCCCGGCCGCAGGCGCGGCGCGGCAGGGCGCGAGAAGATGTGCCGGCGGGGCCGCGCGCGCAGCCTCAGATACCGTTCCAGCGCGAGGCCCGGATCGGCGAGCACGGCCGCCAGCGCGTCCATCCGGGCCTGCAGCCCGGCGGTCGGGTGCGCGATGGCGTCCCCGCCGTCTGGTGGGGCGAGCAGGGCCGGTTCAACAGATGGGTTTGGAAGACGGGGGAGGCGGATGGGATCGGACAGGGAAAAGGGCGCGCTGGCGCGGCCCGGCGCGCGCCCGGCCCGCGGAGCGGGGTCGTCGTCCGCCGGCGGCAGGGCCGTGGGCGGGGGCGGCGGCGTGAAATCATGCGCCGCGGCCATCGCGAAAATGGCCCGGCGCGCCGCCGCTTCGGCCAGGCGCAGCTCGGCAAAGGCCCGGCCCCAGACCGCACCCGCCAGCGATCCGCGCGCAAGGCCGGGCAGGGCCGAGAGCGCCGCAAGCACCCCCGACACCAGCGTCCACACTCGCTGAAAGGAAAACAAAGCCGCATCCATGGCCGCGAGTATAGGCCCGCGGGACAGGGGGGCGGATAAGTTTTGTTTATGGGGGGCTGCCAGTGACTGGAATGGGCGCAATACCAGTCATAGGAAATCGGCAAATTCGAGGGCTGCTAGTGGCCCGAAGTGGACAACTGTTTCAACAAGACCGATGTCTGACTTTGGGCGGAGATCAGCCGCTTGGGTTCTACACGGCCAGCCATCGCGAAGTGTTCGGGAGTGATCTGCCAATTTTCGATGACAGTGAAGCCGCGATCAGCGGGGGAATGGAGGCGCGGGGCTTTGCCATTGACGATCCACCCGATGAGACCGGTGATGTGCCCTTCCATGGCGACTGTAACTTTCATCGTGCCGCTACGAACAGGAGCGGCATGCCGCGATCCGTCATGATGAGCATCAATCTTGATGCCGAAAAGCGTGTGGCGGGACCCACTGACGGGATGTAGCGCTCGGATCCGGCAAACGATAGGCGCAACGCGGGACAGAAGATTGCAAAATTTTGCAACCCCCTTGACGTGGCGGAGAGCCTGTCTGCATTATTGTCTGTGAGATAAATTCGTCTTTGAGGATTGGGCGATGAAAATATTTGCAATCCACTTCAAGGCGCTTCTGGTCGTAGCGCTTTTCTCGCTCTCAGGGTGCGCTGTGAACGGTACGTCTTCAGAGACGCCAGAAGCATTCGATTTCGACGGCGTTTACGATGAGACCTTTGCCGGAGAGATCGACCGTACTGTGGAGCCACGCCGCCCCGATGGTCCGCCGAATGTGGTTCTGATCATCGCGGACGACCTCGGCTGGCCCTATCTCGGATTTCTGGGCGACGACAACGTCCTGACCCCAAACATGGACATTCTGGGCGAAGGTGGTGCGGTGTTCGAAGTCGGCCATGCCACCTCGAATTTCTGCCGACCGACCCTGCAGAGCCTGATCACGGGTCTTTATCCGGTCCAGTACGAGCAGCGCATGGGTGAGATCGCAGACGCGGCCATGGCGCGGGCTGAACTGCCAGAAGATGTCGATACCGATCTCGAGCGCCGGATGCTGCGCCAGCAATTCGAGACATCTGCGATTGAGCAGTTTCAAACACTGCCGCGACGTCTCGGCGAGGTTGGATATGTCTCGCACCAGAGCGGAAAGTGGTGGGAGCAGTCCTATTCCCATGGCGGATTCACCCATGGCATGACGGAAGCGTGGGAGTGGCGCGATGCGGCCGAACTCGGCGATCGCTGGTTCTTCACATTCATGGGCGGTCACGGCCAGCGCATTGGCCGCGACACGATGGAGCCGGTCGAGCGCTTCATCCGCGACAATGCGGAGCAGCCCTTCTTCATCTGGTATGGACCGGCCCTGCCGCACACACCGCTCAACGCGCCGGATCGGTTCTACAAGTATTTCGAGGATCGTGACGATCTGTCGGAATCAGCCAAGCTCTACTATGCCAACATTGCCTGGTTCGATTGGGGTGTGGGCGAGCTGCTAGATACCCTGCGCGAAGAGCGCCTGCTCGACAATACGCTGATCGTCTACATCAACGACAATGGCTGGGAACAGGACGCCGATGTGGAATACATCGACAACCACGTCACCTTTGCCAATGGCGGCCCGCGGGGGAAGGGCTCATTCTTCGAGACCGCCTTCCGCACGCCCATCATTTTCTACTGGCGCGGCGAGATCATCCCCATGCGTGATACAGAATCGCTGGCCAGTGCACTCGATGTCATGCCGACCATACTGGACTATGCTGGTGTTGAGGTGCCTGACGGTTTGCCGGGCTATTCGCTTCGTCCGCTCATCGAAGGCGACGATGTTCCGGGCGCGCGGGCGTTCTTTGTCGGTCGTCTGACCCAGCATCGGGCAGGCACGAATTTTCGCGGCGAACCCGACGATTTCACCGACGATCATATGGGGGCGCCCAGATCAGGCTATTACCGGCGCGACCAGCGCTGGCACTTCGTGTGGCTGCCGCAAAGCGGCGAGACGGCGCTCTATGACTTGGTGAACGACCCGGGCCAGCTTGTCGATGTGTCTGAACGCCATCCAGCCAAGGTCGCGCGCTTCAAGGCTGACATCGAGGACTGGCGCAGGACTTATGAGGCGCCCTGAGCATGAAGCGCGCAACGCTCTTCGTGCTCGCGCTCCTGGTCTCCGGAGAGGTCTTTGCTCAGGCAAGAGAATTACGCTGGGTCCCATTGGACGGTGGGTGTTTCACCATGGGCGAGGCCCGGGCCTATCCGGAGGAGGCACCCGTCCATGAAGCCTGCATCGACGCCTTTGAAATCACGGCCACCGAAATCACCAATGCGCAGTTTGCACGTTTCGTCGCCGAGACCGGCTATGTAACGCGCGCTGAAAAGGGCTGGCGTGCGGATGAAGCGGGCGGCCCTGGCATTGACCTCCCGCCGGCATCTGCGGTCTTCTCCGGATCGGATATCGCCAGTCGACGGGAATTGGGCTGGTGGCACCTCGTCGAAGGGGCAAACTGGCGCAATCCGATGGAGCCTGACGGTGGCGCCCCGCATCCGGATGCGCCAGTGGTACACGTTGCCAGGGCCGACGCCGAAGCCTTTGCGGCCTGGGCAGGTGGACGACTTCCAACAGAGGCCGAGTGGGAATTCGCCGCGCGCGGCGGCATGGACGGTGCGCTTCTCGGTTGGGACGCGGCAGAGGGCAAGGCCCTGACCGAACGGGCAAATACCTGGCAGGGACTCTTCCCGATTGAAGACACAGGTGGTGACGGTTTCGCCGGCATCGCGCCGGTTGCGTCCTATCCGCCCAATGGCTTCGGGCTGTACGACATGATCGGCAATGTCTGGGAATGGACAGCGACGCCCTTCGCGCCATCCCATGCCGAACGCGACAGGAGCCTGGCCGGCGCAAACGGCCTTGATCCGAGCCAGCCGGGTGTCGCCGTCGGCACGATCAAGGGCGGATCCTTCCTGTGCGCCTCATCCTATTGTTTCCGCTTCAGGCCCGCCGCCCGTCAGGCTCAGGACTTGTCATTCGGCACATCCCATGTCGGTTTTCGCATCGTGCGCGATGCTGATCAGGCGCCCGCGTCTGTTTCGGGTGACTAAAACCGAACTGCCAAGGAGGACTGTGTCACCTCCTCAATTGTTCAAGATGCTAAACGACATCCCAATTCCAGGCGCCCAAATGTTGCTGGCCGCGCTCTGCGAGCGGCTCGAACTCGCTTGAACCAAGACACCGACCGCCCCGTGCAATCCGACGGCAATCGGCGAATTCGCGCCTCTCCTTTTGGCCGGCCCGGTCGGCTCGAGTGGGCGCAAAACCAGACATACGAAATCAGCAAGTTCGAGGATAGGAGTTGGCCCGTTCCAGCCTTTGGCCTTGATCCCTAGATGAGTGTGTTCGGGAATTGAAACGTCATTTGTCCGACTTGAGTGTTTGTGTTCACGCCACTCAGAAACGCTGAAAGCACCGCGAAAGCGGCGCATTCAGGATAACTCCCCCCTTGGTCGCCTTACCGTCTCCGCCGATGCAGAAACGGTTGGGGCGGGGCGAAGGGGGCTTCATCCGCTGCTACTGGATGCGGACCATGTGGGCGCGGTATTTCTCATCAACCATGCTGCCATCGGGGCGCAGTTGCAGAGTGGTCGTGTCCTGGGACGTCTGACCATTTACAGTGACGCTGGAGCGCATTTGGACCCGGCCCGGTGCAATCTCCTGAACAGAATAGGCGCAGGCTTGGGTCGAGATGCTGCGGCCACCGGTGCGACCGCCCATAGTGGCGCCGCATTCTCCGTTCAGGCTGTAGCTGACGACCATCATGATGTTGCCCTGGATGATCCGGTAGGAGGAATTGTTGAAACGGGCTGCGACTGCGGGCGAGGCCTTCGATGCGCCGTGGAAGCCAGCCGCGCCTTGTTGGGGCTGACCGAAGCCTTGGGCATTGGCGGTGGCGAGGCTTGCAGCGGCAATGGCGGCAGCGATGGCTGTGGTGAGGGTTTTGCGGATGGTCATGGATGTCTCCTTGGGACTTGGGTTGCTGTTGATGAACCCAATCTGCCGGAAGACTCGCCGCACCGCTGTGAGGTGGCTCACACGCTGAAAAATCTCTTCTTCGGCCGCGCCACCCACCTGCGCACCATCGGCGATTTATTGCAGGATATGGCTTGGCTGCAGCGCCGTCGACGCCGAACTGGAGATCCTCGGGCGGCAATCTCGCGCCGCAATTGCTTTTCACGTCGACGTTTTGTGGAAATTCAAGAGCGAACGAAAGTGCCCGCGGAACGATCCGCGGGCACGATTTCAGGAGAAGGCAAGTAATCTATCGCGGGCAAGGCTCTCCGGGGCGATGGTTCACGTGGAACATGCCCTGTCCGGCTGGGCGCCCGTTACTGCCAATCATCATCACCTGAATGTGGCATTGGCCGTCAAAGCGCAGTTGCACCGCGTTCTGCATAGGTCGGCCATTCTGACCCTGGGAGACGGCCATGCCCTGGCCGGCCATTCCGTTGAACTGGCCCTGAATGGTGGTCACGCTGCTGCGGGCCTGGAAACGACCAGACGCATCTACCTGAACCTGGAAGGGCGACTGGTCAGCGCCGCCTTGCCAGCTGTAGTACCAACCGCCGCTGAGGGACTGAAGATTGGTGGCACCGGGCGGAGTGAAGCCACGCTGGCCATTGGGATTTTGGGGCTGCTGCATGCCGGGTTGCTGCTGACCACCCTGTCCAAAACCTGGCATCTGGGCGGCAGCTGTTCCAGCAAGGGAGATGACTGTGGCTGCGAGAAGTGTGGTGAAGCGTTTCATGGGTCCTGTTCCTTGTTTGTGACGTCTGCGCTTTGGCGACAGGGACAAGATGACAGGGACTGCGCGCACGCGCTGTGAACTGGCTCACATCGCCAAAAACTCCGTTCTGGCCCAACGCAAACAGCCCGGCATTTCTGCCGGGCTGCCTCCGCGTGCGTCCCTTACACCCTATTCGTGGATCATGTTGATGAAGGACTCATGGGAGTTGGAAGGGCTCTCATAAGGCGAGCTGTTCAGGAAGCCGGTGGGATCGGGATTGTAGGCTGAGAATGAATTGTCCTGCCACGCCGGCGTCAGGGCCGAGTATCCGATCATCGGGTCCATTTCGTAGCCGTAGCTTGAGACCACATTGCCGTAGAAGTCGACCTGCGAGTCGTGGGCCCAGGGATCGACGGTGTGCACGTAACCCCACTGGTCGACCATTTCGAGGCCGCCTGAGGACATGCTCGACCAGTCCATGTAGTCTTGGGCGGCGGCGGTGCCTGTGGCAGCGGTAACGAGGGCCAGGGCGGAGAGAGCGATTTTCGTTGCGATGTTCATGGCTTTGTTCCTTTCAGGTTGGTCAGCGGGTTGGTTTGATGTTCCGCCGATGAGCCTGTTTTGCCCGACCCCCGCTCAGGGCGATGTGAACCGGCTCACACCCCAGAATTTTTTTGATTGCGACGCGTCAGGTGCTGAGCGTGTACACCGCAAGAGGCAGGGCCTTGCCCTTGAGGCTCACCTCACCTGCTGGTCGAAATGCTCCAGGTTTTCCGGCCTTTTCGAACAGCGCCCCATCAATGAGCCCGCGTGTTCCCGTCTCGCGGTTCGCGCTCTCAAGCCGTGAAGCGGTGTTCACGACGTCGCCCATGGCCGTGTAGTGAAAGCGCTCGCGAGAGCCGAAATTGCCAACCACGGCCATGCCGGTTGCCGCGCCGATGCGGGTCACGCCGATTTCGACTCCGCGACCCGCCTGCTCAAGGCGGAACGCCTCGGCGGCCTCGTCGAGTGCAGCGACGCAAGCGACGGTCCGAGACGCATGATCGGCCTGCTCCAGCGGCGCGTTGAAGAGCGCAACGACGCTGTCGCCGATGAATTGATCAATCATCCCGCCATGGGCCAGTACCACGCTGCCGAGCCGGTCGAGATAGTCGCGCACCAGGTTAGCCCCGTCCGCCGGGTCGAGGTGCTCCATCAGGTCGGTGAAACCTGCGAGGTCTGTGACTATAACTGAGATGTCCCTTTCCTCGCCGCCAAGTTCGGGCGGCTCTGGTGCTGCCAAAATCCGGCGCATGATGTCCGGGGCGACGTATCGCGCAAACCCGGCTGCCAGGCGGCGTCGCGCAACCGCTGCTGCACCGCCAATGATGGCGAGTTGGCCGAGGGAGGCGATGGCCAGTCCCGATAGCGTTGCCGAAGGTGCAGCCACCCATCCCGCCTGACGCATAAGCCAGGCAATGAGGACGATCATTGCTACGCCTGCAATCGCGAGGGCGGACCCACTGGCGATCGACCGTGCCATGGCGAACCCCACTCCTGCGCTCAATATAAAAGCGAGGAGCGCGATCAGCGCGCCGAACCAGGCTGGCGAGACGCGCAGCGCATCATTGTTCAATAGCGACGCCAGCACGTGGGCCTGCGCCACCACACCGGGTTGGGCGACTGGGCCCGCCACGTGGCCCGGCATGAGCACTGTATCGCCCGTCTGGGTTCCCGTGGGGCTAGCCGGTAGGGCGAGGCCCACCAACAGGATTTTTCCGCGCAACGCGTCCTCCGGAAGCGCGGTATCCGGCGCGAGTGCCTGATAGTAGGAAACCCGCATGGGACCGGGTGTTGGCTGGAAACGAATGTATTGTCCTAGAGGTGGCCCGCCTGAGGTGTCGCCGAACACACGGGCTGCGACCCTGGCAAGGTCTTCGGACTCCATGGGCAATCGGCGCAGCCGACCATCCCCATCGAGTGGGAGTGAGGCAAATCCTACAGCGCGCGCCGCATCGGCAAGAACTTGCGCTGGCCGGGCTTCGGTTTCCACCGTGCCATAGGGCGTTTCGACAATACTTCGTTCCGCAGCCAGAACGACGGGCCCAAAGGCCACTATCGCTTCGGCAAACCTCGGATCGTCCGGCGTTTGTGCATCAAAAACGATATCGAATACCACCCCCTTTGCGCCTGCCTCTCGAGCCGCATCGAGAAGCTGGGAATGGATGCGACGCGGCCAGGGCCAGGCAAGGCCAACATCCTGAAAACTCTGGGGGTCTATGGCCACGATCAGGATGTCGTCGCGCAATGCCGCGTCATTCGACACAGATGCCACGCCATCTATGAGCGTATGGTCCAAGCCATCCAGCGCTCCGAGTCTGTCTACAATCAGAGCGCCAAGCCAAGCCAGAAGGCTCCAGCCTGCGGTCAACAAAAGCACCCGCAAATCCCGAGACCGCCCGGCAGGCTTCGCGCCATGGTTGCTGCGGCTTGACATCTAGGCGCCTCCAGAAGCGTCTTACAAAAGGGAGACAAGGACATGACGTCAAGTTTAGCTGTTGTGCGGCTCGCCTGCCTTCTTGCGAGCGTGTGGGCTTGGGCGGGCCTTGGCCTTGCTCAGGCCCAGATCCTCGAAACCCGGCAGATGCCCATTGTTGCCGATGTGGTCGATGTGAAAGGCGAGGAAGACTTCACGCCAGTGGAACTTGGTGACTGGCGCGATGTCGCCCTCGGCCAGGACCTCAGCGCGGGAGACCTTTTGCGTACGGGCGCTTTCGGCGGGCTTGGGATTGCCTTTGAAGACCGCACTTACATCCGCTTACATGCCAATTCCCGCATGGCCGTTGCAGACCCGGGGACGGCCGGTGGCCCGCGACGGCTGCAATTGGATGCCGGGCGTCTTTGGTCACGGGCAAGCCGTCCTGAGCAGGGTGTCATCATTGAGACACCAACGGCCACGGCCGCGATCCGCGGAACAGACTGGTTCATGGAGGTGGCTAGCGACGGCACGTCCCGGCTTGTAGTTCTGGATGGTGAGGTCCGGTTCTTCAATGATCTCGGCGAACTCCAGGTCAATGCCGGCGCGGCAGCCGTTGCGCGCCCGGGCCAGGCACCCGAGTTCGAGCTTTTGGTCATTTCGCAGGACAGGCCGCGCTGGGCGATCACTCCGCGCTCTGATTGGGTGACCTTCCTGCCCATTACGGAGGTTGCAAACGGCACATCGACGGAGATGGCACCCATTTGGAGTGCACTGGCCGCGGAACGCCCCCGCGAGGCAATGGAAATGCTCTTAGCTGCGGGGCCGCGCAACTCAGCCAGCGCCGCCCTCGCCAGCGCGCTGGCCAATCTCATGCAACGACAGGCGCAGGCGGCTGAAGCTGCACTTACCGCTCTGCCACGAAACGATCTGTCACCTGCCGAACGCCGACTGGCCGATGCTGGCGCCATTGGCGCAGCGATCGACCTGGCACGCTTTCCGACCGCGGTCGAACGACTCGGCGTCTACAGGGCGAGCCATGGCGAAGACATAACCTCCCTCGCCCTGAGCGCCTTCCTTGAGGCCTATGCAGGACGTTACAAGGAGGCGCGCACCCTTGCAAACGTCGCCCCGATCAGCGCGCCGGACGATTGGCGTGCACCTCTGTTGATCGCTCAGATTGCTACGCTTCAAGGCGATGATGCGGCTTCGGCTACGCAGACCCTGCAGGCGGTAACGCTGGCCCCAGAGGCCGCACCGGCGTGGCACTGGCGCGCACTCTATCTTTCGGCAGCTGGGTCAGCAGACCCGCTCGAAATCCAGTCCGCCCTCCAGCGGGCCACGGCGCTAAACCCGGAGCGGGTCGTCTCCGTTGCAGCCCTCGCCCAGGTGAAGGCCGCCCAGGGACATCTCCAGGACGCGTTGGCACTTTACAACACGGCACTTGCCCTCGACCCCACGGAGCCTTTCGCCATTGCCGGGAAGGCCTTCGTGCATCTCACCATGGGTCGACTGGACCTGGCTGATGCGACGCTCTCGCCATTTGCCGATTCGCCGCTGGTTTCGCACCCCGAAGTCCAAAGCGTGCTCGCCATTCGTGATCTAATGACCGGGGAGCCCGACGCGGCGAGCCTCGCGGCAGGCCGGGTCATCGCCGCAAGCCCGAACCGGCCCGGCATTGCGCAACTGGAGGCAATTTCCCATTGGCAGGCCAACCGCCATGGCGTTGCGCTCAACGTCATCGAAAACGCCGTTCGCCTGGACCCCAACAATCCGGTCTCTGCGCGGATTGCCTCGGCGATGGCGCAGGACCAATATCGGGCTGATGCGGCTATCGTATACGCCCGGTCCGCCTGGGACGCGAAGCGCCGGAACGCTGCGGCAGGTCTGGTGCAACTGCCCGCTAGCCAGAGCGGGCGCATCGATATCGGCGGAGCCTTCCAATATGCGGGCCTTCCAGCTCAGGGTGAATACTATTCCAGCCTCGCTCTGGCGCAGGCCGACGCCAACAGTGCCTTCGGCTACGCCCAGCTTTTCCCCAATGGTGTCGCCCGGCAGTCTTCCACCAGTATTGGCCTCCTGCTCGATCCCCTGTCTGTCACCTATCCCAACCGGTTCGCGACCTTTTTCCGCGCGCCGATGACACAACAGACACTGGACGCCTCGGTCAGCATTGGCGCGGACGGGGCGTCGCGTTACCAGCTCACGAGCGACACCCAACGCTTCATCCGGACGCCAGACCAACCTATTGCCGTGGCAGGCTTCCTCACTCTAGCCGAAGACACGGGCCCGGTTGACCATGACACGCGCCAATCAGCGCTTCTCTCCTTGCGTGGGGGCACCGTGCGCGACGGCCAACACAGCTTCATCGGGCGGCTGACACTGGATTATCAAGACGCGGAATTACCCGGCGCATTCGGCAACATCGACCGCGATGACACCGAAGAGACGCTGAATACAGTTGCAGAGCTTGGCTATGTCTTCAGTCATAGTTTCACAGACCGCCTGATGCTGCGGATGACTGGAGGTTCAGCCCGGCGCGCCTTCAGAAATCCTTCGGCTTTTGGAAGCGGCCTTGATCCGCTGGACTATTCCCTGGCGGTTTCGCTCGGCTTGCAGAATGCTCAGGACCTGGCGTCGCGCGATCTGTTTGACACAACCCTTAGCGAGCCCAACGCCTTCATCCTTGCTGTCGATGCACCAGCGTCCTTCCCAACGACCGACCAGGTTGGGATCGGATTATTGTCAATTCAAGACGATTTGGACCCCGTTTCCCGGATCAGTAGCGACGCCACCCTAATCTCCTTGCAAGCGCGACAGATACTCAGCCGTGGCGAGGGCGATTTCTCCATTGGTCTCGAATACGGCCGCACCGAAGCAGAGACCCGGATCAGCGAGCTGGCGTTAAGCGTAACCGGAGCAGGGGCCGTTGCCGACTTCGGGGCTGGCGGCGTCGCCATTCCGTTCGACTTGGGTGTCGCCGCGCCGCTTTCCACGGCAACTGATGCCGACCGCAGTGCGCTCCAGGGGCATGCGCTGGGCACTTGGGAGACATCAGCCGGCATGGTGATCGAGGCAGGTCTATTCCCTGTCTGGATTGAGGAAGACTTTTCAGTCCGCGGCATTGAGGCTTCGCTCAGCGATGAAACGCTCTCGGCAGACCCTCGAATTGGCCTTGCCCTGCGAGGCGCACGCAGCCAGCTGCGCTTTGCGCTTCAGCGCACACGGCTATTGCCCGGCGTCGACAGTATCGCGCCCATCGGCACGCTGGGCCTTCTACCGACGGAGAATATCGGCGTGACCTCCGAACGCACCGATAGTGCGATCCTGCGCCTTGAAGGGGAGGTGACCGAGCGCGTCTTCCTGCACGCGACGCTGGAGCACCAGGACCTTCAGAACGCCAGCACCGGCCTTGCAGGCGAACGGTTGGACCAGGCCGCCTTCTTCGCCAGCAATGCGAAATCGACACGCATGGCGCTGGGCGCAGACATTCGCCTTGAGGACCGTCTTGCCGTGACCGCGCTCTATGCCGTCAACCGGGGGGAGATTGATGGCGGCGCCTTCGATGGAGCAGACCTTCCGGTTATACCCGAACAGTCAGCGCGTCTCGGCCTCACATGGGTCGATCCGCGCTTCTTCCGAGCAGAGGCGTCACTCTCCTATCTCGGAGAGCGGTCCGCCGATGCCGGCAACCTGTTAAAATTGGACGAGGCTTTCGTTCTCGCCGGTGGCATCGCCTTCGAGACGCAAGACAAGTCCTGGCAGCTCCGCTTGGATGGTCAGCTTGTCTCGTCCGATGACAACCCCACACGGCTAGGCCAGCCAGCGTCTGACAGCCGACTGACCATCGGCCTTTCCCGGCGCTGGTAGGCCATTGGGCGAGTGCGCGGCGAGCTAGCGGCCCTTTTGGCGAGCCCTATAGTTCCAGGTCCATGTCATCGGCTAGAAAATTAATGTGTTCGAGATCCACGAGAACGATACGGCCATCCTCGATGCGCACCACTCCGTCGCGTGACCACTTGGCAACCTGCTTTGACACGCTCTCCCGGCTTGCGGCAATTCGCTTGGCCAGTTCGCCCTGGGTATAGCGCGCAGGCAGGACGATCTCGCCATCGTTGGTGTGTTCGCCACGGGAAGCGAGAATCAGGATTAGGCGCGCCAGTCGCGGGCCGAGTTCAAGGAATGACACGCTTTCAACAAGCCGGTTCGTTGCCCGCAGCCTCTGGCCGAGCACTTTGAGCATGTTGACGGCAATGGATGGCTCGGCGTTGAGCGCGGCGTGGAATGCACCCCGGTCAAGAACGAACACGTCACCTTTCTCTGCCACGGTGGCATCGGCAGACCGCGGCTCGCCATCGATCAGTGACATTTCGCCAAAGACACCGCCGGTTTCCATGGCAGCCAGGGCGATCTCTTTGCCCTCACTTGTGATACGGCTGAGCAGGACCCGGCCCGACAGGACAACATACAGGCTCTGGCTGTCATCGCCGGTGGAGAAGAGCACTTCGCCGCGCGCCATGGGCCGTATCCGCCCGCGATCTGCCAGCGCCTCAAGCGCCCGTGCTTCGAGCCCACCAAACATATCGGACGCGGCCAGGGCGGCGATGGCGTCTGGACTTGCTGTCATGATTTTGCGCCTTTCGCTGTCGCGCCAAAGTCTATGTCGCCCGAGTTTCGACGCAAGCACCGAACCGGATCACTCCAGCGATGCGAGCACACTTTCTGGCGAGTTCGAGCCGGACGTCACATCGGGTCTGGATGGCGCAAATGGGCGTAAAACCAGTCGTCACGGTATCGGGCGACCGCGTTAATTCAACTTGGGACTTGGTGTTTCCTTTTGGGGGTGATCATCTACCGGGCCACCGGTCGCCCACCAAGCGACAGTGATAGTGCAGTGTACTGCTCAAGGCGCTGCCGGTTGATCCTTACGGCGTCACTTTCCAGCGTTGCGACGCGTTGTTGGAGCGCCAGGACATCCAGCAAGTCACCTTCGCCATTGTCATAGCTGAAACGTGTGAAACGGGAGGCCTGCTCAGCTTCAGAGAGCGCAATTCCGATAGCGCGATCCTGTTCCACAAGCGTGTCCTGCTCATCAAGGGCGGATTCGACCTCAATAAAAGCATCCCGCAAGAGACTCTCGTAAACCGAAAGGGCCTCCACTACGTCCGCATCAGCCAGATCCACATTGGCCCTGCGCTGTCCTGCATCAAGAATTGGCCCGGCTAAACTGCCCGTCACAGCGCGTGCCCAGCTTGAAGGGTCCAGGATGTCATCAAATTTTGCTGAAGAGCCGTTGATTCCTGCCGAGAGGCTAAACTGTGGCCTCTGAGCTGCACGCGCGGCATCGGCTCGCGACAGAGAGGCTCGGAATCGTGCCTCCGCAGCGACGAGATCAGGTCTTTTGGCTAGAATATCGAGCGGCAAACCGAGGCCAGGAGCGGGAGGGACGATGGGCAGGGTCTCTGCAAGCTCCGTGGACAGATCAGGGTACCTGCCCACAAGAGTCTCCAGTGCGCGCAGCGCATCCCGTTCGGCGTTTTTGGCTACTGCAATGGCGCTGCGACTGGTTTCCACATCTGCCCTGATCAAGGCGATATCGCGCCCGGACCGAAGACCTCTCTCGAACTGCGCCTCAATGAAGCGCAGTGTCTGGTCGAGCTGTTCGAACGTGTTTTCGGCGACGCGAGCCTGTTCCCGGGCCTCAATGGCCGCCACGTAGGCCTCCACCACGCTGGCCGCGATCAGTCTCCTCGCCCCGTCCAGATCCGCCTCCGCGGCCTCTAGGGACAACAGATCTCCAACTCGCGCATGTCGCAGTCGTCCCCAAAGATCAATCTCGTAGCTGACGGTGAGGGAGCCCTGATAAAGCGCGCTGGAGGAACCGCCATCAAAACCAGAGGCCTCCCGGCCGCGGCTATCAAAGCTGAGGGAAGGGAAGAGAGCGGAGCGCGATGCCCGCAACTGGGCTCGGGCACGATCTCTTCGAGCCATGGCTTGGGTCAGGTCGGTATTGTTGCTTAGCGCTTCGGATACGAGTGCACTTAGAAGCGGGTCGTTGAAGGCCTCAACCCAGTCCACCGGGGTAGATTGTCCCTGTTCAATGCCCTGCCAACTCGCCGGAATGGCGTCCCGGTAGGCTTGTGCGGGCTCTGCTACGGCTGACAGGTCAGCAGGGGGCGTCGCACAGGCGCTAAGAGCAATTGCAGCTGTGGCGACCGAAAGTGTGTTGCGACTATTCATAGCGAAGCACCTCCGAGGGTTTGACGCGTGCCGCTCGCCAAGCCTGACCACCCACTGCGATCCAGGCGATGATCAGGGTGATGATCAGCGACAGGATCCAAGGGAGAGGCGTGAGCGGGATCCGTTCCAGAAACGTGCTCAGATAGGCGTTTGCGCTGAAGTAAGCGATGGGCCACGCGATCAGGTTTCCGATGAGAACCGGTATCGTGAAGTCCTTTAGGAGGAGGCGAGTGACCTCGCCCGTTGTGGCACCCAGTGTCTTTCGCACCCCGATCTCGTGACGCCGTCGGTTCGCGATGAAGACAGCCATGGCGAAAAGGCCAATGAGCGACACCATGAAAGCGAGGACGGACAGTATCAGAAAGGCGCTGTTGACGGCGTTGAAGGTGCGAAAGCCAGTTTCGAAAACCTCGTCCATGAATTGGAATTTCGCGAGCGCTTCTGGGTTTCGGGCTTCAATGGCTGCCCGAAGTTCATCAAGCCCCCGCTCAACTCGATTACCATCAAGTCTCGCCGCGACGAGGTAGAAGGATTCAGATGGCCTCAGGACGTAGGCATTGGCCCGGTTCTCGTTTGCCGAGAACACCAGCGGCTTGGGCTCGATCACACCGATGATCTCCAGCCGGACCGAGATGCCTGTCGTATCCTGGAAGTTCCGCGTGAAGTAGATGATTTCACCAATCGCCTCACCGGGACTTTCGAACCCCAGCTGTTCCACCAGCGGCGTGTTCACCACGATCTGCAGTAGGTCAGCCGGGTCTTCTGACGCGTAGAGTTCAGACGTGCCATCATTGCGTTCGGGATCGAACACGCGACCGGCCACGAGTTCTGTGTCGAAGGTTTCAAAGAAGTCGAAGCCAACACGGGATTGGAAGACAGAAATGCCCGTTCCGCCGCCATCGGCCTGACGCGTGAAGCCCAAATAATTGTCGTAGTTTGACCAGGGCAGATAGTCGATCTCGGTCACGCTCTTCACGGCAGCGCTCGAAGCGAGATCATCTCGAAGGGCGTCAGAGCCAATGGCGCGGCTGTCGTCATCTGTCGCGAAGACAATCACGTCTTCCCCACCCAGATTGGATTGGCGCAGGAAACTGTTCTGGCCATTGACGACTGTGAGGACGATCAGCAGCCAGCTGGCGACGGCAAACTGGGCACCGATCAGCACAAGGATCGCTTTCTTCGGGCCCCCTTTCATCGATCCGGCTCGGACGGCTTCCACTGGGCGCACGCGGGACACGATGAGCACCGGGTAGAGGCTGGCGATCAGTGAAACCAGGCACACGGCAATCGCCACGACGATCAGTGGTGTGGGCGAGCTGAAAAGTCCTGTGCGGAGGTCTATGAAGGTGACCTGGGCGATCAGGGGAGCGGCGAGCCAAATCAACGCCAGCGATGCGATGGCGGCAATGGCGGCAAGGACCAGAGCTTCGAACCAGTACTGGCCCCAGATCTCGTTCCGGCCGGCGCCAAGCACCTTCCGCATGCCGACTTCTTTCACGTGGCTCGTGGCCTGGGCGGTCGCGAGGTTCGCATAGTTTACACAGGCAACCACAAGCACCAGAATGCCAAGGAATGAGAGCAGCGTCGTGACGG